>NZ_JAUQWH010000180.1 GCF_030757795.1 Actinoplanes oryzae
ACCGTCCCGGCCGGGACGGTTCCCGCCACGCCGCGCCCCGGGGAAGTCGTGGCGGGTCCCACTGCCTGGAACCGCGGCCGGGGCCGCCGCGGCGCACGGCCTAGACTTGGCGGCGTGCTGAACCGGATCGACCTGCGCGGCTCCCGCCGGGACCCGCGCGGTCTGCTGCCCCGTGCCCAGCTCGACGTCTCTCAGGCCGTCGAGCGGATCCGCCCCGTCGTGGAGGCGGTCCGGGAGCATGGTTTCGCGGCGATCCGCGACGCCACGGAGAAATTCGACGGGGTGCGCCTGGAGCGCCTGCGGGTGCCCGCGGAGGCCATCGCCGCCGCGGTCGACACCCTCGACCCCGAGGTGCGCCGCGCGCTCGAGGTCGCGATCGAGCGCACCCGTAAGGTTCACGCCGACCAGCGGCGCACCGACGTCACCACCCAGGTCGTCCCCGGCGGCACCGTGATCGAGCGGTGGGTGCCGGTCTCCCGCGTCGGCCTCTACGTGCCGGGTGGCCTCGCCGTCTATCCGTCGACCGTCGTCATGAACGTGGTGCCGGCCCAGGCCGCGGGCGTGAGCTCGCTGGTCGTGGCCAGCCCGCCGCAGCGGGAGAACGGCGGCCTGCCGGACGCGCGCGTCCTGGCCGCCTGCGCCCTGCTGGGCGTCGACGAGGTGTATGCGGCCGGCGGCGCCCAGGCGGTCGCCATGCTCGGCTACGGCTCGACCGGCGCCGACGAGACGGACGGCTGCGCCCCGGTCGACGTGATCACCGGGCCGGGCAACATCTGGGTGACCGCGGCCAAGCGGCTGCTGCAGGGCACGGTCGGCATCGACGCCGAGGCCGGCCCCACCGAGATCGCGATCCTGGCCGACGAGACCGCGTCGCCGGTGCACGTCGCCGCCGACCTGATCAGCCAGGCCGAGCACGACCCGCTGGCCGCGAGCGTGCTGGTCACCGACTCGCCCGAGCTGGCCGACGCGGTCGACGCCCAGCTGGCCGTCCAGGTGCCCGCGACCAAGCACGAGGCCCGGGTGCGCGAGGCGCTCGGCGGCCGTCAGTCCGGCGTCGTGCTGGTCGACGACCTGGCGCAGGGCCTGACCGTGGTCGACGCCTACGCGGCGGAGCACCTCGAGATCCAGACCCGCGACGCCCGCGAGTGGGCGTTCAGGGTCCGCAACGCCGGTGCCATCTTCGTCGGCGCCTACTCGCCGGTGTCGCTGGGCGACTATGCGGCCGGCTCCAACCACGTCCTGCCCACCGCGGGCTGCGCGCGCCACTCGTCCGGCCTGTCGGTGCAGTCGTTCCTGCGCGGCATCCACGTCGTGGAATATGACGAGGCCGCCCTGCGCGACGTGGCCCCGCACGTGGTCGCTCTCGCCAACGCCGAGGACCTGCCGGCGCACGGCCAGGCCGTGACCGCCCGCTTCGGCGACGCCGTTCCCTCCAGGCCCGGCGACCCGGCGTTCCCGGCCGCCGCCTCCGGCCCGGCCACATCCGGTGCGGCTGCTTCCGGCCCGGCGTCCCCGGCCGCTTCCGGCGCGGCTGCTTCCGGCCCGGCGTCCCCGGCCGCTGCTTCCGGCCCGGCGGCCTCCGGCCCGGCGGCCTCCGGTTCTGCTGCTGCGTCGGGCGATGCTGCCCTGTCCGGCAACGCTGCGTCGGGCGATGCTGCCCCGTCCGGCAACGCCGCGGGTTCTCCGGCGTCCGGGGGTGCCGCGTGACGACGATCGACGACCTGCCCATCCGCGACGACCTGCGGGGCCAGACGCCGTACGGCGCACCGCAGCTGGACGTGGCGGTGCGGCTCAACACGAACGAGAACTCGTACCCGGTGCCCGAGGCCGCCGTCGAGGCGATCGCCAAGGCGCTGCAGGCCGAGCTGGCCGACCTCAACCGCTATCCGGACCGGGACGCGGTCGCCCTGCGCACCGATCTCGCCGCCTATCTCGGGCACGGGCTGACCGCGGCGCAGGTGTGGGCGGCCAACGGCTCCAACGAGGTGCAGCAGCAGATCCTCCAGGCGTTCGGCGGGCCGGGGCGGACGGCGCTCGGCTTCGGGCCCTCGTACTCGATGCACCCGCTGCTCGCCGCCGGCACCGGCACCCGCTGGATCGGCGCGCTGCGCGACCCCGACTTCGGGCTGACCCCGGCCGCCGCGGTCGAGCAGATCGAGCGGCACCGGCCCGACCTGGTGTTCCTCTGCTCGCCCAACAATCCGACCGGCACCGCGCTCGACCCCGAGGTGATCGACGCGGTGCTCGCGGCGGCGCCCGGGATGGTGCTGGTCGACGAGGCGTACGCGGAGTTCGCCCGCCCCGGCACCCCGAGCGCCCTGACCCTGCTGCCGGGGCACCCGCGCCTGATCGTCAGCCGCACGATGAGCAAGGCGTTCGGCTTCGCGGGCGGGCGGCTCGGCTACTTCGCCGCCGACCCGGCCGTGGTCGACGCCGTGCAGCTGGTCCGCCTGCCGTACCACCTGTCGTCGCTGACGCAGGCGGCCGCGCGCGCGGCACTGGCCGAGCGGGACGCCCTGCTCGCGACCGTCGACGCGATCAAGGCGCAGCGCGACCGGATCGTGTCGACGCTGCGCTCGCGCGGGGTGCGGGTCGCCGACAGCGACGCCAACTTCGTGCTGTTCGCGGTGCCCGGCACGGCTTCGTCCGCCGGGGAGCCGGCCGTCGGCGACCAGCGGGCCGCGTGGCAGGCCTTCCTGGACCGGGGCGTGCTGATCCGCGACGTCGGCCTGCCCGGCTGGCTGCGCGTGACCGCGGGCGACCCCGCCGAGACCACCGCCTTCCTGACCGCCGCCGAGGAGATCCTGTCGTGAGCCGCATCGGGCGCGTCGAGCGCGTCACCAACGAGACCAAGGTCCTCGTCGAGATCGACCTCGACGGCACCGGCAAGGGCGACCTCGCCACCGGGGTCGGCTTCTACGATCACATGCTCAACCAGCTCGCCAAGCACGGCGGCTTCGACCTGCTCGTGCGCACCGAGGGCGACCTCGAGATCGACGCGCACCACACGATGGAGGACACCGCGCTGGCGCTCGGCGAGGCGTTCGCGATCGCGCTGGGCGACAAGGCGGGCATCCGGCGCTACGGGTCGGCCACGATCCCCATGGACGAGGTGCTGGTCCGGGCGGCCGTGGACCTGTCCGGCCGGCCCTACGTGGTGCACGAGGAGCCGGCGCTCGCCCCGTACATCGGGCCGGTCTATCCGACCAGCATGACCCGGCACATCTTCGAGTCGTTCGGCCACGCCGCCAAGGTGACGCTGCACGTCAGCGTGCTGCGCGCGGCGCGCGAGGGCGGGCACCCCGATGCGCACCACGTGGTGGAGGCACAGTTCAAGGCGTTCTCCCGGGCGCTGCGCGAGGCCGTCGAGATCGACCCGCGCAACGCCGGGGCGCTCCCGTCGACGAAGGGCGTGCTGTGAGCAGCGTCCTGCCCGTCCTCCTGCTCGGCCTCGCCGGCATGCTCGTCGGCGGCGTGGTGTCGCTGCGCCGGCAGGGTGCGACCAAGTTCTCGATCGGGCTCGTCGCCGCGCTCGCCGTGATCTCGGCGGCCGGCGGCGTGCTCTGGCTGCTTCCGGGGGATTCATGACCAGCGTCGTCATCCTCGACTACGGCTCGGGGAACCTGCGGTCGGCCGAGCGGGCGGTCGCCCGGACCGGCGTGGACGTCACGGTGACCGACGACCTCGACGCGGCCGCGGCTGCGGACGGGCTCGTGGTGCCGGGCGTCGGGGCGTACGCGGCGTGCATGGCCGGCATCGAGAAGCTGGGCGCCGGGCCGGTCATCGCCGAGCGGGTCGCCGAAGGCCGTCCGGTGCTCGGCATCTGCGTGGGCATGCAGATCCTCTTCGAGACCGGCGTCGAGCACGGCGTCGAGACGCGGGGGCTCGGGCTGCTGCCCGGCGCGGTGACGAAGCTGACGGCGAGCCGGATCCCGCACATGGGCTGGAACACCGTCACCGTCCCGCAGGAGTCGGCGCTGCTCGCGGGGCTGGACGCGGAGACGCGGTTCTACTTCGTGCACTCGTACGCGGCGTCGGACCTGGCGGCCCTCGAAGCCGCCGGCGCGAAGGTCACCACGGCCGCGCACGACCTGCCGTTCGCCGCGGTGGTCGAGCACGGGGCGCTGTCGGCGGCCCAGTTCCACCCGGAGAAGTCCGCCGACGCCGGGTACGCACTGCTGCGCAACTGGGCGTCCGCGCTGGATGAGTAAGGAACGCGCGCGGCGGCGGGCCGAGCGTCTCGCCGTCGCCGAGAAGCAGAAGGCCCGGACCGCGCGCCGGGTCGCCCGCCGGGAACGGCGGCGGGACCTGCAGCGCAGGCTCACCCCGCAGCGGCGCGGCTCGGGCCGGCTCTACCGGCGCAGCCGCGGCGAGCGCCTGGGCATCGTGGCCGTGCCGCTGGTCGCCGCGGTCGCGGTCTGGTTCCTCGTGCCCGAGCTCGGACTGCGCATCGTGCTCACCGTCCTCCTCGTCCTCGTGCTGCCGGCCCTGGTCGTCGCAGTTCTGGGCCGTCGTTAGTTCGTCTCGAAGATCGGAGCTCCCGTGACCCTCTCCCTGCTGCCCGCCGTCGACGTCGCCGACGGCCAGGCCGTGCGTCTCGTGCAGGGGGCCGCCGGCTCCGAGACCAGCTACGGCGACCCGCTCGAGGCGGCGCTGGCCTGGCAGAACGACGGCGCCGACTGGGTGCACCTGGTCGACCTCGACGCCGCGTTCGGGCGGGGCTCCAACGCCGCCCTGCTCGCCGAGGTGGTCGGGCGGCTCGACGTCAAGGTGGAGCTGTCCGGCGGCATCCGCGACGACGAGTCGCTGCGCGCGGCCCTCGGCACCGGCGCCGCCCGGGTCAACATCGGCACCGCCGCCCTCGAGGACCCGGAGTGGTGCGACCGCATCTGCGGCGAGTACGGCGACCGGGTGGCGATCGGTCTCGACGTGCGCGGCCGGACGCTGTCGGCGCGCGGCTGGACCCGCGACGGCGGCGACCTGTACGAGGTGCTCGAACGTCTCGACAAGGCGGGCGCCGCCCGGTACGTCGTCACCGACATCACCAAGGACGGCACGCTCAAGGGCCCGAACCTCGACCTGCTGCGCGAGGTCTGCTCCCGGACGCCGGCCCCGGTCATCGCCAGCGGCGGCGTCTCCAGCCTCGACGACCTGCGCGCCCTCGCCACCCTCGAACCGGTGGGCGTGGAAGGCGTGATCGCCGGCAAGGCACTCTACGCGGGCGCCTTCACGGTGGCCGAGGCCCTGGCGGCCCTCCGATGACCGTGGCGGTGCGCGTCATCCCCTGCCTCGACGTCGACGCGGGCCGGGTCGTCAAGGGCGTCAACTTCCTCGACCTGCGCGACGCCGGCGACCCGGTCCAGCTGGCCGCCGCCTACGACGCCCAGGGCGCGGACGAGCTCACCTTCCTCGACGTGACGGCGTCCTCGGACGACCGGGGCACGATGCTCGACGTGGTCCGGCGTACGGCGGAATCGGTCTTCATCCCCCTCACCGTGGGCGGCGGAGTCCGCTCGGTGGACAACGTCGACACCCTGCTGCGCGCCGGCGCCGACAAGGTGGGCGTCAACACCGCGGCGATCAGCCGGCCCGAGCTGATCTCGGAGATCGCCGACCGCTTCGGCAACCAGGTGCTGGTGCTGTCCCTCGACGTCCGCCGCGCCGAGGGCCAGCCCAGCGGCTGGGAGGTCACCACCCACGGCGGCCGCCGCAGCGCCGGCCTGGACGCGGTCGAATGGGCCGCCCGCGTCGCCACACTGGGCGCCGGCGAGATCCTCCTCAACTCGATGGACGCCGACGGCACCAAGGCCGGCTTCGACCTCGACCTGATCACGGCGGTACGCGGCGTCGTCGACATCCCGGTGATCGCGAGCGGCGGCGCGGGCGCGGTCGAGCACTTCGCGCCGGCGGTGGCGGCCGGGGCGGACGCGGTGCTCGCGGCAAGCGTCTTCCACTTCGGCGAACTCACGATCGGCGAGGTCAAGAACAGCCTCCGCGAGGCGGGCAACCCCATCCGCTGACCCCCGCCCGGCCGTCGGCAAGGGGGCACGGGGTCGCTCGGACCGGCGCACGATCTCCACCAGCTGAACGCCATCCTCAGCATCGCGCAGTCGGGCGCCGACGTTGTCGCCGCCGACGTGCACGGTGACGGGGACTCGCGCCAGCAGCGGCTGGGCCCGGTGGCGAGGGTCAGATGCCTTTCGTGAAGGCCAGGAGGGCTTCGGCGAGCGCGTCCGGTGCCTCCTGGGCTACGAGGTGGCCCACGCCTTCCAGGTGGAGGGTGGTGAGGGGGCCGGTGGTCACCTGGCGGAAGGTCTGCTCGGTGAAGGGGGCGCTCGCCCCGTCGATGGCCAGGACCGGCATGGGGAGCGGGGGAAGTGACCGGGTGGCGCCGGCGTCGGTGAAGACGCTTTGGTAGAGGCCTGTTGTTCCGCGCCAGCCGTGGGGGCGGGCGTAGGTGCGGGTGAATTCGGTCAGGTCCTCGTCGGTGACGGCGTTCGGGGTGGCCAGCATCATGGGGTACGCCCAGTCGGCGAGCAGCCGGCGCTCGTGGCCCGGCAGCAGCAGCTCCGGGATGCCGGGGGCGGCCAGGAAGCCGACGTGCCAGGAGCCGCCGTGGTTGACGTCGGCGAGCTGTTCGAGGCCGTAGCCGGGGAGCGTGCTCTCGATCGCCGTGAAGCTCAGGACGTCGGCGGGGTGGGTCGCGGCGAAGCGGAAGGCCACGAAGCCGCCGATGTCCTGGCAGGACAGGTGGACCGGGCCGAGGGCGAGGTGGTCGACCAGGTGGTGCAGGTCCTCGGCCGAGGTGGCGACGTCGTAGGGGCCCTCGCCGGTGCCCGAGTCGCCGAAGCCGCGCAGGTCGACGGCGATGACCCGGTGGGTCCCCGCGAGCAGCGGGATCAGCTTGCGGAAGGCCCACCAGGACTCCGGCCAGCCGTGGACCAGCAGGATCGGGGAGCCTTCGGTGCCGGCCGTGACGTAGTGCAGGCGGGTGCCGTTCAGGTCGGCGTAGTGGTGGGTGACGTCGGACATGGCGACTCCTCGGATAGACAGCCTGGTTGTCGAGTACGGTAGACAACCTGGTTGTCTAAGTCAACGGCTCGGTTAGGCTGCCCGCATGTCAGGTTCCGGTGCCGATCTCGCCATGTTGCTGCTCAACGGCTTTCGCCACCTGGCCGACCGGGCGACCACCGAGCTCGCCGCGCGGGGGTACGAGGACGTCACCACGACGCACGAGTTCGCGCTGACGGCGATCCTCGAGGGGGCGGACAGCGCCTCCGAGCTGGGGCGGCGGCTGTCCGTGACCAAGCAGTCCGCGGCCAAGACGATCGCCGCGCTGGAGGGGCGGGGCTACGTGGGGCGGGAGCCCGATCCCGCCGACGGCCGGCGGATGCGCCTGCTCGTCACCGAGCGTGGGCTGGCGATGCGGCGCGAGGGGCGGGCGATCTTCGACGAGATGCGCGCGGAGTGGGAGCGGGAGGTCGGCGCCGGCGCCCTGGCCGGCATGGAGGAGGCCCTGCGGCGGCTCCTCGACGGCAGGAGCTAGCGACCGTCGGCGAGGCGGAGCGAATATTCGCGTACGGCGGCGTTGTAGGTCTTGTCGTCCAGCTCCCAGGCCGAGTCGCCCGGCGAGGCGCTGCGGTTGAGCTGGGTCTGGAGGGTCAGCACCGCCGAGGACAGGCCGCTGAAGGGGCGGGTGCGCCACAGCTGCTCGCCGGCCGGCGCCACCTCGACCAGGTCGTCGTCGACGGTGATCAGGCCGGCGCCGGCGAGGCGGCGGACGGCCTCCTCGAGCTCGGCGCGGCTGGGGACGCTGTGGTGCAGGAAGTCGGCGGCCGCCAGCAGGTCGGCCAGGCTCGCCCCGGTCACGGGCAGGGCGGCGTGCATCGCCCGATCGCGCTCGAGGCGCTCGGCGATGACCGCGGACACGAAGATCCAGGCGTCATTCCAGTGCCACTCGCCAGCCCCCATGTCGCCATGATGCCGTGTGGCCGCCGAACCCGAAAGCGAATGTGTCCGGATGATCACCGGACCGTGTCCCACTGTCGGGATATGTCGCCCGTCAGCGCAGTCCATCCTGGACGGCGACCGGCTCGGGGGCGGCCGGGCGGATTGTGAACATCGGCAGGAAGAACTGGGCGAGGGGACCGATCGTCACGGCGTACACGACGGTGCCCACGCCGAAGGTGCCGCCCAGCAGGAAGCCGATCGCCAGCACGCCGAGCTCGATGCCGGTCCGGACCAGGCGGATCGACAGCCGCGGGAAGCGCCGCACGATGCCGGTCATGAGCCCGTCGCGGGGGCCGGGCCCGAGGCGCGCGCCGATGTACATGCCCGTGGCGACGCCGTTGAGCAGCACGCCCGCCACGAGGTAGCCGATCCGGGCGGGCAGGTGGTGACCCGGGGAGAGCACCGCGAGCGCGGCGTCCGCCACGAGGCCGATGACGACCAGGTTGGCGATCGTGCCGAAGCCCGGCTTCTGCCGCAGGGGGATCCAGAGCAGCAGCACCGGTACGCCGGTCAGCAGCACGACCACGCCGAAGCTCAGCCCCGTGACGCGGGACACGCCCTGATGGAACACGTCCCACGGGTTGAGTCCCAGGTCGGACTCCACCATCAGGGCCATGCTGATGCCGTACAGCACGAGTCCCAGGAAGAGCTGCGGGACGCGTTTGCCAAGATCCGTCATAAGTGCCACTCTGAAGGCCAATCCGCCGACCTGACATAGCCAATTTCCCGGAGGTGGCCGTGACGACCACGATGCGAGGCGACCAATTGGCTCGTCTGCTCGGGCAGTGGCATGCGTTGCCGGGTCGTCGCCGCAGTCCCGATTATGCCGCGCTCGCCGGGACGATCCGCGGACTGCTGAGCGACGGGCGGCTGCCGCTCGGGGTGCGCCTGCCCGCCGAGCGCGACCTCGCCGCGGCGCTGGGCGTGAGCCGCACGACGGTCACGGCGGCGTACCGGGGGCTGCGCGAGAGCGGCCACCTGACCAGCCGGCGCGGCGCCGGCAGCTGGACCACCCTGCCCCACGGTCACCGGGTCGCCACCTCGGGGCTGTGGACGCCGGACGACGACATGGAGATGATCGATCTCGGGGTGGCCGCGTCGGCGGCGCCGCCCGAGCTGGTGGGCGCCGCCCGGGCCGCCGCCGAGGACCTGCCGCGCTTCCTCGGCAGCGCCGGCTACCGCCCGACGGGGCTGGGGGAGCTGCGCGACGCGGTCGCCGCCGGCTACACGCGGCGGGGCGTGCCAACGAGCGCCGAGCAGATTCTGATCACCAGCGGGACGCAGCAGGCCCTGGACCTGTCGCTCCGGCTGCTCGTCCCGCCCGGCACCACGGTGCTGGTGGAGTCGCCCACCTATCCGAACGCGCTCGCCGCCCTGGCCGCCCGCCGCGCCCGGATCAGCACCCACGGGCTCGACGCGGAGACCGGCTGGGACGCGGAGCTGCTGCTCGGGGCCGTGCGGCAGACCCGGCCGCGGATGGCGTACCTGATCCCGGAGTTTCAGAATCCCACCGGCCACCTCATGCCGGCCGCCCTGCGCGAGCGGCTCGTGGCCGCGGCGCACTCGGCCGGCACCGAGCTGGTCATCGACGAGTCATGGGTGGACCTGCCGCTCGACAGCACCGAGATGCCCCCGCCCGTGGCCGTTTTCGATCGCCACTCGCGGGTGGTGTCGATCGGCGGCATGAGCAAGGCGTACTGGGGCGGCCTGCGGATCGGCTGGGTGCGCGCCTCGGCGCCGCTGGTGCAGCGGCTGGCCGCGCTGCGGGTGGGCGTCGACATGGCGAGCCCGGTGCTGGAGCAGCTGGTCGCCGTCCGGCTGCTGCAGGACGCGGAGAGCATCGTGGCCGCCCGCCGCGCCGAGCTGCGCGAGCGCCGGGCGGTGCTGGCCGCGGCCGTCCGCGAGCACCTGCCGGAGTGGCGCTTCAAGGAGCCGGCCGGGGGCACGGTGATCTGGGCGGAGCTGGACGGCCCGATCTCCAGCGCGCTGGCGCGGGCGGCCGAGGAGGTCGGCGTCCGGCTGGCTCCCGGACCCCGCTTCGGCCTGGACGGGACGCTCGAGCGCTTCCTCCGGCTGCCCTATCCGCTGCCGCCGGCGGACCTGACCGAGGCGGTGCGCCGGATCGCCTCGGTCCGCTACGACCTGGACCACGTGACCCGCCCGGACTGGCGGGTCCCCGCGGTCATCGCCTGACCACCGCTCCCGGCTCGCTCACATCTTGGCGAGCGAGCCCTCGTACATCTTGTCGATCTGGTCGCTGAAGTTGGCCTCGACACTGCGCCGCTTGATCTTCATCGACGGCGTGATCTCGCCGTGCTCGATGGTGAGGTCGCGCGGCAGGATGGCGAACTTCTTGACGGTCTCCCAGCGGTTGAGCTTGCCGTTCAGCTCCTCGACATAGCCCGCCACGAGCCGCTCGGCCTCCGGCGACGCGACGATCTCCGCATAGGTCCTGCCGGCGTGCGGGCCGCCCGCCGCCCACGCCGCGATCGCGTCCTCGTCCAGGCTGACCAGCATGGTGACGAAGTTGCGCGCCTGCCCGACCACGACCACCTGCGACGTGTACGGGCACACGGCCTTGAACATGCCCTCGATCGCCGACGGCGCGATGTACTTGCCGCCGGACGTCTTGACCAGGTCCTTCTTCCGGTCGGTGATCCTGAGGTAGCCCTCGTCGTCGAGCTCGCCGATGTCGCCGGTGCGCAGGAAGCCGTCCTCGGTGAACGCCTCGGCCGTCTCCTGGGGCAGGTTGTGGTAGCCGCGCATGACCGGGGTGCCCTTGACCAGCACCTCGCCGTCGTGGTCGATCCGGCACTCGAGGTCGCCCAGCGCCTCGCCGACCGAGCCGATCTTGAGCCGGCCGAGCCGGTTGACGAAGATGGCGGCGCTGGTCTCCGTGAGCCCGTAGCCCTCCATGATCGGCAGGTTGGCCGCGGCGAAGAACTCGGCGATGTCGCGGCTCAGCGGCGCCGACCCGGAGACGAGCAGCCGCAGGTTGCCGCCGAGCCGCTGCTGGAGCTTGCTGAAGACCAGCCGCTCGGCCACGGCGTAGCGGGCCTTGAGCGCCGCGGGGACGGGCTTGCCGGCCTGCTCGAGGGCAACCTTCTCCTTGCCCGTCCGCACGGCCCAGGCGAAGATCTTCGGCTTGAGCCCGCCGCCGGCCGTCGCCGTGGTGACCGTCTTGTTGTAGACCTTCTCGAAGATCCGGGGCGCCGCGCACATCAGCGTCGGGCGCACCATCGGCAGCAGCTCGACGAGCTTGTCGACCCGGCCGTCGACATAGGTCGGCGCGCCCACGTGGATGACGCCGCAGGTCAGGCACTTGCCGAAGGCGTGGGCCAGCGGCAGCCAGAGGTACTGCATGTCGCTCGGCTCGAACAGCCCGAGCCCGCCCTGCGCGACGCCCTCCCAGCACCAGCAGGCGTGGGTGAGCTGCACGCCCTTGGGCCGCCCGGTCGTCCCGGACGTGTAGATCAGCGTGGCCAGATTGTCCGGCCCCAGCTGGGCGGCGATCCGCTCGATCAGGTCCGGCGTCTCGGCGAGCCGGGCCCGGCCGCGCTCCTCCAGCTCGGCGAGGGTCAGCTGCGGCGGCTGCGCGGACGCGTCGGGCAGCCCGTCGAGGAGCACCACGTGGGTCACCGCGTTGTCCGTGCCGGCGAGCTTGAGGGCCTGCTTCGGGTCCTCGGCGATCACGACCCGCGACCCGGAGTCGGCCACGATGTAGGCGGCGTCCTCGGGCTCGGTGGTCGGATAGACGGTGGTGGTCGCGGCGCCCGCCAGGTTGACCCCCAGGTCGGCCAGCACCCACTCGATCCGGGTGTTCGAGATGATCGACACCCGGTCCTCGAGCCCCACGCCCAGGCTGACCAGGCCGGCGGCGATCGCCTTCGTGCGTTCCCCCACCTGGGCCCAGGTCAGCCAGTCGATGGCCGTGTCGTCGGCCGACGGCGATCCGAAGGCCCGGCCGTCCGGCGTGGCCGCCACCCGACGCAGCAGCATGTCGGGAATCGAGGTGTAAGGAACTTCGAGAGCCATCGGCGCCGCCTCTTTGCGTCGTTGGGGCCTGTAACAGCCGCGTTAACGAAGGGTATTGCGCAAGCGTCGCCCGCACCAGAGGCTGCCGGGTCTTCAGGACTTTCACAGATGGTGGCAGGTTCGATCGCCATCGAGGAAGCTGGATCTCGCGGCCGTAGGGTCGGCCGCATGAGACGTTCCTGGCTCGCCGTCGCGATCCTCGCGGTGGTTGTCCTGACGCCGGCGCCCGCCGCCGCGGCCACCGGTTCCGTCCGGCTCGCGGACACGGCCACGGCGGTTCCCGGCAGCTATCTGGTCGTGCTCAAGAAGGCGGTGGACCGGACGGGCGCGCTCGCCGCCCGCTACGACGGCAGCGTCACGCGGACGTTCGACGCCGTCCACGGCTTCGAGGCGGCGTTGTCGCCCCGGCAGGCGCGGCGACTCGCCGCCGATCCCGCGGTCGCCTTCGTCGAGCAGAACCAGGCCGTGTCCCTCGCCGCCGCGGCGCCCTCCTGGGGCCTCGACCGGATCGACCAGCGCGACCTGCCGCTGACCAGCACGTTCACGGCGGCGGGGACCGGTGCCGACGTCACCGCGTACATCATCGACACGGGCTTGCTCTACTCCCACACCGACTTCGGCGGCCGGGCCGGCCTCGGGCACGACGCGATCGGCGGCTACGGCAACGACTGCAACGGCCACGGCACCCACGTCGCGGGTACGGTCGGCGGCTCCACCTACGGCGTCGCGAAACAGGTCACGCTCGTCGGCGTCCGCGTCCTCAACTGCTCGGGCGCCGGCACCACGGCCGGGGTCATCGCGGGCGTCGACTGGGTCACCGCCCACGCGGCCCGGCCGGCCGTCGCCAACCTCAGCCTCGGCGTCCCCGCCAGCGAGGCCCTCGACGCCGCGGTGAACGCCTCCATCGCGTCGGGGATCACGTACACGGTGGCCGCGGGCAACGCCAACACCGACGCCTGCACCATCTCCCCGGCCCGCGTCCCCGCCGCCCTCACCGTGGGCGCCACCACCAGCACCGACGCCCGCGCGCCCTTCTCCAACTCCGGCACCTGCCTGGACCTCTTCGCCCCGGGCACGGCCATCACCTCCGACTGGTGCACCGGCGACACCGCCACCAACGTGCTGCACGGCACGTCGATGGCGGCCCCGCACGTGACCGGGGCGGCGGCGCTGGTGCTGTCGCGGCACCCGGACTGGACGCCGGCGCAGGTGCAGGACGCGCTGCTCACCGCCGCCACCCCGGACAAGGTGACCAACGCCGGGGCCGGCTCCCCGAACCGCCTGCTCTTCACCGGCTGACCCACCTGCCGCGGTGCCCGGGCTGCGTCGCCCGGGCACCCTTCCTTTTCCTGTACGCCGCCACGACCGTCCGTGGCGCGCTGCGCGGTCAGTCGTCGTCTTCCCGTGGCGCGCTGCGCGGGTCAGTCGTCGTCTTTCCTTGGCGCGCTGCGCAGGTCAGTCGTCGTCGCCGTGCCGCCCGTGATCGTCACCCCGGTCGTCGCCGCCGTGCCGCCCATGGTCGTCGCCGTGGTCGTCGTCGCCCCGGTTGTCATCGCTGCCGTCGCTGCCGCTGCCGCTGTGGTCGTCGCTGCTCCGGCCGCTGCTGCTGCTGTTGTCGTCGTCGGTCCGGTGCCGGGTGATCGCGCCGGTCGCGCGGTCGACGTCGATGTCGTGCTCGACGCCGTTGCGGACGACGTCCACGTCCCAGACGGCCCGTCCGTGCTCGGTCTCCCGCTCGATGCTCTCGACATAGCCGCCGCCGGCCGCCCTGAGCGCGATCATCTTCGCCGCGTCGATGCTGATGAGTCCGCTGTCGGCGGCCCGGGCGGCCCCGCTCGACGCGCTGCCCGACGGCCTGGGCGAGGCTTCCGTGCTGCTGCTCGCCGAGGGCGACGGGGAAGCCGGGTCGTCGGTCGCGGACGGCGACGGGGAAGCCGAGTCGTCGAACCCGGAGTCGTCCGTCGCGCCGGGCGAGGCGGTGATGACGTCGCCGTTCGGCTTCATCGGCACGGAGATGTCGTCGCCCCCGTCCGAGGCGAGCGCCACCCCGCCCACGGCGAGCGCGGCGACGGTCCCGGCGGCCAGCGCGGCGGCGGTGCGAATCCTGATCATGAGAACCTCCGGTGTGTCGGGTGAACCAGCACGACGAAGATCCCGCGATCCGCCCTAGCGGCACGCTGTGCGAACGCTAAGCCCTGGTTAAGCCGCGGAGGAGCTCCCGCAACAGTGCCCCCGATCACTGACGCCCCCTCGCCCCAGCACGTGCGCCGTCACGTCGCGCCGCCACCCGCCGCGCGCGCCGCCACCCGCCGCCGCGGTCATGGGCCGGCGATCGGGGCGGGCGCGGGGGCGAAGGTCAGGCGCACCAGGGCGCCCCCGCCGTCGGCCGTCTCCACGGTCAGCGAGCCGCCGCCGTCCTCGGCCGCGCGGCGGGCGATGTCGACGCCCAGGCCGGTGGAGCCGCTGCCCGACGTGCCGCGGCGGGTGCTCGAGGCGGGGAAGCCCGGCCCGAAGTCGCGCACCGTCAGCTCGGCCCCGCCGTCCGCGCCCGGGCGCAGCGTGACCGCCAGGGCCGTGCCGTCGGGGGTGTGCGCGAAGACGTTGCCGAGCAGCGCGTCGAGGGCGGCCGCGAGCTCGTCGGCGGGCACGGCGACCGGGAGCGGGACCGCGGGCAGCCGGGTGCTCACCTCGCGGTCGGTGTCCTCGGCGAGGACGGTCCAGAAGGCGACCCGGTCGCGGACCACGGCCGTGGCGTCGCAGCTCTGCCGCTCGCCGCCGCGGCGGCGGGCCTGCTGGATGACCGTGGTGACCGCCCGCTCGATCCGGTCGGCGGCGGCCGACATCCGGTGCGCCTCGGCGGGGTCGCGCATCGACTCCACCTCCAGCCGCAGCGCGGTCAGGGGCGTGCGCAGCCGGTGCGACAGGTCGGCGACCTGCTCGCGCTCCTCGCGGAGCAGGTCCTGGATGCGGCCGGCCAGGTGGTTGAGGGCGCCGGCGACCTCCCGGACCTCGGGCGGCCCGGCGGGGGCGGCGCGGGCGGACAGCTCGGCGCGGGCCAGCCGGTGCGAGACCGCGGACAGGCCGGCGATGGGGGCGACGAGGGTGCGGGCGAGGCGGTCGGCGACGAGCAGCCCGAGCACGACGAGGGCGGCGCCCAGCCCGGCGAGCACCAGCCAGGCCCGGGTGACGCCGCGGGTGAGCTCGGCGGCCGGGACGAGGGAGCGGATCACGTACGTCCCGCGGGTGCTCCGGACCCCGACCACCACCTCGCGTCCGGCCGCCGTGTCGACTGTCAGCGATTGCACGTCGGCGGCGGCGAGCCGGACCGCGGGGGTGCGCTCGGCGGGGCTGCCCAGCACGGCGCCCGCCGGGGTGAAGACGCTCACCGGCACCGGCTGGCCCTCGAGCGAGCCGGTGACCCCGGCGTCGTCCGCGCTGCCGATCAGCGGCACGATCGCCTGGATGACCGCGGTCGCCTGGCTGACCGCGCGGTCGGCCGCCACCTGCCGCACGAGCACGGCCAGGGGCACCAGGAACGCGATCAGCACCAGGCAGGTCGTCGCCGCCACGAGCAGCGTCAGCTGTCGTCTCACGCGGGCTCGCTCAGCCGGACGCCGACGCCGCGGACGGTGTGCAGATAGCGCGGCTGCTGGGCGGTCTCGCCGAGCTTGCGCCGCAGCCACGACAGGTGCACGTCCACGGTCTTGTCGGCGCCGCCGTAGGGCACCTGCCACACCTCGCTGAGCAGCTCACGCTTGGTCACCACCTGTCCCGCCCTCGTTGCCAGATGATGCAGCAGATCAAACTCTCGTGGCGTGAGGTCAAGCCCGGCACCGTCCAGCGTCGCGGTCCGCGCGCCCGGATCGATCCGCAGCCCGCCGACGGTCAGCGCGACCGGCTCGCCCCCGCCCGTTCCGCCCCGGCGCAGCACGGCCCGGATCCGCGCCTCCAGCTGCGCGGCGGTGAACGGCTTGACCAGATAGTCGTCGGCGCCGGCGTCGAGCACCCGCACGATCTCGGCCTCGTCGTCGCGTGCCGTCGCGACGATCACGGGCACGGCGCTCACCGCTCGCAGCATCCGCAACATCTCGCGCCCGTCGAGGTCGGGCAGCCCGAGGTCGAGCACCACGAGATCGGGGCGCTCGGCCAGCGCGGTCTGCAGGCCGTCCATCGCGTTGTGCGAGGCCGCCACGGCATGCCCCCGCTCCCGCAGGGCGCGCAGCAGGTTGGTCCGGATCGCCGAGTCGTCCTCGATGAGAAGCAGGTGAGCCACCCGCGCACGGTATCCGGTCGGCCCGCGCGCGGCGGCGGCCTTAACCCTCTCTTAGCCTTCCCCGGTCCTGCTCTTAGCCCCGCACCGGGCATAGTCGTACGCATGAACCGTCGCACCCTGCTCGGCGCCGCGAGCTGGCTCGGTGCGGCCGCGGTCGCCGTCCTGGTCGGCCTGGCCGCCATCAGCATCATCGGCGCCGGTCTCACCTCGACCACGGCCCGCCCGCTGAGCGAGGCCGACGTCGCCCGCCGCCTCGACGCGGTGCCCACGGCGAGCGCACCGGCATCCGCGCCGGCGTCCCCGTCGGCGGAGGCGAGCCTGGGCACCCCGAGGGCCGCCACCCGCACCTTCTCCACCCGCGGCGGCACGGTGGTCGCCCGCTGCGAGGAGGAGGGCGGCCCCGAGATCGTCTCCATGTCCCCGCGCCCGGGCTTCGAGCTGCACGACCAGGACGACGACGAGGGCGAGTTCCGCAGCACGAGCGACAACCACGACCGCGTCAAGTTCCGCGTCACCTGCGCCGGCGACCAGCCCCAGCTGACCACCCGCGGGGACGACGACTAGGGAGTGCGGCCGTCCTCGAGGTAGGCGCTCGTTCCCCCGGCACGGGCGGCGAGGGCCGCGGTGACGCGGCGGGCCAGCAGGGGAGTCAGTCGCGCGGCGGCTTCGGCGGGTCCGGACCAGGCCCAGCTGCGCAGCTCGTCCGCCGGGAGGACGATGTCCGCCGCGCGGGCGGCGGACAGGACGCCCCCGTCGAAGACCAGCATCAACCCTTCCGTACGCCCGGCGCGCGGCGGCACCCAGTCGGTGACCAGCAGCCGCCCCGGCTCGACGGCCAGTCCCAGCTCCTCGGCCAGCTCCCGGATCACCGCCGCGCGCGGGGACTCGTCCGCCTCCACGGTCCCGCCGGGGATCTCCCAGGACGGCTTGTACGTGGGCTCGACGAGCAGGACCCTGTCGTGCACGTCGGTCAGGAGCAGGCCGGCGGCCATCCGTTTGCGGGGCAGCCCGGCGGTGAAGTCGGTCACGGGTCCACACGGTAGTGGCCGGGGGAGGAGGATCGGCGCTGACGGAGCCGGGCGTACGGGGGTGCGGTGTGGACCTGGTCGTGGATCTGAGCGGGCACGGGGACCGGACGGTCCGCATCTACCGGGCGCTGCGGGCGGCCGTCGTGGACGGTCGCCTGCCCCCGGGGCACCGGCTGCCCGCCACCCGGGTGCTCGCCGCGGACCTCGGGGTGGCGCGCAACAGCGTGGCGACCGCCTACGAGCAGCTGGTCGCCGAGGGCTATCTCACCGCGCGGACGGGCGCCGGGACCTTCGTGGCACGGG
>NZ_JAUQWH010000181.1 GCF_030757795.1 Actinoplanes oryzae
GACGCGCGGGGCGGGTGGCGCGACGCGCGGGGCGGGTGGCGCGACGCGCGGGGCGGGTGGCGCGACGCGCGGGGCGGGTGGCGCGACGCGTGGGGGCGGGCGCCCGGAAGGGCCCGGAAAGCCGACATGGCGGCTCCCCCGGACTCGGGGGGCCGCCATGCGGGAAGAGGATCAGATCAGCGCGTCTCGCGGTGCAGGGTGTGCTTGCCGTCCCGGGGGCAGAACTTCTTCAGCTCGATGCGGTCCGGGTCGTTACGGCGGTTCTTGCGCGTGATGTAGTTGCGCTCCTTGCACTCCGTACACGCCAAGGTGATCTTGGGACGGACGTCGGTCGCCTTGGCCACGGCGGAATGCCTTCCTGCTCACGATGCTTCTGGCTACTGTTTGGCAGCCACTACGGCATACCAGCGTAGACGCTTGAGGTGCGGACATGCAAAACGCCGGACATTTGTCCGGGTTCGCATGCCGATCCGGGACTGCTCCCGGATCGAAGAGGATCTTCCAGCGGATGATCCTCAGTAGCGGTGGCCGGACTTGAACCGGCGACACAGCGATTATGAGCCGCTTGCTCTGCCATCTGAGCTACACCGCCGCGCCAGGCTGAAACTCCGCGCCTGAAGGCGGATCACAGACCCGGTTGGAGCCCCCTTACGGAATCGAACCGTAGACCTTCTCCTTACCATGGAGACGCTCTGCCGACTGAGCTAAGGGGGCCTGCTTGCGATCTCTCGCTCGCTGCAGGAGAAAGCTTACACGGCCTGGGGCCCCGAGTGAAATCGGTACCCCCGTGTCGCAAAGTCCCAGCTCAGCGGCGTGCGTCAGCCGACGGCCCGGAGCCGGCGCACCTCGCCCGTGGGCGTCTCCTCCAGCTCGGTGCGGGCGCTGAGCCAGGTGTTGAGCCGCTCCACGGGCAGCGGCCGGCTGAAGAAGTAGCCCTGGCCGATCTCGCAGCCGAGCTCGGCGAGCAGGTCGAGGGTCAGCTCGCTCTCGACGCCCTCGGCGACCACGGTGAGGCCGAACTCACGGGACAGGCCGATGACCGCTCGCACGATCGCCAGGTCCCCCGAGTCGGTCGCCATCCCCTGGACGAAGCTCTCGTCGATCTTCACCTCGTGCACCGGGAGCTGCCGGAGGTAGGACAGGGACGAGGCGCCGGTGCCGAAATCGTCGACCGAGAGGCGTACACCCAGGTCCTTGAGGCGGTAGAGGGTGGGCAGCGCCCGCTCGATCTCGCCGAGCATGCCCGGCTCCGAGATCTCGAAGGTCACCAGGCCCGGCGGCACCCCGTGCTCGGCGAGCAGCTGGCGCGCCTGATCGGGGAAGCGAGGATCCAGCAGCGTACGCGCGGACAGGTTCACCGCGATCGACAGCGGCCGCCCCGCCTCCGCCCAGTCCCGGCAGTGCCGCAGCCCGGCGGTGAGGACGACCTCCGTCAGCCGGTGCAGCTGTCCCGTGTGCTCCGCCACAGCCACGAAGTCCTCGGGCGACACCTCGCCGTGCGCCGGATGCTGCCACCGGGCGAGGCACTCGACCCCGATCAGGTGCCGATCCTGGATGGACACCTTGGGCTGGAAGTGGACCTCGAGCTCGCCCGAGTCCAGGGCACGCCGCAGATCGGCGGCGAGGCCGAGGCGACGCACCGCGCGGGACTCGAGGGCGGGGTGGAAGAGCTGCACCCCGTACGGCAGCGTCTTGGCCGCGTTGGCAGCCAGCTCGGCGCGGCGCAGCAGGGCCTCGGGGTCGTCGCCATGGTCCGGGTGCACGGCCACCCCGGCCGCGCTGTCGACGTCCAGCGTGAGCGACTCCACAGCCATCGAGCCGCGCAGCTGCTCGCGCAGGTCGGTCGCCAGCCGTACGGACTCGTCGGCCGACTCGGCCCGCAGGGTGACCACGAACTCGTCGCTGCCGATCCGCCCGACCAGCGAGCCGGGGCCGGCGATCGCGCGCAGCCGCTCGGCGACCTCGGCGAGCAGCTTGTCGCCGGCGGCATGCCCCATGGACTCGTTCACGTCGCGCAGCCCGTCGACGTCGAACAGCATGACGGCCACCACTTCGCCCGGCGCCCGCACCTTGACCGACTCGGCCAGCGCGTCGATGATCCGCCGCCGGTTGGGCAGCGAGGTCAGCCGATCGTGGTACGCGTCGAACCGCAGCCGCTCGACCAGCCGCGAATTCTCCACGGCGACCGCCACGTGCGCCGCGATCGTCTCGAGCACCCGCACGTCGGACTCGCGGAAGGTCAGCGGCTCGCTCATCCTGTTGACGACCTCGAGGCTGCCGATCGTCGTCTGGCCCGAGCGCAGTGGCACCACGACGACGTCCTTGACCCGGCTGTCCCGCAGATAGGGCCGGAGGTGCGTGGTGTCGGAGAAGCGCGCACCCACGGCCACCGTGCGGCCATTCTTGACCGCTTGGTCGCGTACGGGCGCCGGGGTGGCCGAGATGTCCAGCAGCCCCTTGCCGCCCACCCGCGCCGTGAGCAGCACCTCAGGGTGCCGGCCCTGCACGGGCAGCCACAGCGTCGCGAACTCGGCGCGCAGCAGCGTGCGCACCGGGTCGAGGACGACGTCGGGGAGGCTGCCGTGGGTGCCCTGCTCCCGGATGGCCTGGGTGATCTCGGAAACCTCGGCCAGGGTGCGGTGCTGCCGGAAAAACTCGGACACCGAGCGAAGGGCGATGCCGAGGGCCAGCCCGAGGACGCCCAGCGGCACCAGGGACCACCAGGTGGCGTCCAACGAGATCAGCAGCACCAGGCCGAGGCCGATGTTGATGCCGGCGGTGACGAAGGCCTGCGTGGAGACCTTGAGCGCCTCGAGCGCCGCGTGCCTGTCCTGCACGACCGCGATGACGCCGCCGAAGGCGACCCAGCTCACGGCGGTGGCGGTGAGGACGGCCGCGGTGAGGACACCCCAGGTGCCCGGGCCCGCGTCGGTGATCTTCGGCAGTGCGGACATGACGACGGCCGCGGCAGCGGTGCCTGCCGCGGACTTGGCGACGTTGAAGCCGAACTTCGCCGGGTCGTTACGCGTCCGCAGCTGCGAAAACATGCTGCCCACGGCGTGCGCCAGGATGACCGGCGGCGCGGGCAGGAAATAGAGCCCGAGAAGCAGCGGGATCTCGTTGAGGACGAGCACGAAGCTCTGCTGCCGGACGATGACGTTGAGCACGCTGACGTGCGCGACGACGAAAGCCGCGAGGAGGATCAGGCCTCCGACCCACGACTCCTTGACCCAGCCCGGGTCCCTGACCCAGTAGACCGTCAGGCAGACGAGGGCGAAGATGGCGAGCGGGCTGGTGATGAGCCACGCATTTTGAGAGGACCCCCGCCTCGGACGCGATTGCCCCGCCATGTGCACGCTCCTCGTCGGTCGAACCGTGCGGCCCCGGCCGGCAGCGCCGGCCGGGCCGGGGATCAGGTCCAGACGATGTCGGCCAGCTGCGAGGCGGTGGATGCCTGCGACGTCGGGGACTGCTCGGCCGACACTGTTGCGGCGGCTCCGCCGGCCAGCGCGACGAGCACGAAAACCAAGCCGGCGAAGCGGCCCAGCTTCCTTGCAGACATGTTTGCTCCTCGAAAGAAAACTGCTCCGGATGGGGGGTTCCATGATGGTGCCACACCGGCAGTACGTCAGACAGCGCTCGCGCGCGGGTGGAAGCCGCACATCCCGAAATCTTGACTGAACGGTTGAGGCATGGGCCGTGTCACGGGCCGCAAAATTGACGGCTTTGAGCCCGATTTAATTGGAGATATGAGGGCAACTCGCGTCACCTTCGTCAGGCTGGCTTGACGTCAGGAGAACCTGACGGAAAAGTGAAGACATGACTACTCCCGACGAACTGGAGCAACAGCACACGCTCTCCACCGCTACAACGCGTTACGACGAGCTGAGGATGCGCGACGCCCTCGCCGCCGTGTCCGGCAGCGCGGAGACGCAGGCGCTGAGCCGGGAGGAGACCCTCGAGTTGCTTGCGCTCAGTGAGGTGGTCAGCCGCAAGGCCGGGTACGCCCGGCAGGCGATGGTCCGCTCCGCCCGCAACGCCGGCGCGTCATGGACCCAGATCGGTGCGGCACTCGGCACCACCAAGCAGGCCGCATGGGAGTCCTACCGGCAGGCCGCCGACGACTAGTCAGGCGCCCGTCGCCGCAGGCCGGTCCGTCGCGCTGTACTGCGACCAGGAGCCGGGATAGAGCCGCCCCACGCCCAGCCCGGCGTGCTCGAGCGCGATCAGGTTGTGGCACGCCGTGACGCCGGAACCGCAGTAAGAGACGACGTCGCCGCCCGCTGTGACCCCGGCCGCCGCGAAACGCTCCCGCAATTGCTCGACCGGCAGGAATCGGCCCGACTTGTCGAGATTCTCCCGGCAGGCAACATTACGCGCTCCGGGAATGTGCCCCGCACGCGGATCAACCGGCTCCACCTCGCCGCGGAACCGCGCACCGTCGCGGGCGTCGATCACCACGGCGGCCGCGTCGAGATCGGTCAGTGCCGCCAGCCGCTCCGCGGGCCACGGCCGGGGCGTGAAAACCGCGGGGGCCGGGCTCACCGGTCCGCTCTCCAGCTTCCCCGAGTACGCCGTGAGCCCCCCATCGAGCAGCGCGGCGTCCCGCCCCGTGGCGCGCAGCATCCACACCAGCCGGGCGGCGATGGTGCCGCCCCCGTCGTCGTACGCGATGACGGTGTCCTCGTCCCCGATGCCGGCAGCGGCCATGCCCTCGGCGAACACCTCCGGCGCGGGCAGGGGGTGCCGCCCCTCGGCGGATGACGCGGGCGCGGCGAGCCACCGGTCGAGGTCGACGAAGACCGCCCCGGGCAGATGACGCTCCTCGAACGCGGCCCGGCCGGACCTGCCGTCGAGGTACCAGCGCACGTCGGCGAACACGGCCCCGCCCGGAACCTCATGCAGGTCGACAACCGGCTCGATCACGCTGACCCCCTCTTCCGCGGCCTGTATTTCACCAGCGCCACCCCGGCGAGGGCCAGCGCCACCGCCCCGACGGCGACGGCGGCCACCCCGCTCAGCATCGCCTGCGACAGCACCATCGCCAGCAGCGCCATCCCGAACAACAGGTGATAGAGCCCGGCGTCACGCACCCCGGCGAACATCCGCATCGTGCCCGCCGGCGCCCTCCCGGTGATCAGCATCACCGCCCCGAAAAGCGCCAGCAGCAGCCCGGCCGCCGCCCCGACGGCCAGCGTCGCCCCGTTCATCTTCCCAGTCTGCGCCCGGGGCGGGTCAGCTCACCGGTAGTTGGTGAACTGCAGCGCCACCCCGAAGTCCTCCGCCTTCAGCAGCGCGATCACGGCCTGCAGGTCGTCCCGCTTCTTGCCGGTCACGCGCAGCTGGTCGCCCTGGATCTGCGCCTGCACGCCCTTGGGGCCCTCGTCCCGGATCTTCTTGCTGATCGCCTTCGCCTTGTCGGTCTCGATGCCCTCGACCACCTTGGCATCGATCTTGTACGTCTTCCCGGACTGCCGAGGCTCCCCGGCGTCCAGCGACTTCAGCGAGATGTTCCGCTTGACGAGCTTCTCCTTGTAGACCTCCAGGGCGGCGGAGGCCCGCTCCTCGGTCTCCGAGGTGATCGTGATGCCGTTCTCCCCCGACTTCTCGATCGTGGTCCCGGTCCCCCGGAAGTCGAACCGGGTTCCGAGCTCCTTCTCCGCCTGGTGGAAGGCGTTGTCCACCTCCTGGCCGTCAACCTTGCTCACGATGTCGAACGACGGGCTGGCTGCCATGATCAGACTCCAACTGCTGGACGCTTGTCGATGTAGGCGAGGGCCGCGCGCGGGGCCCCCGACATGCCGACCGTACCCGGTTGCGGGGGGCTCCGGCGGGGCGGCTATTCTGTTGTCCGCTGCCGGGGGAGACCTCGGTGGTGATCCCAGGCGGGTTGCCCGAGCGGCCAATGGGAGCGGACTGTAAATCCGTCGCGAAAGCTACGAAGGTTCGAATCCTTCACCCGCCACCAGGGATATCAACGGCCCCGTGAGCTGCGGAAACGCAGAGCGCGGGGCCGTTCTCTTTAGGGCCGGCGCCGTTCGGCCGCATTCCCGCGAACACCGCGGCCCCTCCCCCGGCTTGTCTGAGTCGACGGCGGGCAGGTTGGCACCCGTCCGCTTGAGCGTTCCGGTCGGAGGCATCGCCTTGGCTGACGCTCACCCGAAGGTGGCTGGTGCCGGCATCGGGCGTCCGTGCGTTGGGGCGCAGGGGATCGGCTCAGCCCGGCGGACCCGACCGCATGGCCCAGCGGCCTTCGACGGCGGGAACGCTTGGATGTCAGCGCGCCTTGAGGGTGGCCGGTGCTTGCCGATTGGAGGGGCGTCCGCGACCGAGGAGTCAGTTTGAAGATCAAGCGTGTCGTCTCCGCCCTCGTTGCTGCCGCTCTGGGGCTGAGCGGGGCCTTTCTCGCCACGCCCGCGCAGGCGGCTGGTCTCTCCGTCTCGCTTTCCAACGCCAAGCCGGTCTTCGGCATGTCCGACGACTGCCGGACCATTGCCTACCTGACGGTCAAAGTCTACGACCCGGACTTCGCGTTCGGCCCGGGCGACGGTTCCAGCCGCCTCTCGTCGGGCAATCGGTTCGCCAACTCCTGGACGCCGGAGTTCGAATACCTCTCCCGTCGCGGTTCCTACAGCTCGTTTCGGGCGCCTGCTGTTTTCTGCGGCATTGACAATGCGCAGGGCATTCCGAACGATGTCGCCGCCGAGTACACGTGGACGTACAGCTTCGGGTCGTACCACGGTTCGAGGAAGCTTGACGTTCGCTATCGCCAGGGGCTGGACTTCAATGCCTCGCCCGAACCCGTGCGGAAGGGCGGCACGGTCAAGCTGCGCGTGCAGACCTTCACCGGGTACGAGGGCGGCACCGAGCCACTGGTCAAGTTCTACTTTCGCAAGGCCGGCTCGGCGACGTGGACCTACCGCACCAGTGTCCGCGTCAAGTGCGGCGACGGTGGCTGGGTGTGCAGCGGGACGCGGCAGGTCACACAGCGGGCGAGTGGCACGTGGAAGGCCGTGGCGGGCGCCTGGGACGACTGGGCTCCGGTCGAGCGGGTGGATGCGGTCGAGGTGCGCTGAGCCGGGGCGGCGGTTCGGGGAGTGCGGAGCGGTGTGTCTCCGACGACGACATCGTGAGCGGCGCGGGCAGGTGGTGACCTTCGGAATGGCCTACCCTCAGTCCATGGGGAGGGAACCGGCGCGACGACCGGACATCGACACGCTGCGGGCGGCGGACAGCGACCGGCACAAGATTGCCGAGCAGCTCAAGGGTGCGCTCGATGAGGGGCGGCTGAGCCTGGCGGAGTACGACGACCGGGTGCGCGAGACCTACGCCGCGCGCACCTATGCCGACCTGCTGCGCATTGTTGCGGATCTGCCGCAGCCCGGGCTCAGCGCGGAGGAGCTTCACGCGCGGCAACTGGCCGAGCAGCGGCGTGCGGACCGGCGGATGCCGCTTGCGCTGTCGGTCTTGTGGATCATCTGGACGTCGCTTCTGGCGATCAACCTGGTGGTGTGGTTTCTCGTCGAGGTCACGACGCCCACTGAGGACATTTATCCGTGGCCGATCTGGCTGCTGGTGCCGGGCGCGGCGCTGGGCGTCACGACGATCGGCGTCCAGAGCATCCGGCGCCGGCACCGCTGATCACGGGGAGAGGGCCCGTCTGCGGCGGCGCACGTGGTGACAATAAGCACAGTGGACGGCGGGGGCGGCCGGGGCCCAGAACGGATCAGCAAACCCTGGGCCCACGGAACACGTCCAGCCTCTCGATGTCGGGTCGGAAGCCCAGGTGCGGGGCGTTGGCTCGGGGAGTTGAGGCGACCGGACGGGTGGGGGCGGAGAGAGGCCCGGCAGTGGACCAGCACACGGCCGATCGCCGGGGTACGGGGAATTGATGTGCACACGGGTGGCGCCGGTGGGAAGAATCGGACCATGGCGTGGCGGATCACCGAGGACGTGGACGAGTTTCTGGCCGGCGCGGGCGACTTCCTGCGCGCCCGGCCGGTGGAGAACACCGTGTTGCTCACGGTTGCCGACGGCGTGCGGCGGGGGGCTTACCCGGCGGGGGCGTTGTTCGGCTGGGCTGCGGAGGGCGGGGCCTATCTGCGTACGGCGCCCCGGCCCGGCCTGGTCTCCGCCATGTCCCCGGACTCGGCCCGGGACCTCGTCGCCGCCCTCGACGGGCGGGAGCTGACCGGGGTCATCGGACCCGACGACGTGGTCGAGGTGTTCACAGTGGAGTGGCAGCGGCGCACGAGGGGCCACGCCCAGGTACGCGGGCGGCAACGCCTCTACCGCCTCGGCAGCCTCAAGTCCCCGGTGCCGCACCCGTCCGGTGGCGCCCGGAAGGCCGTACCGGCGGATCGTGAGCTCCTCGTCGGCTGGATCGGCAACTTCTACCGAGACGTCGGCACCGTGCAGCCGCGCCCCGCGCAGTTCTTCGACGAGACCGTGTCCTACGGCGGCATCATGCTGTGGGAGGACGCCGGGCGGCCCGTCTCCATGGCCGCGCACACCCGGCTCGACGCGGGCATGGTGCGCATCCACGCCGTCTACACCCCGGTGGCCCACCGCGCCCGCGGCTACGGCGGCGCGATCACCACCGCCATCAGCCAGGCCGCCCGTGACGCCGGCGCCGCGGAGGTGGTGCTCTTCACCGATCTGGCCAACCCCACCTCGAACGCCCTCTACCAGCGGCTCGGTTACGTACCGTTGGAGGACCGCACCATGATGGAGTTCACCGCATGAGCAAGGTGTTGCAGGTCAACCTGGCAGTGCCGGAGCGCACCGACGTCAAGGGTGTCGGCGTCACGGGCATCAACAAACAGCCCGTCACCCACCCCGTCGAGGTCACTGCCCCCGGCCCGAAGAACACGGCACCGCCCTCCCGGGCAAGCGGCCTCGCGGGCGACGAGATCCACGACCTGGCCAACCATGGGGGCACGGACCAGGCTGTCTACGCGTACGCCCGGGAAGACTACGAATGGTGGGAGAAGGAGCTCGACCGGCCGCTCCCGGGCGGCATCTTCGGCGAGAACCTCACCACCGCGGGCATCGACATCAACACCACCCTCCTCGGCGAGCGCTGGCGGATCGGCTCAACCCTCGTCCTGGAAACAACCTTCGGCCGCATCCCGTGCGCGACCTTCCAGTGGAAGATGCAGGAGCCGCGGTGGGTGAAGCGGTTCTCGCAGGAGGCCCGGCCCGGCGTGTACTTCCGCGTCGTCACGCCCGGTCCCGTGCAGGCCGGTGACGAGATCACTGTGCTGGAGCGGCCGAGCCACGGGGTGACCGTCTCGGAGAGCTTCCGGGCGTGGCTGTTCGAGCCGGCCAAGCTGGCAAGCTACCTCGAGCTGGACGACTACCCCGAGGGCCAGAAGGCCGAGATCCGTCAGCGCCTGCGCCTCTGATGACCCTTCATCCCTCGGCCCGGCGAGCGCTGGATCATGTCGCCGCGCGGTCGTCCGGGTCGCCGGTCGACGCGTCCCTGCGGATCACGCTCAACTTCCATCCCGACCGCTCGGCCGCCGGCCGGCCGATCCTGGCGGCGCTCGCCGCCGACGGCAGCTACCTGTCCCAGTTCGTGACCGGCACCAGCAACGGAGGGCTCACGGCCCACCCCGGCGGCGACCGATGGCGCTGGGAGCACACCATGTTCGGCGGCGTCTACGACCACGCCCCCGCCCACGTCCGGCCCGTCTACGGCGCCCTGAACTTCCGCCACGACGTGGTCGGCGCGGCGCCCCGCTTCGGATCGGCCCACCTGCGGCTGACCTCGGCCGCCGTGGCCAGAGCGACCTTCTGCTATCCCGACAGCGTGCTCGAACCGACCGACTTCGCGGTCGCCGAGCGCATGTCCCTCATCGACCTCGCCCTCGCCGACCGGCAGGACCGGCTCGACGACTACGTCGAGGCCCACGTCCACGGCGGCGTCCGGCTCGACCGCGACGTCGAGGCCCTCGTCCTCGACCCGAGCCACCAGCACACCGACGTCGAGGCCGCCGCTCGCCGGCTGCCCTGCCCGATCGAATGGCACCCGGGATTCCGGCTCTCCGTCACCGAGCTCCGCCGCCACCCCGGCTACCGCGGCCAGGAGTTCGTCGACCTCGGCGCCGCCCTCGCCCGCGACGGCCACCTCACCCCCCGGCTGATCGGCGACGCGGCCCGCAGCGGAGAGCACGATCAGCAGGCCCTCAAACGGGTCTGGCACTACCTCGCCAGATTCGGGGCGCCCGCCCGCAGCGCGCCGATGTCGTGAAAGCCGGATGCGCCGCCCCGGCACCTTGGCTGCGTGCGGGCGGCGGGTCGCCCCGAGCCGTCTTGGATCACGCACGTCGCCGTGCGGGCGAGTCCGCTTTGGGGACGGAGTCACCAGGGCTCGGTCGTGCGGCCCTCGGCGGGAGCGGCGGTCTGTACGCACCACCCAGATGCGACATAAAGCTCTTGATCTTGATCTTACGATCAGCGAACTCACAGCTACTCACGGATGAATCCACACCCGGGCGATGTTCTCTGGAATGCGGGTCCCCTCCGGCCCGCAGGTGAAGGAGTCATCGTGCACCATCACAACGGTCTCAAGACGGCCGCGTTGCTGGGCCTGCTCACCGCCATGATTCTCGCCGTCGGCTACTGGGTCGGCGGGAGCGGTGGTCTGGTCTTCGCCGTCGTGCTGTCGCTGGCGCTCAATGCCGGCAGCTACTTCTTCTCGGACAAGATCGCGCTGCGGTCGATGGGGGCGCAGCCGGTCAGCGAGGCCGAGTTCCCCGCGCTCTATCAGATCGTGCGCGAGCTGGCCACCGAGGCCGGGCAGCCGATGCCCCGGCTCTACGTGAGCCCTTCCATGCAGCCGAATGCCTTCGCGACCGGGCGCGACCCGCAGCATGCCGCCGTTGCCGTGACGGCCGGGATCACGCGGATCCTGGACCGACGGGAGCTGCGCGGCGTGATCGGGCATGAGCTGTCGCACGTCTACAACCGGGACATCCTGATCTCCAGCGTCGCCGCGGCGCTGGGCGGGATCATCACGATGTTCGCGCAGCTGGCGATCTTCCTGCCGCTCGGCGGGGGCGACGACGAGGACGGCCCGAACCCGGCCTCGCTGCTGCTCATGCTGATTCTCGGCCCGCTGGCGGCGTCGATCATCCAGCTGGCGATCAGCCGGAACAGGGAGTTCCAGGCCGACGCCTCGGGCGCGACCCTGACGCGGGACCCGTTGGCGCTGGCCAGCGCGCTGGAGAAGATCCACTTCGGGGCGCAGCGGATGCCGCTTCCCGCGGACGGGCAGCTGGCCACGTCGGCGCACCTCATGATCGCGAACCCGCTGCGCAGCGGGGGCATCGCGGGGCTCTTCTCGACGCACCCGCCGATGGCGGAGCGGATCAAGCGGCTGCACCAGCTGGCCGCGATCACCGGCACGGGGCCGGTGCAGTTCCAGAGGTGACGTCCGCGACAACAGGGTGATTTCAGGTGTGTTACGCCGCCTCCGATCGTTACCGTCGGAGGCGGCGTTCGCTCATTCTGTGACTTCCTGGAGGCCCGGTGCGGCAGTACCTCGGCGTGTGGCAGATGCCGAGTGCCAAGACGTTGCTGGCAGTCGGCATCATCGCCCGGCTCGGCATCGGCATGACGCCGCTGGCCCTGTTGCTGTCCGTGCAGCAGACCACCGGCCGCTATGCCGCAGCGGGCCTCGCGGGCGGCCTCTACGCCCTCGCCGGCGCCGCCGTCAGCCCCATCGCCGGCCGCGTCGCCGACCGCATCGGCCCCACGCCTGTGCTGCTCGTCACGGCCGTCCTGCACCCGCTCGCCCTCGGCGCCCTCATCATGGCCACCCACGGCGACATCTCCTGGGTCCTGGCCGCCGCCGCCCTGGCCGGCGCCACCTACCCGCCGCTCACCGCCGCCATCCGTCGAGCCTGGACGGAGGCGACCTCGGTCGGCAGCGGCCGCCATGCCCTGCGCCCGGCCGCGATGGCCGCCGAGACGTCGCTGTTCGAGCTGGTCTTCGTCCTCGGCCCGATGCTGGTCGCCGCGATCATCGTCATCACCCACAACCCGCTGGTCGCCCTGGGCTTCGCCGCCGTGGTCACCCTGGGCGGCACGATCTGGATCGCCCTGCTGCCGATGATGCGCGGCTGGACCCGCCACGAGTCCGCCGAGCACACCCGCGGCCTCGGCCCCCTCCGGGTCGGCGGCTTCCCGGCCCTCCTCGCCTGCGTCGGCGCCCTCGGCATCGCCTTCGGCGCGGCCGGCGTGATCGTCCCCGCCTACGCCCTCCAGCACGGCGGCGGCGACAGCCTCGGCGGCATCCTCCTCGGCGTCTGGGGCATCGGCAGCGCCATCGGAGGCATCTGGTTCGGCACCCGCCACCCGGCCATGGCCATGTCCCGCCAGTTCGCCTGGTTCCTGGGCGCGGTCGCCGCCAGCTTCATCGCCCTCGCCGCCATGCCCGACCCGGCCTCCCTGGCCGTCGCCCTCATCATCGGCGGCGCCGCCATCGCCCCGGCTCTCACCATCGAGAACAATCTGGTCGGCCGCTTCGCCCCGCCCGCCATGCTCAGCGAGGCCTTCACCTGGGTCACCACGGTCTCGGTCGCGGGCAGCGCCGCCGGCGGAGCGATCGCCGGTGCCATCGTCGACCACCCGGGCGGCCTGCCGTGGGCGTTCGTCTTCGCGGGGGCGGTCGTCGGGCTGGCCGCGCTGGTTGCCGCCGTGCCGACCGGGCCGGTCGCGCGAGCCGACGAGCGGGCCACGGAACGCATGCGCGAGGCGCTGGCTTCCTAGAATCAAAGGCTCTATGTCGTAGCTGGGTGGTGCGTACAGACCGCCGCTCCCGCCGAGGGCCGCACGACCGAGCCCTGGTGACTCCGTCCCCAAAGCGGCCTCGCCCGCACGGCGACGTGCGTGAGGCCTCACCCGCTACAACGCACGCCCCATCCCGAAAGGCGGCAGGGCACGAGTGGGGAAACTGGTCGAGCCGGTGCCACCCGCGTGGCCGGCGAAGGCGCCGGGTCAGCGGCCGATGCCGGACGCCCGGTGCCCAGCTGACATTCCAGCGTGGCGCGTCTCAGGGAAGGCGCCACAGGGCGAGATCGCCCTCCGGCCCGGCGGTGAGCCAGGTCCCGTCGCCGAAGCCGATGAGCCGCGGGCCCGTAGCGCCGGGGCAGCGCACCTGTCCTCGCACAACCCCGTCGGCCACGTCGATCAGCCAGTACCGGATGTCACGCTCGGCATGCCCGTGGTGGGAGGTGCTCGCTACGTAGGTCCGGCCATCGAGCGGCGCGACGTCGTAGCCCCAGCCGCTTTCCGGACCGCCCTCCGGCAGATCCGCGGACCCCAGCTCGGCGGTAACACCCAGGTCGGCCAGCCGGTGCACCCGCAGGTCCGTCGTGCCTCCATGGCGGACGGTCAGGAAGTGGTCCGGCCCGAGGGCGACGAGCACCCGGTCGCCGCCCGCGAGCATGGTCGTCTCCAGCCCTTCCTCCCCCAGCCGGCCGAACAGCACCGCCGAGCCGTCCTGGCCCTCCCCGATGCCCAAGCCCATCACGGCGGGATCGAGGTGGGGCAGCGGCTCCGAGCCGGCGCTCCACGAGTCCGTGCCGGTCCGCGCCAGCACTGAGCCGTCGGCCGCGGCGAAGATCACCCACTGCTCGATGCTCTCGTCGTCCTCCCCGGACGGGTCGGGCGCGGCGGGAACGTCCAGCAAGTCGCCGCGCACGTGCGCCCACACCGTGCGCCCGTCGGCCGCGAAAGCCGCAGAGCCACTGTCCGGGCTGCGGTGGTACAGGTCGTCGGCGTACTCATCCGCGAAATGGTGGGCTTCGCCGCAGACCCGGCAGGGATGGCGCGCCGTCCACACCGTCGTGCCGTTCGCCGCGATCGCGTGCACCGCCGTCAGGCCCGGCCACACGGCCAGGGAAAGATCCGGGGCCACCGCCGGGTTGCTGGTGGGCTCTCCCGGCTCGGGGAAGGTGGCCGGCGGCGACCCGGACAGCACCGATGGTCATCCGTGCGTGATGCCGCATCCGCTCAGCACTCGCGAACGTGGACGTGCTCGTCGTGCAGCAGGCCGTCCCCGAAACGCTTGCTCGCCCTCGAGATGCCGTTCAGGCCGAACCCCGCCTTCCCGGCCACCCGGCAGGAAGCGACGTTCTCCACCGCGTGGGTGAGCAGGATCCGCCGCAGCCCCAGCTCCGTGCCCGCCCACGCCGCCACGGTCCGGACGCAGGCGGTGGCCAGCCCGCGCCCGCGCGTCCATGGCGCGACGCGGTACCCGATGTGCGCCTGACCGTTGTCGATGTCGTGCAGGGCGACGGTCCCCGCGTAGGCGCCGGTCGCCTCGTCGATGACGGAGAAGGTCGCCCCGGACGTCCAGTCGGCGTCGGAGAGGCAGGTGGCGACGGCGGCGGCCTCGTCCGGGATGCGGCATCGCGGGTTCCACATGCGGACGTCCGGGTCCTGGGCGAGCGCCAGCACGGCAGCGGCGTCGGTGACCCGGGGTGGCCTCAGCAGGGCGCCCGGGACGGGCAGTTCGACCGGGGTCATCCGGCGAGGATGTCGAAGACCGCCTGTGGCGTGAAGCCGGCCAACACGGCGACCACGGCGCCGACCAGGAGAGTCGTCGTCAGGGCGAGGGGGACCTGGGCGCGCGGGGGGAGCAGCGCCGGGTCGAGCACCGAGATGCCGGGCGACTGGGGGACCGTGTAGAGCAGGGCGATGGCGCGTACGTAGTAGGCCAGGGCGATCACCGCGTTCAGCGCGACCACGCCGGCGAGCCAGCCCCAGCCGGAGGAGATCAGCGACTCGACGACGGTGACCTTGGCGAAGAGGCCGGCGAGCCCCGGCGGGAGCCCCGCGAGCCCGGCGAACGCCAGGACCAGGGCCGCGCCCAGCCACGGGTTGCGACGGCCGGCGCCCCGGTAGGCGAGGAGGTCGCCGCCGTCGACGCCCGGCCCGCGCAGCGCCGCCACCGCTGCGAAGGCGACGAACTCGAGGAGGACGAAGAAGACGGCGTACGCGAGGGCCGCCTCGACGCCGGCGGCTCCGGCGGCCAGGGGCGCCAGGATGTAGCCGGCCTGGGCGACGGACGACCAGGCGAGGAGGCGGACCATCCGGGTCTGGCGGAGGGCGACGAGGTTGCCGACGGTCATCGTCAGGACGGCGAGGACGGCGACGACCGGGCCGGTGTCCAGGCGCTGGACGACGGCGGCCAGGGCCAGGACGCCGCCGAGCTTGGACGCGGTCGACAGGTACGCGGCCACCGGCACCGGCGCCCCGTCATAGGTCGCGGGCGCCCACGCGTGCAACGGCACCGCGGCGACCTTGAAGGCGAAGCCGATCACGAGCAGGGCCGCCCCGGCCGTGGCCAGGGGCGCGAACTGTCCCGTCCCGTCGCGGAGGGCGACCAGGTGCAGGGCGCCGGTGCCGGCGTAGAGGAGGGCGGCGCCGAGCAGGGCGACCGCGGTCGAGACGACGCTGATCAGGAAGAACGTGACGGCGGCGCTCGCCCCGGCCAGCAGCGACCGGCCGCGGCGCAGGCCGACCAGGACGTACAGGGGCAGGGTCAGCGTCTCCAGGCCGACGATCAACGTGATCAGATCGCCCGCGTACGCCACCACGACGCCGCCCGCCATCGCACACGCGAGCAGGAACGGATACTCGCCCTTCGGCGCGTACCCCTGGCGCAGCACCGGGGCCGAGAGCGCCAGGACGCCGGCCGTCAGCCCCGCGAAGACGAGCGTCAGCAGGGCGGCCCGGGAGGTGACGACCCACGAGCAGAGGTCGCCCGTGCAGAAGGTGCCGGTGTCGCGGGGCACGAGCGCGCACACCGCCGTGGCCGCCGCGCCGAGCAGGCCGGCGGCGAGCTGGAACCGCCCGAGGAAGAGGTCCGCGAGCAGGATCAGGATCGCTGTGCCGGCGGCGGCGTACAGGGGCAGCAGCGCGACGTGGTTGACGGCCTGGGTCATCGCAGCGCTCCGGTCAGGGCGGCCAGCGGGTCGAGGGTGCCGGTCAGCGCCAGGGCGGGCACCAGGCCCACGGCGAGCGCGAGCAGGATGAGCGGTGACCAGGCCCACCATTCGGGGCGGGAGACCGGGGTGACACCGGTCACCGCGGGGGTCGCCGGGCCGTGCGTGACGCGGCGCAGCAGCCGCAGGAAGTAGACCGCCGTCAGGGCGCCGCCGATCGCGGCCAGCACGGCGAGCGTGAGCCACAGTCCGCCGCCGCGCTCGACGGCGGCGACCACCGCGAACGCCTCACCCCAGAAGCCGGCGAGCCCGGGCAGGCCCAGCGAGGCGATCGCCGCGAAGCCGACCAGGCCGGCCAGGCGCGGGGCGGTCTCGCGGAGGCCGCCGAGGTCGGCGAGGGCGCCGGTGTGCGTACGGTCCTTGATCGCCCCGGCCAGGAAGAACAGCAGGCCCGTGATGACGCCGTGCGCGATGTTGCCGATCAGCGCCGCCTGCAGGCCGGTCACCGTGTGGGTCGCGATGCCGAGGAGGACGAAGCCCATGTGGCTGACGCTGGAGTACGCAATCAGGCGCTTGAGCTCGGTCTGCCGCAGGCACACCAGCGACCCCACCAGGATCGCCGCCACCGCGAGGATGCCGAGCACCGGCGACGCCCACACGGCCCCCTCGGGCGCGACGCCGACGCCGACGCGGATCAGCCCGTACGTCCCCATCTTCAGCAGCACGCCCGCCAGGATCACACTGCCGACCGTCGGCGCCTCGGTGTGCGCGTCCGGCAGCCACGAGTGCAGGGGCCAGAGCGGCGCCTTGACGGCGAACGCGACCGCGAAGAGCGCGAAGGCCACGTACTGGGTGGTGTGCGACAGGCCGAACCCACCCGCCAGCGCGAGCATGTCACCGGTGCCCGCCGCCACGACGACCGTGAACACCCCGAGCAGGAGCAGCACCGAGCCGAACAGCGTGTAGAGCACGAACTTGCGCGCCGCGCGCCGGCGGTCCGGGCCGCCCCAGCCGGCGATGACGGCGTACATGGGCAGGAGCACGACCTCGAAGAACACGAAGAACAGGACCAGGTCGAGCGCGAGGAAGGTGCCCAGGATGCCGGCTTCGAGGACCAGGAGCAGACCCGCGAGGGTACGCCCGGAGCCCCCCGCCGGCACCTTCCCCACCGTGTACGCGCAACAGAGCAGCGTCAGCAGAGCGGTCAGCACGACCAGCGGGGCGGACAACCCGTCCACGCCGAGATGGAAGTCGACGCCGAGCGCGGGCACCCAGGCGGCGTCGATCTCGGCCCACGGCTCGAGCATCGGATCGCCGCCGACGCCCCGCAGGTACGGCCACAGCACCAGGACAAGCGCCGCCACGAGCCCCGCCGCGGCGAAGAGTGTCGCGACGATGCGCGCGCCACGGTCCCGGCTCGCGGGCATCAGGGCGACCACGATCGCCCCGGCGGCCGGAAGCGCGACGACCGTGACGAGCAGCGTCTGCAAGAGCGTGGTCATGCGGCGGCTCCCACGATCGCGGCGACGGCGCCGAGGACGAGCACGCCGGCGAACACGGCCACGGCCGCCCGGGGCAGCGCCGCCTGATGCACCGTGGCGAGGGCGGTGCCCAGGCGGGTCGTCGTGGTGCCGGTGCCTTCGACCGCCGCGTCGACGACCCGTT
>NZ_JAUQWH010000182.1 GCF_030757795.1 Actinoplanes oryzae
CCGACACCGCCCAGTCGCGGGCCGGCGTGATCGACACGAAGTGCACGGCGAGCGTGTCCCCGGGCTCGGCGCCGGTCACCGCGATCGGGCCCGAGACCGGATTGAGGTACGGGAACTCGCACACCCGCGACGGCAGATCGTCCACGGTCCGGACCCGGCCGCCGAAGCAGTCCTCGGTGTACAGCTCGACGACGGTCCCGGGCGTGACCTCCAGCACGGGCTCGCGGCCGCCGAAGGTGTAGGACAGCTCGTCCGGTGCCGGCCGGTAGCTGACGATGTCGGTCACGCGTCGGTCCCCTCATGCAGGCCGGACAGCGCGGGGCGCCGGCCGGTGGCGTACAGGCTGATCAGCACGATGATGCCCACGGCGAGCCACGCGAATCCGAGCAGCTGCGCGGCGATGTCGGCATTGATGACGACGAAGAGCAGAATGGCGAAACCGAGCACCGGCACGACGAGATGCCGCCACCAGTCGCGGCTGCCGTTCCGTACGACATAGTGCACCACCACGGCGACGTGCAGGGCGAGAAATGCGGTCATGGCGCCGAAGTTGACGAGCGTGGACAGCAGCGAGATGCCGTCGTCGCGGGAGGCCATGTAAAGCCCGAGAGCCAGGGAGAGGGCGGCGACCACGAGCGTGGCGTTCGCGGGCACCCGATGACGTTCGTTGATGCGGCTCAGGAAGCGCGGCATCTGCCGGTCGCGGGCCATCGCGTAGAGGAGCCGGCTGGTCGCCGCCTGCGCCACGAGCGAGTTGGCGAAACCCCAGGCGACCGCCGTGGCGAGCGCGGTCAAGGTCGCGAGCCAGCCGCCGCCGGCCACGCGCGCGGCGTCGTAGAAGGCGGTGCCCTCCGCGTCGCCGTTGGCGAGGAGCCCCTCCGGATCGGGCACCAGCAGGGCGGCCACCCAGGTCTGCACGATGAACAACGTCCCGGCCAGCAGCAGCGCCGCCACCATCGCCCGGCCGATCGTCCGGGCCTCCTCGCGGCTCTCCTCGGCGAGCATGGAGATTCCGTCGAAGCCCAGGAACGACAGCACCGCGATCGACACCGCCCCGAACACCACGGACCACTCGAACCGGTCCCCGTCGAACAACGGCTTCCAGGACCAGTCGTCGACCGCGAAGACGGCCACCACGAGAAAGACCACGAGCACGATCAGCTCGGCGACCAGCATCACCTTGGTGACCCGGGCGGTCATCTCGATGCCGAAATAGTTGACGACCGTGTTGAGCGCCACGAAGGCCACCAGCCACAGCCACACCGGAATGCCGCTGACGAGCGAGTGCATCGCCACGCCCGCCACGAGATAGAGCAGACCCGGGACGAGCACGTAGTCGAGCAGGATCACCCAGCCCGCGAGGAAGCCGACCGGTGGCGCGATGCCGCGGCCCGCGTAGCTGTAGACCGAGCCGGCCATCGGGAAGGCCTTGACCATCTGGGCGTACGAGAGGGCGGTGAACATCATCGCCACCATGCCCACCGCGTAGGCGAGCGCCACCATCCCGCCCGAACCGCTGAACACGCTGCCGAAGATCCCGAACGGCGCGATCGGCACCATGAAGATGAGCCCGTACGTCAGCAGGTCGCCGAAGCTCAGCGACCGGCTCAGCTCCTGCTTGTACCCGAACCGCTCCACATCGCCCATGCCCGGGCCGCCCTTCCGGCAAAGATCGACGACCATCACTCACGCGAGTATGGCCGCTCCCGATCTTCGGCGGAAGACCCACCCGGACCGCGCCGCCCCCGTCGAGGCGACCGCTTCCCGCGGCTATAGCCCGGCGATGGCGTTGTGGACGGCGACGCGGTGGGGGTCCGGGTTCGACCAGCTCCAGTTCGGGTGGGCGCGGTTGGTCAGCAGCACGACCACCATCCTCCTGGCGGGCACCACGAGCAGGCTGGTGCCCGTGAAGCCGGTGTGCCCGAAACTGGTCGCCGACGCCAGCTTGCCCATGAACCACGGCTGGTCGAGCTCGACGCCGAGACCGTGGTCCGCCGAGCGGTTCGGGCGGTCGGCGTCGATCGCCTTCTTGCCCCGGTTGACGTTGGTGAGCGCCTGCTTGAGCACGGCGGAGGAGAGCAACCGCCGCCCGTTGTACGTCCCCCCGTCGAGCATCAGCTGACCGATGGCGGCCACCTCCTTCGCCGTCCCGAAGATGCCCGCGTGCCCGGCCACGCCGCCCAGATGGTTCGCCACGTCGTCGTGCACCGTGCCGCGCAGCAGCCCGCGCGACGTCCGGGCGTCCGTGGCGACCAGGCGCCCCTTGTCCTTGACCCACGTGAGCGGCAGGAAGCCGGTGTCGGTCAGGCCCATCGGGGTGGTGAGGTTGTCGCGTACGGCCCGGTCGAGGCTCTTGCCGGTCAGCTTCTCCACGAGCCGGCCGAGCACCATCAGCCCCACGCTGGAGTATCGGAAGGTAGTCCCCGGCACGCCGCCCTGGACCAGCGGCGTGGCCATGACCGCCCGCCAGCGTGCCGCGTTGCCGCTCAGGCCGGTGACCTTGGCGCCGACGGGCAGCGCCGACGTGTGCGCGAGCAGCTGGGCGACGGTGACGGTGCCCTTGCCCGCACCCGTGAAGTCCGGCAGGTACTGCCGTACGGGTGCCGCCAGCTGCACCTTGCCCCGGTCCACGAGCTGCAGCACGAGCAGCGCGGTGTAGACCTTGGTCAGCGAGGCGAGGTCGAAGATCGATCCGGTACGCATGGCGACCCGCTGGGCGGCCGGCAGCTCCACGGGCCCGGCCCGGTAGCGCAGCGCGTGCCCCACGGCGGCGTGCATTGTCACCTTGCCGTCGACCTGCACGAGGGCGACCGCTCCGGCGTACCCGGGATGCTCGGGATTGTCGGGTGTGGCCTTGAGATATCTGCTCAGCACGCGCCGCACCTCGGCCGCGTAGGGCGCAGCGAGCGCCTCGGCCACCTCCCCGGGCACCGGACGGGCGGGCGACGCCCCTGGGACCGGAGCCCCGGCGCCCTCCACCCACGCCGGGTCACCCGCCGGTGACACCCAGGCGGGCGACGCACACCCCGCCGACGCGGCGACGGCGGACAAACCGGTCAGGAGGGCGGCACGGCGAGTGATCGGCACCGCCGCATGATGTCACCTTCCCACCCTCCCGACGAGCCCCCGGCGCACTCGGCGGCGCCGGTCAGCCTGATCGGCGGTCACGGGCCCAGCGGATGCGGGCGGCGTAGGCGTCCAGGGTCAGCGGGCCCCGGACCAACTGCTCGGCGTGGGCGAAGTTGAACACGTCGAAGTGGCAGTCGACGGCCTGCCGGACCGCCGAAGCCAGCAGGCCGCCGTCCGATTGGTCGGCATAGGCGGCCGCGGACGTGTCGCCGTAGCCGGGGTTCTCGCCGCCCTTGCGGAAGCCGTACTCGTCGGCGAGGCGGCTCAGCCAGCGCGTGGCGGACCAGGGGCCGGCGGCCGGGCTGTCGATCGGCACCTGCCGGTCCGCGGGCGTGCAGCTGTCGTCGGAGCCGGAGCCGTCCCCCACCGACGAGACGTAGACCATCAGGCGCGGGGTGCCCGCGAGCGCCGCGTAGTACCGGTGCCACGCCCCGCCGATGCCGAGCAGGCCGTCCGGCAGGAAGGAGGCGACAGCGTCGGCGTACGCGTCGGGGCGCACGCCCGATCCGGGAGTGATCGCCTGGTAGACGCCGGTGAAGCCGAACGCGTCGAAGCGGGCGATCTGCCAGCGGGTGACGCCGGCCAGCGCACCCACGTACCAGTCCGCCCACGCCCGCACCTGCGCGCGGGACGCCTCCCGGCCGCCGGGCCGCCAGCCGGGCAGGGGGCTCTCGCGCTGCGCCGCGGCACTGAAGGCGGCATACGAGCCCCGCGTGTTGTAGAGCATCTCCGCGTTGCCGCCCGAGGTCAGCCGCACGTACGCGAAGTTGTGCAGCCCGAGGTCGGCGCCCACCCGGGCGAAGTACGCGGCGGCCGCGTCCCGGACCGCGCGGCTGAACACCATGTCGATGCCGGGCAGCCGGGTGCCGTACTGGTCGGCCGCGATCGCGCCGGGCAGTTCCCGGACCCACGCGGGGCTGTGGTGCACGCCCAGCGCCAGGGTCAGCTGCTGCCCCGCCGCCTGGAACGCCCGCATCCGCTCCCGGATCGTCGCCGCGTACGCCGCCGAGAAGGCGCCCGGGGCCGGCTCGTACGCACTCCACTCGAGCTCCACGGTCGCCCCGTGCACGCCGGCCGCGCTCTCCGCCGCCGCGGACGACGCGAGGGAGCCGAGCGTGCCGAAGACCATGTCCTCCGGGACGCGGCTGGTGTGCCGGGCACAGGCCGTGGCGACTGCCAGCACCACGATGATCGGCAGGAGTCGCGTCACCGGTACACCAGGCTCCCGTAGGGATTGGCCGCGTCCCGGGCCCCGGCGACCGCCGCCGCCAGTTGGGTGAGCGCGGTCCGCTGAGCCGGCGACAGTGCCGGGGTCGAGGCCAGCACCTCGCCGGCCGGGGTGCGCTCGAGGATCCGTACGGCGGCGGCCAGCAGATGCACCGGCCCGTCGCCGGTGCGGTCGTGCAGGAGGACGACACCAGGCGAGTCCCGGAGCACCTCGGCGATCGCTGTCACCTGAGCGGCGGAGAGGACCCCGGAGTCGCCGGTGCGCAGCCCGAGAAAGCGGATGCCGGCGCTCTCCGCGGCCGCCCCTTCCTCCGCGCCCGACAGCGTGGAGTCGTCCCGGCCGTCGACGGCGATCATGGCGCGGACGCCGTAGTCCTCGTGGAGCCGGACCAGGTCCGCCTCCGCGGGCTGGCCGGTGCGCACCACCCCGGGCAGCACCGTCGCGGCATGCGGCAGCGCAGGCAGCGGGGACGGCTCCTCATGCAGCACGGCCCGCGCGGCGAGCGCCAGAACCAGCATCACGCCCAGGGCACCCAGGCGGATGACCACGGCACGCCGCGCGACCGGTCCCGCAGACGCGGACACCGGCGCGGAGCCCGGCGCGAGCCGACGCCGCACGAGCAGGGAGATGAGCAGGTGCAGCAGGACAGCCGCGGCAAGCGTCCACACGAACGGCTCGACGCTGGTCGGCTGGGCGGGCTCCGTCTCGACCGGCAGCGGCGGCGGGACCTCGGGCTGCCGGGCCGGCGCCGGCGGCGTCACCAGGCCGGCGTCGAGCAGCAGCGGGCCGATCGGGCTCAGCCGCACCTGGTCCGACCCGGCCGCGTGCTCCAGCACTCCCCCGGCGAAGGCCTGCCGCACGACCCCGCCGGGCATGGTGGCGGGCGGCCCGAGCGGGGATCCCAGCAGACCCCCGCGCGCGGCCGCGGCGATGGCCGGGTCGCCCAGGGCCGCGCCCGTCGCGGTCAGCGGTGGCAACCCCGCTGCCCGGTACGCCTCCGGAGCGCGCCCGGCGAGCGCGGCGACGAGCGGCGCAGCGGCCGCCGGGCCGTCGGTCAGCACCACCCCGCTGAACACCTGCCGGTTGCCGGCGCCGGCGGAGAACCTCGCCGTCAGGGGCGGCCCTGTCATCCCCTTGCCGCCCAGCGCCGTCCACCTGTCGGCGAGAGCACCGGTCACCGCGTGCCCGCCGCACCGGGACCCCGTCGTCACCACGAAGTCGCCGCCGGGCATCCGCTCCACCCCGGCCACCGGGTCGTGGGCTTCCGGGGTGACCTGCCACAGCGACAGCCCCCGGTACGTGGCGCTGGGGTATTCGGCCAGCCGGACCCCGTGCGCCCGCACCCACGCGTTCAGCTGCGGGCTCGAGGTGCCGAACCGCATCCCCGCGTCCTTGTCGCTGAGGACGAAGAGGGTGACCCCGTGCGCGAGCGCCCCCGGCCCCGTGGCGTACGTGGTGATCGGCCGCCCGGGGAACAGCAGCTCGAAACGATCCGCGTCCCCGGTGGCGTTCAAGGCCGCACACGGTGGCACGTGCGCCGCGACGTAGTCCGTGAGCCGGGCCAGCCCGTCGTTGCGGGTGGCGGAGAAGCGCAGCCAGCTCGCCCCGGCGGGGATCAGCACGAGGGCGAGCAGCGCCCAGGCGACACCGGCACGCCAGCGCCGGACGCGCAGCGCCGAAAACGCGACGAGCACCGTGCCGACCAGCGCGGCCGGGATCACGTACACGAAGAACTGCTCGTTGAGGGTGCCGAGCAGCACGGTCCACGCGCCGAAGGCGTAACTGGTGATCAGCCACGCGAACACCCAGCGGAACGCGTCGTCGTTGCGGTGCAGCAGCAGCCACAGCGTGGCCAGCGCGCCGAGGGCGAGGACGACGTAGGAGGCCGCGTACTGGCCCAGCTGCCCGGCCAATCCGTCCAGGAAGGACACCCCGGGCCGGTTCCAGCCGGTGATCTGCACCGCGCCGAGCAGCCGTTGCAACGTGACGAACTTGGCCTCGGCGAAGCTGCCGAGCAGGCCGAGCTGCACGGCCCACACGACGAAGACCGACCACAGGGCCAGGGCGGCGGCGAGGGCGGCCACGCAGCGGCGCGCGAACGCGAGGTCACGGCTCAGCAGGGCGTACACCAGCGGGGTGAGCAGCATGAACACGCCCACCTCGTTGGTCAGCAGGGTCAGCCCGCCGGCCAGGCCCACCGCGGGCACGAACCAGCGCGACCGGCGCGCGTGCAACGTCATCGCCAGGTGCAGGGTGACCAGACACGCGAGCAGGGCGAACGGCTCGATCATCGCCATCCGGCCGAAGCGCAGCAGCACCGGGTCGGTCGCGGCGAGCAGGGCGGTCACCCCGGTCAGCACCATCCGGGTACGCGCTCCCGCCGCGCGGGCGAGCCGGTAGGTCAGCAACGCGATCAGCACCACGTTGACCACCGTGACGAGCGCGGCCAGCAACCGCGTGTCGGTGATGACGTCGATGAGCGGCCGGTCGTGGCTGCCCCGCACCCGCAGCCACGCCGCCTGGGCGAGGAAGGACAGCGGCGGGTGCACGAACAGCGGCCGGTTCGTCCAGGTCAGCGACCAGTCCTGGGCGACGGCCTGATCCGCCCGGCTGTAGACCACCTCGTCGTACTGGGTGTCGGGGCTGCGGTCGAGGTTCCACAGCAGGAAGAAGGCCGCCACGGCACCGCAGCCCGCGGCCAGCGGGGCGACCCGGCGGGCGGTCACGGCCGCACCACCCGGTGCCGCCGCAGGAGCCTCCGGACCCGGACGATGTCGTCGTCGCGCAGCAGGCGCAACCGCACCACCGCCACCGCGTAGAGCACCAGGCCGGCCCCGATCGCGGCGAGCGCGAGCAGCGGCGACGCCGCATCGGCGACCGCCAGCAGTCCTCCGAGCGGCACCAGGGCCAGCAGGTAGCGCAGGACGGTCCGCCGGTCGAACCACTGCGGGCGGTACTCGCGCAGGTAGATCCGCGCCAGGGCCGCGGCGCCCGCCCACGTGCCGGCGACGAAGGCGACAGCCGCCCCGGTGACTCCCCACCGCGGCACGAGGACGACGAGCGCGAGCACCTCGGCCGCCAGCGCCACGGGCACCCACCGGGCCACGGCGCCCACCTCCCGGGCGTTCAGGGTCTTGAGCAGCACGTCCATCGCGATCAGCCCGACGGTCCCGACCGTCAGCCAGCGCAGCACCCCGGCCGCCTGGGCATAGTGCGGGGGGAACAGCGCGCCCAGCACCGGCCCGGGCGCCACGATCAGCACGATCTGCACCGGCAGCAGCGCCAGCGGCAGCCAGCGGAACGCCGCCCGGAACCACCCGTCGACCTCGTCGCGCCCGCGCGCGCCCGCGATGAACGGGAAGACCGCGTTGCTCAGCGCGTCGCCGACGAAGAAGGGCGCGCGGGCCAGCACCATGGCCGCCTGGTAGAGCGCGACGTCGGCCGCCGTGACGCCGTGACCCTGCCCCAGCACGCTGAGCGCGATGACGTCGACCGCGAGCACGGCGCCGAAGGCCGAGCTGGCCAGCCCCACGGAGACCGCCCGGGCGCCCGTGCGGCGCCAGGCCACCGGGCCCCGGCCGGGGAGCCGGTCGGCGAGCGCCCGCACGCCGATCAGCGCGGACAGCACCGCGCCTGTCAGAAAGCTGACCGCCACGCCGCCGACCCCGAGGCCCAGCACGCCGACGACCAGCACCGACACGGCCACCTTGACGGCGATCTCGGAGATCTGCATGACGCCGTAGCCGTCGAAGCGCCGCTCGCCCTGCAGTCCCCCGCCCAGGGCGCTGGTCAGCCCGAGCACGGCGATCATCGCGGTGACACAGGCGACGGTGACCGCCGAGGCCGCGGGCACCACGGTCAGGGACAGCTGGGCGGCGGCGAAGGCAGCGGCCAGCCCCGCGCCGAGGACGATGTTGCCGAGGAAGGCCGCCCGGTAGGTCGCGGCGACGACGCGGTGGTCGGGTTCCTTAGCGATCGTCGCGGCCAGCACCCACGGGAAGCCCGCCGACAGCACCATGGCACAGAGGAACTGCACGTTCTGCAGCACGCTGACCGCCCCGAACTCCGCCGGGGTGAGCAGCCAGGCCAGGGCGACGCCGAAGCCGTAGTTGAGCACCGCGCCGAGCCCGAAACGCAGGATCAGCACGACGCCACCGCCGGCCGCGCTGCGCCGGCCGGTGAGATTCATCATGGGGTGGACCCTTCGAGCGGTGGGGAGAACCGTCGACGGCCGCGCCGCGCCAGGGAAACCCTGCCCGGTCACTGGTACAAAAGGCGGGGCGATCCATTCCGCTGTCGCAGGAGCCAGCTTACCGGTTGAGGAGCTGACCGACATGACCGCATCGAAGCGTGAGCATCTCGCCGTGGACGGCCGGGTGCTGTCCGACGACTATCACGGCATCGGGCGCTTCGCCGAGATGCTGCTGCGCGAGCTGGGCGGCACGCGCGAGTTCGACGTCACCGTCTTCGTGCGGCCGGGGCAGCAGTCGCGGCGCTTCGACATCGACGGCCTGATCGAGGGGCTGGGCTACCGGCGGGCGCACTTCGACCTGCCGCTGACCTCGCCGCTGCAGTGGGTGCGCTGGCCGGGGGTCCTGCGCCGGGCCGGGGCCACGGTGACGATGTCGCCCTACAGCCTGGGTGGCCCGGTGGCCGGGGGCGGCCGCAAGTGCACCTTCGTGCACGACTGCATCATGGAGGCCGACGCCCGCTTCGCGCCCGACCGGCGCACCCGGCTGCTCTACATGCTGCACACCGCGGTGATGGTGCGCACCAACCGGGTCCTGACCCGCAGCGTCGCGTCGGCGCGCGACATCGAGCGCATCTATCGCGTCCGGGTGCCGGACTGGCAGGTGGTGCCCGGCGGCGTGGCGGAGGACTTCGCGCGGGGGGCCCGGCCCGTGGCCGGCATCGCGGGGCAGGCCCTGCCGGAGACGTACGTGCTGCAGGTCGGCGCCCGGCGCCCGCACAAGAACGTCGCCGCGCTGGTCCGGGCCCTGGCGCACCTGCCGGAGGACCATCACCTGGTGCTGGTCGGCACGGTCGACCCGCGGTTCCCCGACCCCGTGCCCGCCCTGGCCGCCGACCTCGGCGTGGCGCACCGGATCCGGCACCTGCCCCGGGTCAGCGAGGAGGAGCTGCACAGCCTGTACGCGGGCGCCGCCGCCTTCGGCTACCCGTCGCTGATCGAAGGTCTGGGGCTGCCGCTGCTCGAGGCGATGGCGGCGGGCGTGCCCGTGGTGGCCAGCGACATCCCGGTGTTCCGGGAGATCGCCGGGGACGCCGCCGTGCTGGTGCCGCCGGACGCGCCGCGGGCGTGGGCGGAGGCGATCCTGCGGGTCCGCGAGCCCGCCGCCCGGGCCGGTCTGATCGCCGCCGGGCACCGGCAGGTGAAGAAGAACACATGGGACGTGACGGCGGCCCGGATGCTCGGCGCCCTGCGCGCCATTTCCGGTTGATCAATTTCCCGGGCGCTTCGCGGACATGACGCGAAAGCGAATCGAAACAGCGCCGACACATCGCGTTCTGGGCGGGTTCACCGTGTTCGCAGAACGGAAATGTGCGGCGCGGCGGAGCCGGTATAAACGGTCCGAACGGTTGATCCAATTCTGGTGCTGAACAACCCGCCATAGTGGACATCCGGGGCGCCGACAAAGGTACCGATTCGCCCCGCAGGGGCGGCATATCGGGCATCCTCGATCGGGCGACCCCTCGGACGTGCGCTTTCACTCACCGGGCGCAGCCCCTAGCATGACTTCCCGACGACAGCCGCGTCGTCCACATTGGTCGTCCGGGCGGTCCGATCCACCGCCCGGACCCGGAGCCAAAACATTTCCACGCCGCCATAGGTAGTCACGTACGTCAATGCGAGTCCAACAAGATCCATTGCTGACGTGAGGAACTGTCGTGTATCAGACCGTGCCGCGACCGGGGCCCGGAATTCGCCCGGAATCAGCCGGCGCACCGCCGGGCTCCGAGCGGATCGCCGTCATTGTGCCCACCCGTCACGAGGCGGGCAGCGTCGGACCGCTGTCCCGGACGATCGGCTCCGCGCTCACCGGGCGGAGCTGGGAACTGGTGTTCGTCGACGACTCCGACGACGAGACCCCCCAGCGGCTGGCCGAGCTGGCCGCGAGCGACCCCCGGATCTCCTACGTGCACCGCCCGCCCGGCCACCGCGAGGGCGGCCTGGGCGGAGCGGTCCTCGCCGGCTTCGCCGCGACCACCGCCGGCCTGCTCGTGGTGATGGACGCCGACCTGCAGCACCCGCCCGAGGCCGTCCCCGGCCTGGTGGACGCGCTGCTGACCGGGCACGCCGACATCGCCGTCGGCACCCGCTACCGCGGCCGGGGCTCCGCCGCCGGGCTGCACGGCCGCTACCGGCAGCTGGTGTCCCGCGGCTGCCGCCGGCTGGCCCACGCCGTCCTGCCGCGCACCCGCGTCTCCACCGACCCGCTCGGCGGCTTCTTCGCGGTGCGGCGCGAGGTGGTCGACGGCGTGCCGCTGCGCCCGCTCGGCTACAAGATCCTGCTGGAGATCCTGGTCCGCGGCCGGTGGCACGCCCTCGACGAGGTCGAGTACACGTTCGGGCGGCGGGCCCAGGGCGCCTCCAAATCGGGTCTCGCCGAGGGCCGCCGCTTCCTGCGTCACGTCCGCCAGCTGCGCCGCGACGACCCCCCGCGGCGATCCACACCGGACGGTCCGCTGCGCGTGCTCGTCTTCACCTCCGAGGTGGCGCCGGTCGTCAGCGGCATCGCCACGTCCATGGGCAACCTGAGCCGCAGCCTCACCGCCGCCGGGCACCACGTCGACGTGGTGAGCCGGGCCGACTTCCCGCGCATCGTGCGGCGCGAGTTCCGGTTCTCCGGCTTCGCGCTGCGCTGGCCGGCCTTCCGCCGCCGGCTCGCGGGCTACGACGTGGTCAACGTGCACGGCCCGGTGCCCACCATGAGCGACGCGTTCCTGCTGCTGGCCGCCACGATGCGCCGGCGCCCGCACGTGGTCTACACCCACCACAGCGACCTGGCGATCCCGGGCTGGGGCCGCGCGTGCGCGCTCTACAACCGGCTGCACCGCCGGATCGCCCGGCTGGCCGACGTGATCCTGGTCAGCTCGGAGTCCTACCGGGACCGGATGGTGACCCGGTCCGGCCCGCCCGTCGAGATCGTGCGGTGGGGCGTCGAGACCCGCCGGGTGCTGCCGCGCCCCGCTCGCCCCGAGGGCGTGCTGCGGGTGCTGTTCGTCGGGCAGCTGCGGCCGTACAAGGGGGGCCAGGTCCTGATCGACGCCGTGGACGACCTGCCCGGGGTCACCGCGACGCTGATCGGCGACGGCCCCGAGCGGGCGCGGCTGGAGGCCCGCGCGGCCGGGTTGCCCGGGGTGACGCTCCGGGGCCGGGTCAGCGACGCCGAGCTGTGGGCGGCCTACAGCACCCACGACGTCATCGTGCTGCCGAGCCTGACCACCGCCGAGGCGTACGGGCTGGTGCTGGGCGAGGGCATGGCGGCCGGCTGCGTGCCGGTGGCCAGCGACCTCCCCGGCGTCCGCGAAGTGGCCGGCCCCAGCGGGCTGCTCGTGCCGCCGGGCGACGCCGAGGCCCTGCGCGACGCGCTCAAGCGGCTCGCCACCGACGACGCACTGCTGGACCGGCTGGCCCGGGCCGGCCTCGCCCGCGCCCGGGAGATGTCGGTCGAGGCCGCCACCGCCCGGCACGTGGAAATCTTCCGCCGCCTGAACTCCTAGGGAGTCCCGTGCCCAGCTTGCTCACCACCGATCCCCGGCCCGCCCCGGAACACGCCCCCGTCGGCGCCGACACCCGGGCCCTCACCCTGCGGGCGAAGGCCCCGCTGCGGATCAGCTTCGCCGGCGGCGGCACCGACGTCGCGCCCTTCCCCGAGACCGAGGGCGGTGCCGTGCTCTCGGCCACGATCGCCCGGTACGCGTACGGCAGCCTCACCCCGCGTCCCGGCGGCGCGATCCACGTCGCCTCGGACGACCTCGGCGTGTCGCTGAGCTTCGGCGTCGACGAGCGCCTGACCCTCGACGGCGAGCTCGACCTCGCCAAGGCGGCCGCCTGTCACCTCGGCGAGCTGGCCGGCGGGGAGCGCGACGGCTACGACCTGCGCATGCACAGCTCCGCGCCGCCCGGCTCGGGGCTCGGCTCCTCCTCGGCGGTCATGGTCGCCCTCGTCGGCCTGCTGCGGGACCGGTACGGCCTGCGGATGGACGCCTACCAGGTGGCCCGCACCGCCCACCGCCTCGAACGGCACGACCTGGGCATCCGCGGCGGCCAGCAGGACCACTACGCGGCGGCCTTCGGCGGCTTCAACTACATCGAGTTCCTCGGCGGCGACCACGTCGTCGTCAACCCGCTGCGCATCAGCGAGGACACCGTCGCGGAGCTGGAGCACAACCTGCTGCTCTGCTTCACCGGCCGCACCCGCGCCTCGGACAACATCATCGCCGACCAGTCGGCCCGGCTCGCCGGTGCGGAGCGGGACACCGTCGAGGGGCTGCGGGCGCAGAAGCAGCTCGCGACCGCCATGAAGCACGCCCTGCTGCAGAACAGGCTCCGCGACTTCGGGGCGCTGCTCGACGAGGCGTGGCAGCAGAAGAAGCGGATCAGCCCGCGGATCAGCACGGCCTACATCGACGAGGCGTACGCGGCGGCGCGCGCGGCGGGCGCCCTCGGCGGCAAGATCACCGGGGCCGGCGGGGGCGGCTTCATGCTGCTCTACTGCGAGTTCGACCGTAAGCGCCAGGTGGCCGCCGCCCTGACCGCCCTGGACATGACCGTGGACGAGATCACGTTCTGCCCCACCGGCCTGAGCACCTGGAGCCCGCGATGACCTACACCTCAGTCCTGCGCGACCGCATCGACGAGAGCGCCGACACCAAGCACCGGGTCACCAAGGACGACGACCTGATGGACCTGCTCGACGAGATCACCACCGCGGTGGTCGGCTGCGTGAGCAACGGGCGCACCGTCTTCTTCTGCGGCAACGGCGGCTCCTCGACCGACGCCGAGCACCTGTCCGCCGAGCTGCTGGGCCGCTTCCGGTACGACCGCCCGTCGCTCTCGTCCTACTGCCTAGCCAGCAACACGGCGGCGATGACCGCGATCGGCAACGATTACAGCTACGACCAGACCTTCGCCCGGCAGCTGGCCGGGCTGGGCCGCCCCGGCGACGTGCTCGTGGGGTTGTCCACCAGCGGCAACTCGGGCAACGTCGTGCAGGCGGTGCGGCAGGCCGCCGGGATGGGCATCACCACGGTGGCCTTCACCGGCGCGGACGGCGGCGAGCTGGCGGGCCTCGCCGACTTCACGTTCCGGGCGCCGTCGACCGACACCGCCCGGGTGCAGGAGTGTCACATGGCGGTCGGGCACACCATCTGCGAGATCGTCGAGTCCGCCGTCCACCCGCGGCCGTGACGCGCTGGTCCGCCGTCCTGCTCGACCGCGACGGCACCCTCAACGTCAAGGCGCCCGAGGGCGAGTACATCACCACACCCGCGCGGTTCACGCTGCTGCCCGGCGTGGCCGCGGCGGTGCGGCAGCTGCGTACGGCCGGCATCCCGGTCTTCGTGGTGACCAATCAGCGCGGGGTGGCCCGCGGCGTCATGACGGAACGGGACCTCGACGCCGTGCACGCCCGGATGCTGGACGTGCTCGGCGCCGCGGGCGTGAAGCTGGAGGGCGTCTATGCGTGCGTGCACGAGATCGGCGCGTGCGACTGCCGCAAGCCGCTGCCCGGCCTGCTGCACCGGGTCGCGCTGGAGCATCCCGGTGTGGACCTGCGCCGCAGCGTGATGGTCGGTGACAGCGGCTCGGACGTGGCGGCCGGGACGGCGGCGGGCTGCACCACGGTGCGGCTCGCCCCGGCCCCGGACCCTGCGGCCACGGCGACCGTGCCGTCGCTGGCCGCGGCCGTCACCTGGCTGCTGCGCCGGCCCCGTCGCCCAGCATGACGTCCGTCAGGACCGCCCCCGGGCCGACCACGGCGCCGCGGCCCACCACCACGCCGCTGAGCCGGGCACCGGCGCCGACGCGGGCGTCGTCGAAGAGCACGCTGCGGTGCACCCGCGCGCCCGGCCCGACCCGCGCGCGCCGGCCCACCACCGTGCCCCCGCTCAGGGCCGCCCCCTCGCCCACCTCGGCCTGGTCCAGCACCAGGCACTCGGCCGGGCCGCCGTGCAGGGCGGCGGACGGCGCCAGCCCGGTCACCAGGTCGCAGTTGCCCCGCACGTACGCCGCCGGGGTCCCGATGTCGAGCCAGTACGCCTCGTCGTGCAGGCTCTGCACCCGCCGCCCCGCGCCGATCAGCGCCGGGAACGTCTCCCGCTCCAGGCTGACCACCCGCCCCGCGGGGATCTCGTCGAGGGCGGCGCGCGAGAAGACGTACGTGCCCGCGTTGACCTGGTCGGTGGGCGGCCGTTCGGTCTTCTCCTCGAACGCCCGCACGGCGCCGTCCGGGCCGGTGGTGACCACCCCGTACGCCGCCGGGTCGGGCACGCGGCGCAGGTGCAGCGTGACATCGGCGTCGTACCGCCGGTGCCGGTCGAGCAGCGCACCCAGGTCCAGTCCGCCCAGCACGTCGCCATTGAGGATCACCACCGGCCCGGCGCCCCGCAGGTGGTTCGCGGCGTTGCGCACGGCTCCCCCGGTGCCCAGCGGCTCGTCCTCCACGGCGTACGTGAGGGCGAGCCCCAGCCGCTCGCCGTCGCCGAAGTGGTCGCGGAACATCTGCGCCTTGTACGAGGTGGCCAGCACCACGTGCCCGGCGCCGGCCTCGCGGGCCCGCACGAGCTGGTGGGTGACGAACGGGATCCCGGCCAGCGGCAGCATCGGTTTCGGCGTGGTCTCGGTCAGCGGCCGCAGCCGTGTCCCCTGCCCGCCCACCAACAGCACAGCTTCCATGCCGACATTGTCGTCGCTCGATGTTCCGACGGAGTGCCCCGCGGATGAACAGATTCCTCGAAGCCGGCACGCCGGTGCTGGTCGTCTCGCCCCACCTCGACGACGCGGTGCTGTCCTGCGGCGCCTTCCTGACCGCCGCCGCGCCGCGCTGCCCGGTGACCGTGGCGACGGTCTTCACCACCGCCGGCCCTCCGCCGCACACTCTCGCGGCCCGGCGTTTCCTGGCGGGGAACGACGCCCAGGCCCTGTACGCCGAGCGGCGGCGCGAGGACCGTGAGGTGCTGTCCGGACTCGGCTGCCGCGTCGTCCACCTGGGATTTCCCGACGCGCTGTTCCGCCGGCGCCGGTCCCGCCTGGTCCTCCCCGAGCTCACGCACCGCTACCCCACCTACCGCTACGACATCGCCCGGGGCCGGGTGGCGCGGGGCGACCGCCCGCTCGTCGACGACATCGTGGCGGCCCTGCCGGCGGACGGCGGTGTGGTCCTGTGCCCGCTCGGTGTCGGCCGGCACGTCGATCATCTCCTCGCCCGCGCGGCTGCCATGCGCCTGCCCGGGCACCTCGTGCACTACTCCGACTTCCCCTACGACCGCACGCATCCGCCCGACCGCGACTTCATCTCCCGGAACAACCTGGAACCGGTTTCCTGGACCCGGCAGACGGCCCGCAAGGCGCAGCTGATCCGGGGTTACCGCACCCAGGTGGACGGCCTCTTCCCGGACGGTGTCATCCCGGCCGTCCCGGAGGTCTACTACTCGAGGACCGCCTTCAGCACCGCCCGGTAGCGGTTCCCGAGGACGGTCCAGTCGTGCGCACGGCTGCGCTCGCGGCCGCACCGGCCCAGGGCGGCCCGCCGGCTTGGGTCGGCGGCCAGCTCGCCGAGCGCCCGGCCGAGCCCGCCGACGTCGAAAGCCGGCACCCGGACCGCGCAGTCGTCGCCGATCCAGCGCAGCTGCGGCAGGTCGAAGTGCACCACCGGCTTGCCGTGCGCCATCGCCTCCAGGGCGCTGAGGCTGAAGGACTCCACCCGCGACGGCACGACCACGACCGCGCACGAGCGGATCAGCCGCTCCTTCTCCGCGCCGCTCACCCGGCCGGCCAGGACGACGTCCGATCCGGGGGCCCCGAGCAGCCGGCGCAGCTTGCGCTCCTCGGCCGGCTGCCCGGACCCGGCGATCACCAGCGGCAACCCGGGCGGCTCGCGGCGCACCGCGGCCAGCAGCAGGTCGAGGCCCTTCTGCTCCACGTCGATGCGGCCCAGGAACAACAGGAACGTCCCGGAACCGATGTCAGCGCGTTCCAGCACCGGCCGGTGCACGCCGTTGGGGATGACGTGGCAGGTGGCCCCCGGGGCGTACCGGCGGATCGTGCGCGCGTCCGCGTCGTTGAGGGCGACGAAGTGCCGGTAGAGCCGCAGGAGGCGGCGCTCCACGAGCGGGAACGGCAGCCGGTAGCGGCGGGCCATGTCGGCGCCGGTGAGCAGCTGCACCAGCGCCACGACCGGACGGCGGAACAGGACCGGCAGCAGGCTGGCCGAGACGGGCGGGGAGAGCGTCTCGATCCATGCCGCGGGCCGGCTGCGCAGGGCCACGAAGGGCAGCAGGAGCTGGAAGAGGAGCTGGCCGCCGCGGGGCCCGGCCCAGCCGACGGGCAGGTGCACGTAGCGGACGCCGTCGCGCACGCCGGAGCGGCTGCCGCGATAGGCGGCGGTGTAGACGACCACGTCGTAGTCCCGGGCCAGCTGCCTGGCGACCTCGTGGACGACGACCGGCCCGCCGCCGCTGTAGTGCGGGTTGCCGGCGCTGTCGAAGATGGAGAGGGCTATCTGGGCGCTCATGGTGAGGGCGACGCTACGCCCGGTAGACACCTCCGGGAACCAGCAATGTGGACAGCATGCCGTCCATTGATCGGTAATTTTCGATAGCTTGACCGGCGGAGGTGGTTCCGATGCCCGAGTCGCTGACCTTTCCCTTCCCGCCGGCCGAGTCGATCTTCCATCCGTCGCGGACGCTGAGCGCGCTGCAGAGCTCCGAGCCGGTCGCGCCGTTCCGGACGGCCGACGGCCGGACGGGCTGGGTCGTCACCCGCTATCAGGACGTGCGCACGGTCCTGGTGGACCCGCGCTTCAGCCGCGCCGAGGCGAGCAACCCCGAGCTGAACCTGCCCGACACGGGCCTCGGTCAGGCCACCGTGGGCTCGATCCTCGGCATGGACCCGCCCGAGCACACCCGCCTGCGCCGGCTCGTGGC
>NZ_JAUQWH010000183.1 GCF_030757795.1 Actinoplanes oryzae
CAGCTCCCGTTCTACCAGGAGATCGAGTTCTATCCGCCGTCGCAGTTCGCCGGCGGCATCAACCAGCTCGAGGTGACCTTCATCCCGACCCCCTACCAGCTGCAGGTGGTCCTGGAGATCGACAAGCGCGGCGGCCTGTTCACCGAGGGGCACGACGCCTTCGGCCGCTTCGACGTCGACTATCAGACGGTCGACCAGGTGGACTGGACGGCGCAGCTGAACAACTGGCTCACCCAGTCGGCGCAGCGCCGCGGCTTTTTCTAGAGCTCCAGGAGTACGGTCGTCGGGCCCACGTTCACGCTCTCGACGAGCATGTGGGTCCGGAATCGGCCCGTCTCCACGGTCGCACCGCGCTGCCGCAGGGCCGTCACGACGGCGTCGACCAGCGGCTCGGCGACCTCGGCGGGTGCGGCGGCCGACCACGTGGGGCGCCGGCCCTTGCGCGCGTCGCCGTAGAGCGTGAACTGGCTGACCACCAGGATCGGCGCTCCGGCGTCGGCGGCGCTGCGCTCGCCGTCGAGGAGCCGCAGCTCGTGCACCTTGCGGGCCATCGTCTCGGCGGTCGCCGGGGTGTCGGTGTGCGTCACCCCGAGCAGCACGAGCAGCCCGTCCTTGATCTCCCCGACCACCTCGTCGGCGACGGTGACACTGGCTCGGCTGACTGTCTGTATCAGTGCTCTCATCGGCGTACCAGCCTAGCGGCAGCCGTGAGATTGCCGATCTCGCCGGCGGTGAGGGTGTTCGTCTGCCCGCTGCGCAGCGCCACGGCGTCGTCCAGCAGCCGCCGCGGGTCGCCGGGAGCCACCGCCTTGAACGCCTCGAGCAGCTCCCCGGCGCCGGCCGCGAACGGATGCTCCCAGAGCGAGACCTCGGCGAGAATCAGCGCGGTCAGGGCGAGGTCGAAGTCGCCGTCCCCGAGCCGGACGTTGCACCAGTCGATGACGACGGGCCCGCGCCCGGTCAGCAGGACGTTCTCGGGGTGCAGGTCCAGGTGGATCACGCAGACGCCGGGCTCGGGCTCGATGGCGTGCAGGCGCCGGTGCAGATCGGCCAGCAGTGCGGCGCCCTCGGCGATGCTCAGCTCTTCGGCGATCAGGCTCTGCGCCATGGTCGGGCCGGTCAGCCGCTCCAGGACGAGGTCGGCGCCCGCGGCCTCGAACACCTCGGGCACCGGATAGCCCTGCCCGGCGAGGTAACGCATGGCGTCCGCCTCGCCGGTCACGTCCGCGTCCCGCCGGTAGCGCCGCAGCACCTTCCCGGCGCCGTACTCGTAGACGTCCGCCTCCCGTCCGGAGGCGATCAGCGGCCCTCGCATGGGCGCACCATAGCGCCCCGGTGCTGCGCCGGGCCGGCCTCGCGGAGATTAATCGACAGAGTTCGACGTGGCGTCGCTCGTCGCCCCGTCGGTCGGCGCGTCCATGCTGCCCGTGGTCGCGTCCCCGGTCGTGGTCGGCGCCACCCCGGCCCCGTGCCGGGCGGGCTGCCGGAAGCTGTTCGGCCCGGCCGTCCCGCCGGTGGTCGTCATCACCCCGCCGCCCGCGGGCCCCGGCCCGCCGTTGCGTAGCTGCTCCGGGTCGGTCCCGGCCGCGTACGTGCTCGACAGGTCGCCCTCGTCGTCGCCCTTCTCGGGCCGGTAGCTGTTCGGCTCCTCGATGACGCTGTCGCCGTACTCGCCGTGGGTGATCTCGTCCTTGTCACTCATGGTCGCAAGGTTGCCCGCACCGCCGGTCGGCAAACGTCGGCCACCGGCGCCGCGGGCACCTGCTCAGAGGGGTCGGACAAGCTCGTCGAGCAGGACGCGCAAGGGCTCTTCGTCACCGTGCAGGGAAGCCGCCGACGCCCGGTCGTTCCCCGCGGCGTCGAGGGTGCTCCACGCGACCCGCCAGCCCGCCTCGCGTGCCAGCTGGCCGAGGAAGGCGCGCTGCGTCCGGCCGTTGCCCTCGCGGAACGGATGGAGGGCGTTGATCTCGCCGTAGAAGTGCGCCAGCCGGGCCACAAAGGTGCCGCGGGGGAGTCCGGTGAGCAGACCTTCCGCCGCGAGCTCGCCGAAGATGCCGGCCGCGGAGGACTCGAGGAAGACCCATCGGCAGAAGAGGTCGTTCCTGGTCCGGGCGAGGTCGACGGTGCGTAGCTCGCCGGCCCAGGGATAGACCGCGCCGAAGATTTGCCGGTGGAACTGCCGAAGGTGATCGAGATCGTAACGGCCGGGCAGGGGGCGGATGGCGAGGCGCAGCAGGGCGGCAAGGCTCAGGTCCGCCTCGGCCCGGCGGAGCGCGCTCGCTGAGGTGATGCCCAGCTTGTTGACGAGAATGCCGCGTCCGTCGACATACGGGTCGGTGGTGGCGGGGTCATCCATGCCGAGCGCTCTTGCGGCCGGGGACTGGTCAACTCACCCGGCGCGGTGATAGGCCAGCAGCATCGCTTCCATCTGGCTCGCGGTGAGGCGGCCGCGGGCGAAGAGGCCGGCCAGCTCGGCCGCCACCGAGGAGGGCTCGAGCCCCTCGGCCCGCAGCGATCCGAGGGCGTCGTCGGCCGCTCGCTCCCGCTCGCCCCGCAGCTCGTCGTAGACCTGCACCGGCACGAGGACGCCGACCGCCTTGCGGTGGGCGCCGAGGAACACCGACTCACCGTCGCCCCGGCTGAAGCCGGCCAGCAGGTCGGGCAGCCGCTTGCGCGCCTCGGCGACACCCAGGACTTCCTGCAGACTCATGGCGCTAATGGTACATCAATATGTACATCTTCTGCCGCGTCGGTCGGCCCCTTCCGCACTGCCTTCTAGGATGCGGGCATGACGCTCTCCCTGCCCATTCCCGCCGAGGCCAACGAGCTGCTCTCGACGGACCCGCTCGCGCTGCTGATCGGGATGGTGCTCGACCAGCAGATTCCGCTGGAGAAGGCGTTCACGTCGCCCTCCGTGCTGGCGCAGCGGCTCGGGCACCGGCCCACCGCGGAGGAGCTGGCCGGGTTCGACCCCGAGGCGCTGGTGGCGATCTTCGCGGAGCCGCCGGCGCTGCACCGTTTCCCCAAGGCGATGGCCGGGCGGGTGCAGGAGGTGTGCCGGGCGCTGGTCGGGACCTACGACGGCGACGCGCGGAACCTGTGGGAGGGGGCTGCCGACGGCAAGGAGCTGGTCAAGCGGATCGCCGCGCTGCCCGGCTTCGGGAAGCAGAAGTCGCAGATCTTCGCCGCGCTGCTGGGCAAGCAGTACGGCGTGCAGCCGCCCGGGTGGCGGGAGGCGGCCGGGGCGTACGGCGAGGAGGGCGCCCACCGGTCCGTGGCCGACATCGTGGACGAGGCGTCGCTGGCGAAGGTGCGGGCGTTCAAGAAAGAGATGAAGGCGGCCGCGCGGACGCCAGCCTCCTGAGCGCCTCGTCGGCGGGCATGGGGCGGGCGAAGAGGTAGCCCTGGCCGATGCCGCAGCCCAGCAGCTGGAGCTCGGCCGCCTGCTCGGTGGTCTCGATGCCCTCGGCGACGGTGGTCAGGTGCAGGGCGCGGCTGAGGCGGACGATGGCCTCGGCGATGCCCGCGCCCTCCGGGGTGCCGTCGAGCTGGGCGACGAAGCTGCGGTCGATCTTGAGGATGTCGATCGGCAGGCGGGTCAGGTAGTGCAGGGACGAGTAGCCCGTGCCGAAGTCGTCGACGGCGATGCGGATGCCGTGGCGGCGCAGCTCGGCCAGCATCTCGATGCCCGCCGCGTCGTCGACCAGGGCCGACTCGGTGATCTCCAGCACCAGGCGGGAGGGGTCCAGGCCGGCGCGGCTCACGGCGGCGAGGACGTGCTCGACCAGGGCCGGCTCGTGCAGCTGGCGGGGTGACACGTTGACGCTGACGTAGAGGCCGTCGCCCCAGGCGGCGATCTGCCGGCAGGCCTCGCGGAGGACGTGCAGGCCGATGGCGTCGATCATGCCGGTGCGCTCGGCGATGGGGATGAAGCGGGCCGGCGACACCAGGCCCAGGACCGGGTGCTCCCAGCGGACGAGGGCCTCCACGCCGACCGGGCGGCCGTCGGTGAGATCGACGAGCGGCTGGTAGAGGACCGTCAGCTCGTCGCGGTCGACGGCGCCGGCCAGTTCCTCGCCGAGCTGGGCGTCGGCGGCGCGCTGGTCGGTCATGGCCGGGTCGTGCAGCCGTACGCCGTGGGTGCCCTCCTGCTTCGCCTCGTACATGGCCATGTCCGCGCGCCGCAGCAGCTCCTTGGGCGATTCCGCGCCCGAGGGGGTGGCGACGCCGATGCTGACCCGGACGGGAATCAGGTCCTCGCCCAGGGCGACCGGAGCAGCGGCCGCAGCGATGCGCTCGGCCGCGGCCACCGCCTCACCGTCGTCGGCGATCCCGGTGAGAAGCACCACGAACTCGTCGCCGCCGATGCGGGCGGCGGCGTCCTCCGCGCGTACGGCGGCCTGCAGCACCGCCGCGAACTCGGTCAGCACGACGTCGCCGGCCGCGTGCCCGTACGCGTCGTTGACCAGCTTGAAGTCGTCCAGGTCGAGCAGCAGCAGCGCGATGTCGGTCCGCGTGCCCACGACCTCGGCCAGCCGCGCGTCGATGCCGGCCCGGTTGGCGAGCCCGGTCAGCGGGTCGTACAGGGCGAGCCGTTGCAGCTCCTGCTCGCGCTCGCGGAGCGTGTTCTCGATCTCCTGCCGCCGGGCCAGGTCCTCGCGCAGGGCGGCGGTGGCGGCGTCGACCTTGGCCATGGCCCGGTTGCGGGCGAAGGCGAGCAGCGCCACCAGGGCGGTCGCCAGCACCACGATCAGCGCGGACACCCCCAGCGCGCTGAGGGTCAGGCCGCGGTCGGTCTCCTGCAGCAGCGCGGTGGCCGGCCGCACCCGCAATTCCCAGGTACGGTTCCCCGCCGCGATGTGCGTCACCCGGTTCAGCTGCGCCGGGGCGGCGGCGGGCGTGCCGGAGGAGGCCACGGCCCGGCCGTCGTCGGAGAGCTCCGCGGCGACCCGGCCGTACGTCTGGGTCTGCAGCGTCTGGGTCAGCAGGTCGCGCCCGTGCACGCCCATGGCCAGCCAGCCCCGGAACGTGCCGCCGAGGAAGTAGACGGGCACCGCGAACGTGAACGACATCTGCCGGTCGGCGGCGGGAAGGACGAGGTCGGAGGGGAGGACGTACGCGGGGCTGACCGCGAAGGTGCCGGTGTCGCGCGCGCTCGTGAGCGCCACGTCGGCGGAGGGCACGCCGGCCAGGTCCCGGCCCGGTGCGACGTCGCGGCCGTCGAAGGCGCGGGTGAAGACGGTGAAGCGGTGCTCGATGCCCGTACGGGCGGGTTGCAGAGTGAGGTCGGTCGCCCCCTTGCCCGCCCAGTAGTCCTCGAGCGCGGCGATGCCGTGATCCTCCGTGGCGGCCACGAAGGCGATCGCCGTGGCTCCGGGTAGTCGCCGCGTGCTGACCCGGGTGGTGACCCAGGTGAAGTCCTCGGAGGTCAGGTCGCGCTGGGCGCCGAGGGCCGTGGCGACGTCGGCGAGCGTGTCGCCGTACCGCTGGATCTCCGTGGTGATCGTCCGGTCCAGATCCGCCGTGTAACGGTCCATCAGATGCGCTGCGTAGCGGTGCTCGGCCTCGTAGGCGCCGCGCGTGGCGACCGCCGCGAGGAAGCTGCCGATCAGCGCGACCGTGGCGACGAGCGCGACGCCGGCTCGGCGACGGCGTTTCGACACGGCGGTGGGCAGCGGCACAGTTTCCCCATCGGTCGCCGCGCGCGTCAGTGAATGAAGCCCGGCGAAAAGCCGGTGGAAAAGTGCGGTGGTCGCTGTCCGCGCGCAGTGCAAGGATGAAGTGGTGAAGAAGCAGTCGGAGCGGCCGGTCCTGATCACCGATGCCGCCCGCAGCCAGGGCGACCAGCTTCGCAGCCGCCAGCTCCGCTATGTCTCGATGATGGGCCTGCGCACCCTGTGCCTCGTCGCCGGGGCGATCCTCATCAGCGTCCAGCCGCCCCTTCTGCCGCTCTGGCTCGTGTTCTGCGCCCTCGGCATGGTGTTCCTGCCGTGGGCGGCCGTCCTGATCGCCAACGACCGCCCGCCCAAGAGCAAGGCGCACCCCGCCGCCCCGCAGCCCGGCCAGGGGCCGCGCGCCCTCGACCGGGAGAGCGCGGAGCACCGGGAGCAGCGCACGATCGACATCGAGCCTTAGCGCCTGTCCCGGGGATCAGGCGGGCCGGGAAGGCCCTGAGGGCGCGCTCCCACCTTGTGCACGGCCGCGGCGCCGAGCGCGGCTGCGGCGGCGAGGGCGGCTTCCGGCTCCTGCCCGCCCAGCCAGGCGTGGAGCAGGCCGGCGGCGAAGGCGTCACCCGCCCCGGTCGGATCGATCGGGGGCACGGGCACCGCGCGCCCGTGCCAGGTCTGTCCCGACCGCGTCCGCCACACGGCGCCGTGCTCGCCGCGCTTGACGATCACGTGGGAGGCGTGGCTGAGCAGGGCCCCGGCCTGGTCCTCCGGGGTGCCCGGGCCGGCGAGTGCCGTGGCCTCGTCGGTGTTGCAGAGCAGCAGGTCGGTGTCGCGTACCAGGTCGAGAAAGCTCCCCAGGGCGCGCAGCGGCGCCGCCGAGGCCGCGTCGACGCTGGTCGTCATCCCCTTGTCCCGCGCCGCGGCGAGCGCCGCAAGCCCGCCCGGGCGACTTCCCGCGTGCAGCAGGGGGTACCCGGACAAGTGCAGGTGACGGGCCGGCACCTCGGCGATCGCCGCCGTCACGTCCGCCGGATCGAGCAGCAGCGCGGCGCCCCGGTCGGTGAACATGGTGCGCTCGTGCGGCGACGTCAGGACGACGATGCTGCCGGTCGTCGCGCCGCGGTGGTGGCGTACGGCGCAATGCACGCCGCCCGCCACCAGCTCCGCGACCCGCTCGCGGCCCGCGTCGTCGTCGCCCGCCGCGGCGATGAGCGTCACCTCGGCGCCGGCGTGGGCGAGCCAGGCGGCCGTGTTCGCCGCCTGGCCGCCGCCGGAGATCCGGATCCGGGCCTCGGTGTCGGAGCCCGCGGCCGGCGGCCCGTCCTGCTCGACCAGGATGTCCGTGACGAGGTCTCCGACGACCACGACGTGGGGCCTCACTGCGGGAGGCTGAAGCCCAGGGACGCGTGCGCGGGGGTCGCGGCGGCGGCGATCTGTGCCGCCAGGGCCGCGTTGCGCAGGATGATCCGGACGTTGACCTCCAGGCTCCTGCCCTCGGTGCTGCTGTGGAAGTGCGACAGCAGGAACGGCGTGACCGCCTTGCCGCTGATCCCGTGCTGGGAGAGCAGCCGCAGGCCCTCGGCGAGCGTGCGGTCGTGCAGGTCGATGTCGAGCTGCTCGCCGGTCGGCAGCGGGTTGCCCAGGACGAGCGCGCCCGCGCCGGCGCCGTGGTCCTCGCGGGCGGCGATGGTGGCCGCGACCTGCTCCGGGGTGTCGAGCTGCCAGTCGACGTCGAAGCCGCCGTCGGTGACGAAGAAGCCCGGGAAGCGCCGCGTGCCGTAACCCGCCACCGCCACGCCCAGGGTCTCCAGGCGCTCCAGGGTGGCGCCCACGTCGAGGATCGACTTGACCCCGGCGCAGACCACGACGATCGGCGTACGCGACAGCGTTGTCAGGTCGGCGGACTCGTCGAACGTGGTGTTCGCCTCGCGGTGCACGCCCCCGAGGCCGCCCGTGGCGAAGACCTTGATCCCGGCCGCGGCGGCCACGGCGCTGGTGGCCGCGACCGTGGTGGCGCCGTCGGCCCCCGTGGCGGCGCCGAGCGCGAGATCACGGACGGAGAGCTTCGCCACGCCGTCCGCGGCGGCCAGCTGCTCGATCTGCGCGTCCTCGAGGCCGACGATCAGCTCGCCGCCGAGCATGCCGATGGTGGCCGGCACGGCGCCGTTGTCCCGGACGGTCTGCTCGATCTCCCGGGCCACGCGCAGGTTGTCGGGGCGGGGGAGGCCGTGGGAGATGATGGTGCTCTCCAGCGCCACCACGGGACGGCCGTCGCGGCGGGCCCGGGTCACGTGGTCGCCGTAACGGATGGCAAAGCGGCCCAGCGGCCGCGTGGATTCGGTCACGATCACCAAGGTACGGCCCCTGCCCGGGACGCCGCCGTTGGACCGACCACGCGTGAGGTGTCAGACTTGCTGGTTGACGCTTCCGCCGCGGAAGCCGGGGGGCTCGCGGCGGACACACACCCGACCTCGACCGCGGACTCGTGCCGCACCACATTGACGAGAGGCAGACGCCGTGAGCACGCAGATCCTCGAGCGCCCGGAAACGCAGGACACCGACAACGCGCCGGACATGTTCCACTACGTGCGCAAGGAGAAGATCGCCGAGAGTGCCGTCATGGGCACCTTCGTGGTCGCCCTGTGCGGCGAGACCTTCCCGGTGACCAAGTCGCCGAAGCCGGGCTCGCCGGTGTGCCCGCAGTGCAAGGAGATCTACGAGTCGATGCAGCACTGAGCTCCGGCTCCCGTTCCTGTTCGAAACCGGAGTTCCTCCCGTGACGGGAAGTTACAGTCTGCTCGTCGCGGACCTGATCGGTGTGGCGGTCTTCGCGGCCTCCGGCGCCAGTGCCGCGGTCGCGAAGCGCCTCGACCTGTTCGGCGTGGCGTTCGTCGGCTTCGTGGCCGCCCTGGGCGGCGGCATCCTGCGCGATCTCGTGATCGGTGCGGTGCCGCCCCTCGCCTTCGCCGACTGGCGCTACGCGCTCGTCGCCATCGCGGCGGCCCTCGCGACGTTCTGGTTGCACCCGCAGCTCAACCGGCTGCGGCGCACGGTGCTGCTCCTCGACGCCGCCGGGCTCGGCCTCTTCACGGTCACCGGCACGCTGAAGGCGGTGCACGCGGGCGTCCCGCCGGTGGGGGCCTGTCTGGTGGGAATGCTCACTGCGATCGGCGGCGGGCTGGCCCGCGACCTGCTCACCGGGGAGATCCCGGTCGTCCTCCAGCGTGAGATCTACGCCATTGTCGCCCTGGGTGGCGCGGTGGCCGTTAGCGTGCTGAGCTGGCTCGACGTCGCGGACTCGGTCACCCTGGCCGCGGCGGCGGCCGCCATGACGGGGGTACGCCTCATCGCCCTGCGCCGCCGCTGGTCGGCTCCTGTGGCCGTGCCGTAGACCGCGGGTGACCGGCCTTCCGGTTTATGCTGGGGTCCGCCTCCGCGGCAGTCCGCGGGGGTTGTTTTTTGTTGATCCGTGGAAGGGGTCGTCGCAGCTTGAGCCCGACGTTGCCGAACCTGGAGACCTTCCCCTCGCTGCGTGACTGGCAGCGCAAAGCCCTGGTGAAATATCTGCGCAAGCGCTCGCCCGACTTCATGGCCGTGGCGACGCCGGGCGCCGGAAAGACCACGTTCGCCCTGCGGATCGCCGCCGAGCTGCTCAACGACGGCACCGTCGAGGCCGTCACCGTGGTCTGCCCCACCGAGCACCTCAAGACCCAGTGGGCCCAGGCGGCCGCGCGGGTCGGCATCCAGCTGGACTCGGCGTTCCGCAACTCCGACGTGCACAGCTCCCGCGACTTCCACGGGGCCGTCCTGACGTACGCGCAGGTCGGCATGGCGCCGATGGTCCACCGCCGGCGCACCATGACCCGCCGCTCGCTGATCATCCTGGACGAGGTGCACCACGCCGGCGACTCCCGTACCTGGGGCGACGGCGTCAAGCAGGCGTTCGAGGAGGCCGAGCGGCGGCTGATGCTGACCGGCACGCCGTTCCGCTCGGACGACAACCCGATCCCCTTCGTCGAGTACGAGCGGGGCGACGACGGGCTGCAGCGCTCCCGCTCCGACTCCGTCTACGGCTACAGCGACGCCCTGCGCGACGGCGTCGTCCGGCCCGTGATCTTCCTGGCGTACTCGGGGGAGACCCGCTGGCGCACCAACGCGGGCGACGAGCTGGCGGCCCGGCTGGGCGAGCCGATGACCAAGGACCTCATCGCCCAGGCCTGGCGCACCGCCCTGGACCACCGCGGCGACTGGATGCCCCAGGTCATGCGGGCCGCCAACAACCGCCTCAGCAAGCTCCGGGCGCACGGCATGACCGACGCCGGCGGCCTGGTCATCGCGAGCGAGCAGCAGACCGCCCGGGCGTACGCCAAATTGCTCGAGGAGATCACCGGCGAGAAGGCCGTCGTGGTCCTCTCCGACGACGACGGCGCCTCCAAGCGCATCGCCGAGTTCGCCGCGTCGGAGCAGCGCTGGCTGGTGGCGGTCCGGATGGTGTCCGAGGGCGTCGACATCCCGCGGCTCGCCGTCGGCGTCTACGCGACGAGCGCCTCCACCCCGCTCTATTTCGCCCAGGCGATCGGCCGCTTCGTGCGGTCGCGGCGCCCCGGCGAGACCGCCACCGTCTTCGTGCCCAGCGTGCCGCACCTGCTCGGGCTGGCCAGCGAGATGGAGGCCCAGCGCGACCACGTCCTGGGCGCCCCCAAGGACAAGGACGGCCTCGACGACGACCTCCTCGAGCGCGCCCAGCGCGAGGAGAAGGCCGAGGGCGAGCTCGAGAAGCACTTCGAGGCGCTGTCCGCCACCGCCGAGCTGGACCAGGTCATCTACGACGGCGCCTCGTTCGGGACGGGCGCCCGCACCGGCACCGCCGAGGAGGAGGAGTATCTCGGGCTGCCCGGGCTGCTCTCCCCGGACCAGGTGGCCGTGCTGCTCAACAAGCGCCAGGCCGACCAGCTGGCGGCCCAGAAGCGCTCCGCCGCGACGGCCACCGCCGAGCCCAGGGAGGCCGTGCCGGCGCCCCGGGAGGCGCCGATGAGCGCGGCCGAGCGGCGGGTGTCGCTGCGGCGGCAGCTCAACACGCTCGTGGCCGCCCACCACCACCGCACGAACCTGCCGCACGGCAAGATCCACGCCGAGCTGCGGCGGCTCTGCGGCGGGCCGCCGTCGGCGCAGGCGACGATCGAGCAACTCGAGGAGCGGATCGCGACCATCCAGACGCTGTAGCCGGTCGTCTCGGGCCCGCGCGGGTTCTCGGGGCCCGGCGCCGGAGATCCCGCGGATCGGGGTCCCAGTGCGGTCCTTGTGCCGGGCAGCTGCCGGTGTTTGCTCATCGGCGGAGCCAATGCGGCGTTTGGGGAGGCGGGGCCGGTGTTCGCCCCGGGCGAGCCTTCTCAGGGCACAGAAAAAGGGCGTCCCCACACCGGGACGCCCTTTTCGTTGCCTGTCAGGGGGATCTAGTTGGAGTTAGACATCATGTCCGCGCCGCGCCACGTGAACTCCGGGTCGGCCGCGTACTGCACCGCGATCTTCACCAGGTCCTCGGCGTACCTGTTGGCGTGGTGTCCGCAGAACACCAGCTCGCCGCCTCCAGCCAGGGTCAAACGGAGCTTCCCGGCTGCATTGCAGCGGTCGCACCGTTCATCGGCTGCTGGTCCGGCCACGCTTCCCGCCGGCGGCGTGAGAGTCGGGGTCATCGCCTTCCTCCTCTGGTCGTCACCGATGAACATGTTCCTCGGCTACTGCTCACCCATCGTGCAACACCCTTGGCCGTTGCAGCCTTCCCACTGTGCCCCGGGGGGATCCAAGTCACACGTGGTCCGGCTAGTGTGCCGTGCCCCAAGGGTGCCACGTCAACGATCATTTCTGCACAACGGTCCGATCACCACCCGCGGATGTACGGTTGGTGACCAAAAGGGCACGGACGGTTGACCGCACCCTCGGTTTTCCGGTATTGATCAAGATGTCCGTGCCCAGGCCGGGGAAGGCGATCTTGAAGCCCGGGGGGCCGCCCGCTCGCCACGTAACGACGTGCCCGCCCGCCGGGTGACGGCCGTGAGCCCGGCGCATCTCGAAGCTGCCGCGTGGATCCGTCGCGGTGCCGCCGGAAACCCGCTGAGCGCGTCGCTGAGCCCCCGGACGGGTCGCCCGGCGCAAGCGCCCTGGGTATGGCCATGCCGAAGCCGTACGCGCCGTCACAGGCCCCTGGCTGTCGGTGCTGCGCGCAAGGTCACGCCCCTCCGGACGGCAACGGGCCGGCGCCGGACGTGATCGAGGGACCGGCCAGGGGCAGATGCTCCCGGCGCGGTCCCTCGGACGACACTGAACGGCGGCGGCTCAGTCCAGGTAGTCGCGCAGCACCTGCGAGCGGGACGGGTGCCGCAGCTTCGACATCGTCTTGCTCTCGATCTGGCGGATGCGCTCGCGGGTCACCCCGTAGACCTGGCCGATCTCGTCGAGCGTGCGCGGCTGGCCGTCGGTGAGGCCGAAGCGCAGCCGGACCACGCCCGCCTCGCGCTCGGAGAGCGTCTGGAGGACCTGCTGGAGCTGGTCCTGCAGCAGCGAGAACGAGACCGCGTCGACGGCCACGACCGCCTCGGAGTCCTCGATGAAGTCGCCGAGCTGGCTGTCGCCCTCGTCGCCGATGGTCTGGTCGAGCGAGATGGGCTCCCGGGCGTACTGCTGGATCTCCAGCACCTTCTCCGGGGTGATGTCCATCTCCTTGGCCAGCTCCTCCGGGGTGGGCTCGCGGCCCAGGTCCTGGAGCAGCTCGCGCTGGATGCGGCCGAGCTTGTTGATGACCTCGACCATGTGCACCGGGATGCGGATGGTGCGGGCCTGGTCGGCCATGGCGCGGGTGATCGCCTGGCGGATCCACCAGGTGGCGTACGTGGAGAACTTGTAGCCCTTGGTGTAGTCGAACTTCTCGACCGCGCGGATCAGGCCGAGGTTGCCCTCCTGGATGAGGTCCAGGAACGCCATGCCGCGGCCGGTGTAGCGCTTGGCCAGCGAGACGACGAGGCGGAGGTTGGCCTCGAGCAGGTGGTTCTTCGCGCGCTCGCCGTCGCGGCCGATCCAGCGCAGGTCGCGCTCGAAGGTGCGGTCGAGCTTCTCCTCGCCCTCCTCGTAGGCCCGGAGGCGCTCGGCGGCGTAGAGGCCGGCCTCGATCCGCTTGGCGAGCTCGACCTCCTGCTCCGCGTTGAGCAGGGGGACCTTGCCGATCTGCTTGAGGTAGGCGCGGACCGAGTCGGCGGAGGCGGTCAGCTCGGCGTCGCGGCGCGCCTGCTTGAGGGCCTCGGACTCCTCGTCGTCCCACTCGAAGTCGCCGTCGGTCGCCGAGGCGGCCGCGTCGGTCGCGGCGGCCTGCACCATCGCGGCCGGCTCCTCGACCACCACGTCCTCGATGTCGGCGGCGAGCTCGGCGGGATCGATCTCCTCGCCCTCGACGGGCTCGCCCTCGCCCGGCTTGGCGGCCTTGGCGGGGCCGGCGGCCTTCTTCGCCACGGGGCCCGCCTTCTTCGCCGCGGCCTTCTTGGCCGGGACGGCGGCGTCGCCCTCGCCGGCCTGCTTGGGGGCGGCCGGGGCGGCCTTCTTCGCCGCGGGGGCCCGGGTGGCCTTGGCGGTGGTCGCCTTGGAGGCCGGGGTGGCGGCGCGCGCGGCGGCCACCTTGCGGCGGCTGGTGGTGCCCGCCGAGCCGTCCACGACGACCGTGACGCCCGCCTCGACGAGCGCCCGGAGGATCTTCTTCGCCTGGGCCGGCGTCACCTCAGCGGACTCGACTGTCTGCACGACCTGAGCCGATGTGATCTGCCCGCCCGCGCCCTGCGCGTGGGCGATCAGGGCCTCGGCGAGAGAACGAACGTCGGCACCGGTCTGGTGGGCTTCTGTCACGGATGACCTTCCGGAGGGCGATGAAACACGGCCATGGGCCCAGCGCAGCACGCGACGGAACGAGGCTGGCCGGTGTGGTGTGGGGGCCCCCGGGACGCGGACGGGCTTGCGGGCGGTTGTCCGTGAAGCGTGGGCAGGGGTGAATTGTAGCGCCGTTCAGCGAGATCCTCCTGCCGCAGCACGCCGCGGGGGGCTGCCGACCTCGCTTCGGGCCCGACGCGAAAGAATGGTAGCCGCTGAAAGGGCGGTGTGAAGTGGCTGGAGAACAGGGCGGGACGACGCCCGGCGAACTGCTCGCGGTGGCCGTGCGCATCGCGCGTGAAGCGGCGGAGACAGCCCGGCGGATGCGCGCCGAGGCGATCACCGACGTCGAGACCAAGAGCACCGACACCGATGTCGTGACGGCCGCCGACAAGGCCGTCGAGCGGCAGGTGGTCGATGCCCTCGCCCGCGAGCGCCCGGGGGAAGGCGTCCTCGGCGAGGAGTACGGCGACAGCGCGGCCGGCACGAGCAGGGTGCGCTGGATCCTCGACCCGATCGACGGCACGGTCAACTACCTGTACGGCCTTCCGCAGTACGCCGTCTCGCTCGCCGCCGAGGTCGACGGCGAGGTGGTGGCCGGCGTGGTCCGCAACGCGGCGACCGGCGACGAGTGGACGGCCACGCGGGGCGGCGGGGCCTGGCGCGACGGGCGGCGCCTGCGTGGCTCGGCGCGTACGACGCTCGATCAGTCGCTGATCGCCACGGGCTTCGGGTACGACGCGGCGCGGCGCGCGCACCAGGGCGCCGTACTCGCCGGGTTGATCGCCGAGGTCCGGGACATCCGGCGGTTCGGAGCGGCCGCGCTCGATCTCTGCCTGGCCGCCGAGGGCAGTGTGGACGCGTACTTCGAGAAGGGTCTGAACCCCTGGGACCACGCCGCGGGCGGTCTCGTGGCGGCGGAGGCGGGTCTGCGGGTGTCCGGACTCGACGGTGCGCCGGCGGGAGCGGACATGGTGGTCGCGGCGCCACCGGCGATCTTCGGTGCGTTGCACGACGCGCTCGTCCGGCTCAACGCCGCCGGCGGTGCGTGACCCCTTCAGGCCATGTTTCCTGACCGTGATCAAGTTGTCACAGAGTCGTGATCACTCCGCTCCGGAGCAAAACGGTCGAGGCGGATAAAGCGGAAGCCCCGCCTGGTCGCAGGCGGGGCTTCCGGGTCGTCGCAGGCGGGGCTTCCGGGTCGTCGCGGGCGCGGGTTCCGGATCGTCGCGGCGCGGCTTGCGAGGTCGTCGCGGGCGGGATTCCCGAGGTGAGGGAGCGGGCGGGCACGCGCCTCCCGGACCTCGGCTCAGGACTTGTCGTCGTCCTTCTTGGCCGGAGCGGCGCACGCGCCCGGCGGCAGCTCCGGCTCGCCGAGTTCCACGAGCGACTGATTGACCTCGGTCGTCGTCGCGAGCTGCTGGAACCCGTTGCCGATCACGATGTCCACGACCGCGCCCTTGCGCTTGGCGTCGTACTGCGTGTCGGCCTGGTTGAGGAAGTAGGCGCGGAGCAACCACGCCGAGCCGACGGCGTCCGGCCCGTAGCGCATGATCGCGACGTCGTCGACCTTCTTCTTGTTCTCGCCCGGCTTCTGGGTCTTGAACTGCCTGTTCTTGAACTCGTTGGAGACGTTCTCGGCGAGTCCCGGCTGGCCGGTGCCGTTGAGGACCTTGATCGTGACCTCCTGCGGGCTCTCCGGCAGGGTCACGTTCGCCATGACCGATCCGTCGGGGCAACCGCCCTGGGCGACCGCGTCGCCCTGGGTGTCGCGCACCAGCGCGACCACGACGAAGACCACGGCCGCGACGGCCAGGACGCCGACCACCACGAGGGCTCGGACGCGCGCGAAACTCATGGGGCAGGTACTCCCGGGTTCACAGGTCAGGGCGCTGTCCGCAGGGGGCGGACGCTGTTCACGGGTGAGGTTAGCGTCTGGGTGCATCCCGCACGGAAACAGGGAATCGTTCCGGCGCGGCGACGATGATCCACGGGCTCCTACCCCTACTTTGATGTCGCCTCAGTCACATCGGGAACAATTGGCTGCCCGCGGGCGTACAACCGTCCCGCGATGACGGTAACGTGCCGCGTCTGCCGGGGCAGTTTCACGAGGGGGTGGGGGCGCCTCGGCGGGCGGCGATCCCTGTTCGCAGGGGCTGGGAGAAAAGTCCGCCGGACCGGGAACCCAAACGTCGTCGCGGGCGTTACTTACGCCAAGTGACTCATCGATACAGGAGAGTGAAGACCGATGGCCACCGATTACGACGCTCCGCGTCGCGATGAGGTCGACCTCGGCGAGGACAGCCTTGAGGAACTCAAGGCCCGCCGCGCCGACTCGCAGTCGGGCGCAGTCGACGTCGACGAGGTCGAGGTGGCGGAGAGCTTCGAGCTCCCCGGCGCCGACCTGGCCGACGAGGAGCTGACCGTCAAGGTTCTGCCGATGCAGACCGACGAGTTCCGCTGCTCCCGGTGTTTCCTGGTGCACCACCGCAGCCAGCTGGCGACGGAGCGCAACGGGGAACTGATCTGCCGCGAGTGCGCCTGACCGGCGCGCTCGTCGCAGCGCAAGGACCCGGCCGTCCGTGACGGTCGGGCATCGTGCGGATCGGGGTTCTCTCCGGGTCGCGCGAGCCGTGTGATCCGTGTGCCCGCTTGCTTCACTGGGTAAAGGACCGGTTCACCGGCAGACGAAGGGGGAGGTCGACCACATGAGCCGCCCAGACGAGAACTCGGCACCGGCCGCAGCACAGGGGCCCGAGCTCATCGAGGTCGACCAGGCTGGGCAGCACCCGGTGACACCACCGGCAGACACGGGGAAGGGCCTGGCGGCGGCGCCAGGCCGGGATGCCGCGGTCCCGCTCGGGGCCGGTGGCCCGCTCACGGCGGAGGCCGGCGGCTCGCGTACGGCGGAGGAGATCCGCGAGGACGCCGAGATCGGCGCCACCGTCGCGGCTCTGACCGCCGACGACCTGGCGCCCGACAAGCGGCGGCACCTGCTCGCGCGGCTGGTCGGCGACGTCCGCCGGCGGGGCCTGGGCCAGCTCTTCCGCCCACGCGCCGCCATGCGCTGGATGGCCGACGTCATCGCCGACGTCGCCCCGCACGTGCCGGTGCGCGACATCGACACGCTGCGCGCCCACTTCCCGGGGCTGGACGACGACGACCTGGCCGAGCGGCTGATCCGCAACGCCTCCCGGGCCACGGCCGGGGTCGGCGCCGCGGGTGGCGGCGTGGCCTCCGTCGAATGGGTGGCGACCCCGACCCTGCTCAGCGCGCCGG
>NZ_JAUQWH010000184.1 GCF_030757795.1 Actinoplanes oryzae
GCGACCTTGCGCAGCAGCAGGTCCGAGGGGGCGTAGCCCGCGTCGCCGGTGCGCTCCTGCAGCACCCGCAGCGAGTCCACGACGTTGTCCAGCCCGATGAGGTCGCCGGTGGTCAGCGGCCCGGAGCGGTGCCCGAGGCAGCCGGTGAAGACGGCGTCGACCGCCTCCGGCGTGGCCAGGCCCTCGTCGACGATCCGCGACGCCTCGTTGATCATGCGCTGGAGGATGCGGTTGATGACGAAGCCCGGCCCGTCGCCGACCACCACCGGCTCGCGGCCGAGGGTGGCGAGCAGCTCGGCGGCCCGCCGGACCGCGGACTCGGCGCTGCGCGGCCCGCGGATGAGCTCCACCGTTCTGATCAGGTAGGGCGGGTTCATGAAGTGGATGCCGACGACCCGCTCGGGGTGCTCGACCGAGCCGGCCAGCTCGTCGATGGGGATGGCGGAGGTGTTGGAGACGATCAGCGCGTCCGGGCCGGCCGCGGCGGAGACCTCGGCCAGCACCTTGGCCTTCACCTCGGGCAGCTCGGTCACCGCCTCGATCACCACGCCGGTGCCGGCGGCGGCCGCGAGCTCGCGGGTGGTCGTCAGGTCCCCGACGTGCTCCGGGGTGAGCGCGCCCATCAGCTGCGCGAGCCGCCGCTGCCGGGGCACCTCGGTGCGGGCGGCGTCCAGGGCGGCCTGCTCGACGTCGACGAGGACGACGTCGAGCCCGTGGCCGGTGGCGAGCGCGGCGATGGCCGTGCCCATCACCCCGGCACCGAGGACCGTGACCTGCGGGGTTGTCATGCGGGCTCCTTCACTCGATCGGTCGCGAGCCGCGGCAGCAGGCCGCCGAACTCGGGGTGGCGGGACGCCAGGAAGGCCAGGCCGGCGCGCAGCTGCGCGGGGGTGATCGCGGACGACAGGCCCTGCTTGCGCAGCCACGGCTGCCAGCTGCGGACCTGCACGTCGTCCTCGGCGAGCTCGTGACCCTCCAGCTCGTAGAGCGCCACCGCGGACATGACCTCGCTGCCGTCGGCGAGCGCGGCGTCGGCGATCCGCCGCTGCCACTGCGGCAGCGGCTGCGGGCTGGTGGGCAGGCCGGCATCGCCGAGCATCTCGAACAGCTCGCGGGTGCTGATCGACCGGCTGTCGGCCAGGTGGTAGACCCGGCCGACCGAGCCGGGCGCCAGGGCCAGCTGGGCGACGGCGCGGGCGATGACGTCGACGGGCGCAACCGGCTCGGCCCGCTCGTCGGTCGGGTGCGCGCCCGCGGCCACGCCGCTGGCGAGCATCTGCCACACCAGGTCCTTGTGGTTGCAGGCGCCCGTGTCGCGGGCGGCCATGATCAGGCCGGGCCGGAAGACCCGGCCGCGGAGCCCGGCCGCCTCGGCCTTCTCCAGCAGCCGCTCGCCGACCCACTTGCTGACGCCGTAGCCGCCGAGGTCCGGGTGCAGCGGCTGCTTGCGCGTCTCCATGCGGGTCCCGGTGCCGTTGGCGGGCCCGGTCGCCGCCAGCGTGGAGACGAAGGAGAAGTCCCGCACGCCGGTCGCGAGCGCCCAGTTGAGCAGCCCGGCCATCGGCAGCACGTTGTCCTCGCGCAGCGTCTTGTACGGCTCGGTGAAGACGACCCGCGCCGCGCAGTGCACGATGTGCCCGATCCGGTCGGCCAGCTCACCGTCGCGGAACCGCCCGGCGGCGGCGGTGAAGTCGCGCAGGTCGGCCGGCACGGCCACCACCCGCTCGGGGTCGGGCTCGGGCAGCGCCACCTTGCGGGCGGCGGCCCGCAGCCGGGCCAGGCCCTCGGCCTCGTCGCCGGCGCGGACCACGCAGTAGACCCGGCCCTTGCTCGCGGCGAGCAGCTCGTGCAGCAGGAACGCGCCGAGATAGCCGGCGGCACCGGTCAGCAGCACGTCGCGGCCGGGGGCCTTGCGGTCGCTCAGCGGCCCGATCGGCAGCTCCAGGTCGGCGTCCACGAGGGCGCCGTCCCGGTCGGCCGCGGTGCTGCGGTCGGCCTCTCCCCCGGCGCCGGCCCGGACCATCGCGGCCAGCCGGCGGACCGTCGCGCGGCTGCCGCCCGCCCGGTTGAGGTTGATCATCACGCCGTGCTCCTGCTGGATGCGCAGGGCCATCTGCACCGACAGCAGCGACGTCCCGCCCAGCGCGCCGAACTCGGCGTCCGGCCCGACGGCCTCGACCTCGAACAGCTCCCGCCAGATCCGGGCGATGCTCTCCTCGACGGATCCGGGCTCGCCGCCCGGGGAGGCCGGCGGCGTGGCCGGGGCGGCGGTGCGGCGGGTGAAGGCGTCCAGGCGGTCCAGCGGCCAGTAGCGCTTGCGCTGGAAGGGATACGCGGGCAGCGGTACGCGCCGCCCGGTCCCGGGGGCCACGGCGGCCCAGTCGACGGCGACGCCGTGCAGCCACGCCGTCGTCAGCGCCTCGTCGAGCCGGTCGCCGGGGCCGGCCACCACGCCGTCGGCCTCGCGTACCGGGGTGTCCGCGGGGCCGGCGACGATCGCGTAGCGGCCGGCGGCCTCGTCGAGGCGCTCGGTGACCGCCGCCGCGGGCAGGGCCGCGCGCAGGACGGCGAGCAGGTCCGCGGGGGTGCCGGGGCCGGCCACGAGGACGGGCGTACGCGGCTGGGCCCGGACCGTGCGCACCGCCGGCGGCCGCGGCAGGCGCAGCGCGGCGGCCAGCCGCCCGGGCGGGGCCGTGACGACCCGGCGCTCCTCGAAGGACGTGCGGCCGACGCGCAGCGTGTACGCGATGTCGGCCACCGCGCCGCCGGCCTCGTCGAGGTGGTCGCCGAGCGCGCGGGACAGCTGGTCCAGCTCGACCCGCGTACGGGCGGACAGCACCAGCCGCACGACGTCCTGCTCGGGGGCCGGCGGGCGGACGGGCGCGGGCGGCGGGCCGACCACGACGACCGCGTTCGTGCCGCCGACGCCCATCGAGTTGACGACCACGTGACCGCCGGCGACGGCGGTGTCGCGCCGCTCGGTGGTGACGAAGAACGGGCTGCCGGCGAGGTCCACCGGGTCGCGCGGGTGGTCGAAGGCGGGGTGCGGCGGCAGGCTCCCGGTCCGGGCCACGTGGATCGCCTTGATCAGCCCGGCGATGCCGGCGGCGGGCCCGAGGTGGCCGATGTTCGACATGACCGAGCCCAGGCCGCAGTAGCCCGTACCGGTGCCGGTCTCCCGGAACGCCCGGGCGAGGGCGAGCAGCTCGATGTGGTCGCCCAGCGGCGTGCCCGTGCCGTGGGCCTCGACATAGCCGACCTGGTCGGCCCGCACGTCCGCGACGCGCAGTGCCGCCGCCACGACGTCCGCGACCCCGTCGAGGCGGGGAGCGGCGTAGCCGAGCCGGTCGCCGCCGTCGTTGCCGACCGCCGACCCGCGCAGCACCGCGAGCACCGGGTTGCCGTCGGCGAGGGCGTCGGCCAGCCGGCGCAGCACCACGACGCCCACCCCGGAGCCGTACGTGGTCCCGGTCGACTTGGCGTCGAAGGAGCGGATGTAGCCGTCCTCGGAGACCCACGCCCCGGGCACCGGCAGGTAGCCGAGCACCGGCTCGATCACCGTCGCGCCGCCCGCGAGCACCACGTCGGTCTCGCCGGACAGCAGGCTCAGCATCCCGTAGTGCACCGAGTAGAGCGAGCTGGAACAGCCCGTCTGCACGCTCACCGCCGGGCCGCGGAGCCCGAGCTTGTAGGCCGTACGGGAGGTCATGAAGTCGGCCTGGCCGCCCACCGTGAGGTCGAGGTCGCCGATCGCCGCCGCCAGGCCCTCGTCGCGGGCCTTGGCCGCGAACATGGCCGCCGAGTAGTTGCCGGCCGCGGCACTGGCGAACACGCCGGTGACGAGCCGGTCGGACGCCGGGGGCAGCCCGGCCGACTCGAGCGCCTCCCAGCACGTCTCCAGGAAGATGCGCTGCTGCGGGTCGATCGTCTCGGCCTCGCGGGCCGGGTAGCCGAAGAAGTCGGCGGCGAATTCAGCCACGCCCGGCAGGGTGGCGCCGACCCGCACGAAGCCGGGGCGGGCGATGTCCTCCTCGGTGTGCCCGGCGGCGCGCAGCTGCTCGTCGCTGAGCTCGCGCATCGACACGACGCCGCGGTCGATGTTGCGCCAGTAGTCGCCGGCGTTCCAGGCGTCCGGGAAGCGGCACCCGACGCCGACCACCGCGATGTCGGTCTCGGCGGCGCTCACGGCTGACCGGCCAGGTCCGCCCGCGGCGCCACCGGGGCGGCCGGCGCGGCGCTCAGGCCCCGGCGGGCGCGGCCGAGCATCGTGCGCCGGTCGGTGGCCCCCGCCGGCTGCGGCGCCGGGGCCGGGGCCGGCGCGGCGGACCCGGCGAGCAGCGCGGCCTGGGCCCGGATGGTGGCGTGCTGGAAGAGGTCGGAGACGCGCAGCGGCACGGCCGACAGCTCGCGCAGGTCCTCCCACAGCATGATCAGCAGCAGGGACGACCCGCCGGACTCCAGGAAGTTGCGGTCGGGGTCCAGCGCGCCGGGATCGTCGGCCTCCAGGACGTCGGCCCAGGCCGACCGGACCCGGCCGAGCAGCTGTTCTTCGTTCAGGGCGGTCATTTCTCCTCCAAGGGGCGGGCGCCGGGGTCGGCGGCGAGGTCGTCCGCGGCCGCCACGACGGCGCGGAGGATCGCCGTGGCGGTCCCGGGCTCGAACAGGGCGGCGGCGTAGGCCAGGCCGACGACGATGTCGTCCCGGTGATCGGTGACGGTGAGCTCGAGCTCGTACTTGACGTGCAGCGGCGCCAGGGGCCGCACGGTGGCCGGGATCCCGTCGCCCAGGTCCGGGGCGGGCAGCTCGGCGTCCTGGGCGTCCAGGTAGAGCGGCGTGAGCGGCGGGCGGCTCAGGTCCCGGTCCGGGTCCACCGCGGCGGCCACCGCGTCGAAGCGCGCCGCCGAGTGCCGGAAGGTCGCGGCGCAGGCGGCCCGGGCCTGGGCGAGCAGCTCCTGCCAGGTGGGCCTGGAGCGCAGATCCAGCCGTACGGTCAGCGTGTCGACGTACATGCCGACGGCGTGCTCGCTGCGGGCGCCGGTCCGCTGCGAGTAGGGCAGCGCCAGCACCACGTCGCGGGCGCCGCCGAGCCGGGCGACCGCCACGGCGTACAGCGCCGCGGTGAGCATGAACGTCGTGCACCCCGCGCCGGCGGCGATCGCGCGCAGCCGGCGGGTGCGGTCCGGCCCGAGCGCCTCGCCGACCGTCGCGCCCAGCGTCTGCTGCTCCGGAGCCCGCGGGTGGTCGCGGGGCAGGGCGGGGTCCACGGGCGCCCCGGCGAGCGCGGCGATCACAGCCTCGGTGTGGGCGCTCGCCACGGCGTCGGGGACGTGGCCGGCCTCGGCCGGATGCACCGGCTCCGGCAGCGGCACGCCCCGGTACGCCGCACCGATCTGCTCCAGCACGATCCGCCGCGACCACCCGTCGAAGGCGATGTGGTGGGCGACGACGACCAGGACGACCGAGCCGTCCGCGCGGGTCAGCAGCGTCGCCCGGGCCGGGGCGTCGCGGGCGAGGTCGAAGCCGGTCCAGCTCAGCTCGCCCACGGTGCGCCACAGCTCGTCGTCCGCCCGCGCCGCCGCGTCGACGACGGTGACCTCCGGCTCGGGGGCGTCGGTGCGGTAGAACACCGTGCGCCGGCGGCGGTCGAGGGTGAAGCGGGACCGCAGCGCGGGATGGCGGCCCAGGACCGTCCGCACCGCCTCGCGCAGCCGGCCGGGGTCGGCACCGGCGCCGATCACGGCCACCGTCGGCACCAGATAGGCCGTACGCAGCCAGGGCAGCCGGTCGATGGACCAGAACCGCTGCTGGGCCGAGGACGTGGGCACCTGCTCGTCCGGGCCCGCCGCCGGGAGGACGGCCGGCGCGGGCGCGGCGGCCAGCAGCGCGCCGAGCCCGGCGACCGTCGGATCGGCCAGGAAGTCGCGGGCCAGCAGGCTCCGGCCGTGGGTGCGCTCGACGTGCCGCAGCAGCTTGACGACCAGCAGCGAGTAGCCGCCGAGCGCGAAGAAGTCGGCGTCCGGGCCGAGTGTGGCCGCCGGCCGGTCGGCGAGCACCGCGGCGAACAGCTCCGCGGCCTCGGCAGTCCGCGCGTCGCCGGCCCGGGCCGGCACCGGCGCCTCCGCACGTGGGGCGGCCTCCGGGGACGGCACCGGCACCTCGGCCTGTCCGACCAGGACCTCCGGGTCGGCCGTCAGCGTGTCGAGCAGCCCGGCGTACGCCGCGACGAGCAGCTCGGCGACCGGGCGCGGGTAGCGGGCGGTGTCGTACTCGAGGCGGGCCCACCAGCCGCTGTCCCGCTCCTCGACGGTCAGCATGAGCTCGAACTTCGCCGTTCCGGTCGGCAGGATCTCCGGCACGCCCCAGCGCACCGGCGTGCCGGGCGGGGGGACCGGGAAGTTCTGCAGGGCGAAGGCCACCTCCACCAGCTCCGTACGCGCCTCCTGGGTCAGCCGGTCGTAGGGGATCCGCTGGTGCACCGGGATCCGGAACGCCTCGCCCCGCGCCCGGCGGCAGTGCTGCGCGAACGTCTCCCCGGGGCGCACCTCGGCGAGCAGCGGGACCGTGTTGACGAAGAAGCCGACCGTGTCCTCCAGCGCGGGATCGTCGCGGTTGGCACTGATGACGCCCAGGCGGAACTCCTCACGCCCGGACCAGCGGGCCAGCAGCACCTCGAAGGCGCCCGCCAGGACGACGAACGGGGTCACCCGGCGGGCGGCGGCGACCTCGGCGACGCGGGACCACAGCTCGGCGGGCAGGGCGGCCAGGGCCTCGCCGCCGGGGCGCACGACACGGCGGCCCGGCGTCCGGGGCAGGGCGCCGGCCAGGTCGAGGGCGGGTCCGGCGCCCAGGAGGGCCTCGGCGCGCTTCCGGGCGGCCTCCCGGGCCTCCCCGGACTGCGCGGCGGCACGGTCGCGGCCCGCGAAGGCGGCGTAGCCCGGCCCGGGTGCCGCGAGCTCCGGGTCGCGTCCGGCGGCGACCGCCTCGTACGCGTGGGCCAGGTCGGTGCAGAAGCGCCCCATCGACCAGCCGTCGAAGGCGATGTGGTGCACCACGATCAGCACGGCGTCGCCGCCGGTGAGCCCGGTCCACACGGCCGCCCGCAGGACCGGCCCGGCCGCGAGGTCGATCGGCGCGCGGCCCTCGGCGAGCGCGTCGTCGCGGACGTCCGCCCACGACGCGCCGGTGGCCTCGATGACCCGGACGGGCACGGGCGCCGGCGGCAGGGCGAGCTGGACGGGCTCGTCGTCGCGGACGCGGTAGACGGTGCGCAGGGTCTCGTGGCGCCCGGCGACGGCGGTCAGGGCCCGGGCCAGCGCCGCGGGGTCGGCCCGCTCCCGCCAGCGCAGCAGGACGGGCACGTTGTAGGTGGCGGCGCCCGGGTCCGCGGCGTCGATCAGCCAGAGGCGTTCCTGGGCGTACGACAGCGCGGCCGGCGTGGATACCAGCACGGGATTTCCTCTCCTGCGGGGTGGGGCGTGGGGGCGCGGTCAGGCGGGGACGGCCCGGCCCGCGTGGATCCGCCCGGCCAGGTCGGCGAAGGTGTCGGCCAGGAGCACGTCGTGCGGTTCGGTGCGGACGCCGAGCCGGGCCTGGATCCGGCCGGCGAGCTGCACGGCGGCGAGCGAGTTGCCGCCCTCGTCGAGGAAGTTGGCGTCGTCGCCGGGCTCGGAGCCGAGCACCTCGCGCCACAGCTCGCGCAGCGTCGTCCCCACGTCCCCGCCGTCGCTGCCGGCGGTGTCCGGGCCGGCGGTGTCCGGGCCCGCGGTGTCCGGCCCGGCGGGGGTCTGGGCGGCCAGCGCGGCGGCGATCGCGGCGCGGTCGGCCTTCCCGGTGGGACCCAGCGGTACGCGGTCCAGCACCAGCCACGTCGCCGGCACCATGTACGCGGGCAACCTCGCCGTCAGCGCGGCGGTCAGCCCGGGCAGCGACAGCGGGCCCGCGGGCACGACCGCGGCGGCGAGCACCGCCCGGGAGCCCTCGCCCAGCTTCGCCACGTACGCCTCGGCCACCAGGCCCGTCGCCGTGGCCGCCGCCTCGATCTCGTCGAGCTCGATCCGGAAGCCGCGCAGCTTGACCTGCCGGTCGCGCCGGCCCAGCACCTCCACGATCGGGCCGGGCAGCTCCCGCGCGAGGTCGCCGGAGCGGTAGAGCCGCTCGCCGGTGCCGGGGTGGGTCACGAAGCGCTCGGCGGTCAGGTCCGGGCGGCCGAGGTAGCCCAGCGCCACGCCGGGCCCGCCGATGCACAGCTCGCCCGTCGCGCCCGCGGCGACCGGGGCCAGCTCCTCGTCGAGGATGTGCAGGCTGGTGCGCTGCAGCGGGTGCCCGACCGGGATCCGGGTGCGCCCGGCCAGCGTGCTCGGGTCGCAGTCGAAGTACGCGGCGAAGGTCGTGGTCTCGGTCGGCCCGTAGCCGTTGACCAGCCGGCCGGGCGGCCCGGCGGCGAGCACCCGGCGCACGGCCGCCAGGTCGAGCTGCTCGCCGCCGACCACCACCGTGCCGACGGCGCGCAGGGCGGCCGGCCGCTCCCGGGCGATCAGGTGGAACAGCGACGTGGTGAGGAACATGGCGCCGATCCCCCACTCGGTCAGCCGGGCCGTCCACTCGTCGATGGGCAGCTCGGTGACCTGCGGCAGCGGGACCACGGTCGCGCCGGCGGCGAGGGCGCCCCAGATCTCGAAGGTGCTCGCGTCGAACGCGGGGTTCGACGTGTTCGCCACCCGGTCGCCGGGGCGCAGGGTGCAGAACAGCGGCTCGACGACGAGGCGGTGCACCGCCCGGTGCGGCACGGACACTCCCTTGGGAACGCCCGTGGACCCGGAGGTGAACATGACGTAGACCGGGTCGTCCGGCTGGTTCTCCTCGGCGGGACCGGCGTCGGTGGCCGGGATCTCCGCCGGCACCTCGATCCGCCGCGGCACCTGGACGCGCGGGTCGTCCTCCTGGGCCACCAGCACGCCGGCGCCCGCCACGGCGAGGGTGTCGCGCACCCGGGCGGCCGGGGCCGCCGGGTCGATCGGCAGGTATGCCGCCCCGGCGCGGGCCACTCCCAGCATCGCGGCGACCAGCGCGACGCCGCGCGGCAGCGACAGCGCCACGACGTCGCCCCGGGCGACTCCCGCCTCGCGGAGCCGGCCGGCGAGCGCCCCGGCGAGGCGCCACAGCTCGTCGTACGAGACGGCACCTCCCGTGGCGGCGTCCAGCACGGCCGGGCTGCGTGGTGCGCGCCGGACGTGCTCGGCCACGAGACTCTGCACTGGACACACGGCATCGAACGACAAAGCATTCCCCCCGTAGAGATGCCTTCGGATCAATGCGCCTCGATTGGCGCCGGATCTGTCGCGATGGACGTTAGCAAGCGATTTCGGCTGCATAATGTGATCCAAATCACTTCATTGTCGCCGCTTCGGCCGTCCATTCCGCGCCGACGCAGGTCAGCCGCGTGATCACCGGAAATCTGTGAATCATTGGGCCCGAGTCACTGCTCCGATTCATATTTGCCGCGCCCGGCAATGCACCTTTCCGGTGCACTTACGGAGGGCGATGTCGACCGCGCACCGGCGATCTGCCGCCGCCGCAGGCCGGAAGCCACCTGGCTAAATAACTGATCATCAATGCTGATCACGGCGCGTGGTCGCCGCCGGGGCGCCGCCTCCGCAGTTCACCCGTACTTCTGTTTTGCGCAACCCGGAAAGGACGGGGTTGCCCGCCCGGCGCGGACCTGTTTAGGGTCGGACGGCGCATTAAGCGCCATAGCGGAGGCCGCCGGTTCCCGGCCGCCGGCCGCACCCCGCCGAAGTGGAACGGAAGGCGGCAATGATCGCACCGGACAAGTTCAGGCGGGTGCTGGGGCACTTCGCCACGGGGGTCACCACGGTGACGGGGGTCGACCCGGTCACCGGACGGCCGCAGGGCCTGACGGTCAACTCCTTCGCCTCCGTGTCGCTGGATCCGCCCCTGGTCTCGTTCTGCGTGCGCAGTGCGAGCAGCACCTGGCCGGCCCTGCGCCGCGCGGCGCGGCTCTGCGTCAACATCCTCGGCGCCGGGCAGCGTGACATCTGCGGGCGGATGGCCGCCGGCGGCGCCGACCGCTTCCACGGGCTCGACTGGAGCCTCTCCCCCGGCGGCGCTCCGGTGCTCGCCGGGGTCGTGGCGTGGCTCGAGGGCACGGTGGAGGCCGAGCACGAGGCGGGCGACCATGCCATCGTCGTCGTCCGCGTGCGGCACTTGCACGAGGGCGGCGACGTGCACCCCATGGTGTTCCTGCGAGGTGAGTACGGGCACTTCGCCCGCTGAGCCGACCCGACCAGCCACAGCGGACCGTACGGCGCGGGCGACGCCCCCGTCCGGGCGATGACGCGCGCGTTCGTGCAGGTCAAAGCCTCGCACATCATCCTATGTAGAGATACGTCGGTGTTTCGCGGAGGTTGCCGGACAGGGCATACTGGGCGCCATGGAGCTCAGAAGAACTCTCGGCAGAAGCGGCATCGAGGTGAGCGCGCTCGGCATGGGCGGCTGGGCGATCGGCGGCCCGTTCTGGGCGGGCGAGCAGCCCCTGGGCTGGGGCGAGGTGGACGACGCGGAGTCGGCCCGGGCGGTGCACCGCGCGGTGGACCTCGGGGTCACCTATTTCGACACCGCCGACGTCTACGGGGCCGGCCACGGCGAGCGGGTGCTCGGCGCCGCCCTGGCGCACCGCCGCGACCAGGTGGTCATCTCCACCAAGTGGGGCAACACCTTCGACGAGGCGAGCCGGAAGATGGGCGACGAGGACGGGACGCCCGAGCACCTCGGCCGGGCCGTGCGCGACAGCCTGCGCCGGCTCGGCACCGACCGGATCGACCTCTACCTGTTGCACCTCAACGATCTGCCGGTGCCCCGGGCGCTGGAGCTCGTGCCGGTGCTGGAGCAGCTGGTGACCGAGGGCCTGATCCGGTCGTACGGGTGGAGCACCGACTTCCCCGAGCGCGCCCGGGCCTTCGCCGAGGCGGGCAAGCACTGCACTGCGATCCAGTTCGACTTCTCCGTGCTCCGCGGCGCGGGCGAGATCCTGGACGTCTGCGAGTCCTTCGACCTGGCGGCGATCAACCGCGGCCCGCTCGCCATGGGCCTGCTCACCGGCAAGTACGACGGGTCGTCCCGGCTCGCCGACGACGACATCCGCGGGCTGACCCCCGAGTGGATGACGTTCTTCCAGGACGGCAAGCCGGTGCCCGAGTGGCTGGACCGGGTCGCCGCGGTCCGCGAGGTCCTCACCTCCGGCGGCCGCACCCTGGCGCAGGGCGCCCTCGGCTGGCTCTGGGCGCGCAGCCCGCGCAACGTGCCGATCCCCGGCTTCCGCACGGTGGCCCAGGTGGAGGAGAACGCGGCCGCGCTGCGGACCGGGCCGCTGACGCCCGAGGAGCTCGCGACCGTCGAGAAGCTGCTCGGCCGGGCCTGACGGCACCGCGCGGGCGGTGCGGCGGGGCACGCTCCGCCGCACCGCCCGCGGCCTCAGCCGTCGGCCGCGGCCGGCAGCACCTCCGGCAGCGCCGGACCCGAGGGGACCGGCTCGGCGGCCGTGGGCTCGGGGCCCGCGGCGCCCACCCCGGCCAGGGCCGGCTCCCGGCTCGCCCGCAGGGTCAGCCAGGTGCGGCCCAGCTCGCGGAAGACCCGGCCGGACGAGCGGCCCACCGAGAAGGTGGAGCCGGGCATGTCCCGCCAGATCACCGGCACCTCGCGGATCCCGATCCCCCGCCCACGGCACCGGGCGAGCAGCTCCACGTCGAAGGCGAAGCCGGTGGCGACCAGCTCGCGGGCGACGTCGCGGGCCAGGTCGCCGGCGAAGAACTTGAAGCCGCACTGGGTGTCGGTCGCGCCCGGCACGATCGTCCGCGCCAGCCGGCGGAAGACCCGCGACCCGAACGAGCGCACCGGGCCGTGCCGCACCTCGAGCACCGAGGCCGGCAGGTTGCGCGAGCCCACGACCACCCGGTCGCCGTTGGCCAGCAGATAGAGGATGTAGCCGAGGACGTCGAGATCGGTCGCCATGTCCGCGTCGCAGAAGCCGACCATCGGCGCCGACGTGGCGAGCAGGCCCGCGCGCACGGCGGCGCCCTTGCCCGGCTCGGGACACCGCACCAGCCGCACCGGCACCCCGCCGGCCGGCCAGGCCCGGACGATGTCGGCGGTGCGGTCGGTGCTCGCGTTGTCCACGACGACCACCCGCGCGTCGACGCGCATCCGCGCCAGGTGGGCGCAGAGCGCGGCCAGCCCGCCGGGCAGCCGCCGCTCCTCGTTGTACGCCGGGACGACGACCTCCAGCATCGGGGGTGCGCCGGGGGCGCCGCCCGCCATGTCGGTCATGCGGTTCTCCTCTCGTGGGCGAGTGTCCTGACCATGCGCAGCCCCGCTTGCGGGCGGCTTTGCAGCCGCTTTGCGCCCCGGGAAAGCCCGAGGAAACCGCTTTCCTCGACGGCAGCCGCGGCCATAGCGGCGGCAAACCGGCGGTAAAGCCGGGCGCGACAAGCTCGTCCCGACCTTCCGGCGGCATGCGGCCGCCGGGCTCACAGGGAGGTGATGGCGTGACCGGAACCCGGCAGAGGGCGGTGCGCGCCGTGCTCGCGGCGGCGTTCGGCGTCGCGTTGCTCGCCGGCGTCGTGGTGGCGCTGCGCTCGGAGAACTGGGACACGATCCGCGAGACGGTGCTGCGCGGCGCGGCGCTGCCCTACGCCGCCGCGGCCTTCGCGGCGAACGTCGCCGGCCTGGGCCTCGCCCTGGCGTCCTGGCACGTCCTGATCGTCGACGGCGGCCACCGGGTGCGCCTGCCGCTGAGCGGCACGATGTTCGCCGCCGGCCTGCTCGGCAAGTACATCCCGGGCCGGGTCTGGGGGGTGCTCGCGCAGATCCAGCTGGGCCGCTCCGCCGGGCTGACCCCGGCCCGGATCGGCAGCTCCTACGTGGCGAGCCTGGCGGTGTCCGTGCTGGCGGGCACCACGGTGGGGCTGCTCGCCGCCCCGGCCGTGCTGGGCGGGCAGGGCGGCTGGCTGGTCCTGCCGGCGCTGCTCTGCCTCGCCTGGTTCGTCTGGCCCCAGGGCATCAACCGGCTGGCCGCGCTGGCCGCCCGGGTGCTGCGCCGGCCGGGCGTCCCGGCCCGCCTGTCGCACCGCGGGATCCGCCGCTCGCTGGCCTTCTCGGCGGCGTCCTGGCTGGTCTCCGGCCTGCATCTGTGGTTTCTGGCGCTGCTGTTCGGCGCGCCGGCCCTGCGCTCCCTGCCGCTGTGCGCCGGCGGCTTCGCGCTGGCCATGGTGGTCGGCAGCGTGGCGCTGATCGTCCCGGACGGCTGGGGCATCCGGGAGCTGGTCCTGACCGTGCCGCTGGCCACGGTGCTGCCGCTGCCCGCGGCGATCGCGGTGGCCGTCGCCAGCCGCGTGGTGATCCTCGCCAGCGAGCTCGCCGCCGCCGGCGTGGTCTACCTGACGTACCGCATCCGCCGCGGCTCGCCCGCCCCGGCACCCGCACCGCTCATCGAGGAGGAGACACAGGCGTGGACGCGCTGAGAACGCAACGGATCCTGGTCACCGGAAGCACCGGGATGCTCGGCAGCCACCTGGCCCGGCGCCTCGCCGGGCAGGGACACGACGTGCTGGGCGTGGACATCCGCGCCGCGGCCGCCCCGGTCGCCGGGGTGCAGCAGGTGCAGGGCGACATCCGCGACACCGCGCTGCTCACCGAGCTGACGACGGACGCCGGCGCCGTGGTGCACTGCGCCGGGGCCCTGCCCACCTATCCCGCCGAGCAGATCAGGGCCATCGTCGTCGACGGGACGCGCAGTGTGCTGGAGGCCGCCTACCGCAACGGCGTGCCCCGGGTCGTGCACATCTCCTCGACCGCGGTGTACGGGCTGCCCGACCTGGTGCCGACGCCGGAGGAGTACCCGTTCCGCCCGACGGACACGTACAGCGCCGCCAAGGGGGACGCCGAGCGCGTCTGCGAGGAGTACCGCGAGCTCGGGGTGCCGCTGACGATCCTGCGCCCCAAGACGTTCCTCGGGCCGGGCCGGATGGGCCTGTTCGCGATGCTGTTCGAGTGGGCCGACGAGGGGCGCAACTTCCCCGTCCTGGGCCGCGGCGACGTCCGCATCCAGATGCTCGACATCGAGGACCTGCTGGACGCGGTCGAGCTGGCCCTGGCCGCCCCGCCCGGCGGCACCTTCAACATCGCCGCCGACCAGGTGGCCACGATGCGGGAGAACCTGCAGTGCGTGCTGGACGAGGCGGGCCACGGCAAGCGGGTCGTCTCGGTGCCGGGCCGGCCGGCCGTCGGCGCGCTGCGGGTGATGGCCCGGCTCGGGGTCTCGCCCGTCTACGACCGGCTGCTGCACAAGCTGCTCGCCGACTCCTACGTGAGCATCGAGCGGGCGCGCAAGGAGCTCGGCTTCCAGCCCCGCTACTCCGGGCAGGAGGCGATCCTGCGCACGTACCGGTGGTGGCGCGAGCAGCAGCAGGTGTCCCGGGCGCCGGCGGCCAGCGGCCGCACTTCCAGCGAGCCGTGGCGGCAGGGAGCCCTCTCCCTCGCCAAGGCGCTGTTCTGACGTGAGGCAGGAGACAGCCATGCAAGCTGCCGAGACCACCGCACCCGACACCCTGCCGGCGGCCACGCCCGCGCTGCCGGCCCTCCCCGTGCCCCGGACCCGCGGCCTGGTCCGCGCGCTGGTGGGCCTGCTGCGCCCCGGGCAGTGGGCGAAGACCTTCCTGGTCGTGCCGCTGCCGCTGCTCGGTGCGGCGTCCTGGACCGCCGCCGGCGCCGGCCGGGTGGCGCTGGCCGTGGCCGCGTTCGTGCTCGCCTCCGGGCTGGTCTACGTGGTCAACGACATCTCCGACCGGCACCGCGACCGCGAGCACCCGGTCAAGCGGCACCGCCCGATCGCCAGCGGGCGCGTCCCGGTCGGCCTGGCCTGGGCGTACGCCGTCGTCCTCGCGGCCGGCCTGGGGGCGCTGCTCGCGGGCTGGCCGCTCGGGCGCAGCTGGCCCGTCCTGGTCTACCTGGCGCTCAACCTGGCCTACACCCGGGGCCTCAAGCACGTGCCGCTGGTCGACGTGTTCATCGTCAGCTCCGGGTTCCTGCTGCGGCTGGCCGCCGGCTACGTGGCCCTCGGCGACCTGGTGTCGCGGTGGCTGCTGGTCGCCGTGCTCTCGCTGTGCCTGCTGCTGAGCCTGGGCAAGCGGCGCAACGAGCTGCTCACCGTCGGCGCCGAGCACCGGCCCGCACTGGCCGGCTACACGGTGTCCTTCGTGGACCAGCTGGTGCTGCTGAACGCGGCGCTCACCTTCATGGCGTACGCCCTCTATCTGGCCGAGGCCCCGGAGAGCGACACGACCGTCCGCGTCATGCTCCTCTCCCTGCCGATCGCCCTGTTCGCGCTCTGCCGCTACCTGCAGGCCGTGCTGCTGCACCGCGGCGGCGGCGATCCGATCCGCACCCTGTTCCGCGACCGGGTCCTGGTGGCGTGCTTCCTGGTCTGGGCGGCCCTGTTCGTCGCGGACCTGTGGCAGGCGCACCGCACCGGAACCGTCCACACGGCCGGCGCGCTGTGGCCGGGGTGGTCGCGGTGACAGCCCTCTCCGGACCGGCCCGGACCGGCACCGCGCCCGCTCTGCCGGGCGCCGGGGGCACACCGCCACGCCGGTGGGTGATCGCGGGCGTCGCGCTCGCCGTCCTCATCGGACTGGCCGCGATGGGCGTGCGCCTGGCGACCGGCGCCCTCTGGATCGACCTCGAGGTCTACCGTGACGCCGCGCTGGCCGTGCTGCACGGGCGCAACCCGTACGACTTCGTCAACCACAACGGCCTGATGTTCAACTACACCCCGTTCGCCGCCCTGCTGCTCACGCCCCTCGGCCTGGCCGGGATGCCCGCCGGCGTGCTGTGGTGGACGATCCTGTCGGCGCTGACCCTGCTGGCGAGCGTGTGGCTGGTCCTCCGGCACTTCGGCGTCGCGGAGCCGCGCCGGACCCGGCTGACCGTGCTGCTCGCCCTGGTGTGCCTGCCGATGCTGCCGATCCTGCACAGCCTCGAGCTCGGTCAGATCAACATCATGCTGATGCTGCTGGTCCTGGCCGACCTGCTCGGCGGGCGCCGGGCGGGGCACGGGCCCGGCGGCCGCTGGCAGGGCGTCGGCCTCGGCATCGCGGCCGGGATCAAGCTGACCCCGCTGATCTTCGTGCCCTACCTGGTGCTGACCGGGCGGATCCGGGCGGCGGTCACCGCGGTCGGCACCTTCGCCGCCACGGCGGCGCTCGGGTTCCTGCTGCTGCCCGGGACCTCGTGGGCGTACTGGCTGGGCGGTCATGTCACCTCCAGCGGCCGGCTCAGCCCGCCCGACACGGAGATCTACAACCAGTCGCTGCGCGGGGCGCTGGTGCGTCTCTCGGACTCCGGCGCCGACGCACCGGGCTGGGTCTGGCCGCTGCTGGCCCTGGTCGCCGGGGTGGCGGCCATGACCGTGGCGGTGCGGGCCGGCCGCCGCGGCCACGAGCTCGCCGGGATCCTGGCGTGCGCGCTGGCGGCCCTGCTCGTCTCCCCGATCTCCTGGCACACGCACTGGGTCTGGTGCGTGCCGCTGGTGCTGCTGACCGGCCGGGCCGCCCTGCGCACCCGGCGCGCCTGGCCGGTGACCACCACGGCCCTGGCCTGGCTGGTCTTCA
>NZ_JAUQWH010000185.1 GCF_030757795.1 Actinoplanes oryzae
CAAAGGGACGGAATCGGTCAGGGCGCCGCAGGGACGGCAGCCGGAGCGGCTCGGGTGAGGTGCGGGCGCCACAGGCGGTAGAACGGGGTGCCGTCCGGGAGCGTGATCTCGTACGGGACCAGCCGGCGGTAGTGGTGCCGCCGGTAGAGCGCGGCGTTGAACTCGTTGGTCGCCTCGACGTACACCGGGGCCGCGAGCCGGGCGTGCCGGTGCTGCAGGAGGGCCGACCCCAGCCCGGCGCGCTGGTGGTGCGGGTGCACGGCCAGGAAGGCGAGGTGCCAGTGCGGCACGCCGGGGTGGTGCTCCTCGAGCAGCGTCTCCAGGCCCGCGAAGTGCGGCACCCAGCGGCCGGCGACGGCGGCGAGGCGGTCGCCGTAGGCGGACGGGGGCGCGGCGGGCGCCGTACGGTCGAACCAGACCGCCGCCGCTGCGGGCCCGCCGTCGGGTCCCGGGATGACCTCGACGCACCCGGCGGGCGGGGCGGCCAGCTCGGCCATGAGCGTGAAGAAGCCGGTCATGACCCGCAGCCGCGCCCCGGCGTCGGGCACCAGCGCCCTGTTCTGCGGCAGGTGGTCGAAGGCGTGGCCGATCAGGGCGCCCACCGCGGGGATCTCGTCGCCGCGCGCCGGACGGATGCCGCTCATCGGCCGGCCCCCGTGGCGTCGAAGCCGAAGGTGAAGATGCGGCTGCTGCGGGCGCCGCGCCCGATGCCCTCGTAGACGGCCGGGCGGGTGCGGCGCAGGGTGAGCGCCCAGGCCACGCCCAGCCCGGTGAGCATGAGGTACGCCCCCGGCAGCGCCCAGGTGAGCGGCGAGGTCGGCGCGACCCCGAGCACGGTGGCCAGGTGCCGGATCGTCAGCGTCGTCATGCCCGCCAGCAGCACCGTCGCCGCGGAGGGGGCGAGGAGCCGGCGCCAGACGTTCTCCAGCCGGGCGCGGCGCGCGAAGTACGCGATCACCGCGGCCGAGGTCACGGTGATGAGCAGCAGCACGCCGAGCCCGCCCGCCGTTCCGCCCCAGAAGAAGAGCTGGACGAGCGGGTCGCCGCCGAGCACCGCGTACGCGACGATCACCGCCAGCCCGAACGCCGACTGCACGAGCGAGCCGTTCTTCGGGGCGCCCGTGGCGGGCACGGTGCGGCCGAACGCCCGGGGCAGGACGCCCTCGCGGCCGAGTGCGAAGGCGTACCGGGAGATGATGTTGTGGAAGGAGATCATGGCCGCGATCAGCGACGTCAGGAACAGCGCGTGACCGAGATGGACGGCCACGGTGCCGAGCCGGTCGGCGGCGAGCACGAAGAACAGCTCGGGGCCCTCGGCGGCGGCGCGGGCGACGGCACCGGTGCCCGCGGCCGAGACCATCGCCCAGGACGCGAAGGCGTAGAGGCCGGCGATGAGGGCGATGGCGACGTACGTGGCCCGGGGCACGGTCCGGCGCGGGTCGCGTGACTCCTCGCTGAACACGACGGACTGCTCGAAGCCGACGAAGCCGGTGACCGCCATGACCAGCAGCGCGCCCGCCCCGGCCCCGGTGAGCTGCGCGGGGTCGAGCGCCGCCGGGGCGGGACGGAAGCCGGCGGTGGTGAGGTCGGCGGCGCCGAAGACCACGACGAGCACGACCTCGGCGACGAGCAGGGTGGCCAGGACCCGGCCGTTGACGGCGACGTCGCGGACGCCGAGGACGGCCGTGAGCGCCCAGGCCACGAGCGCGATGAGCCACCACGGGAGCTCGGCGCCCGTCCAGCCGGCGAGCAGGGGTGCGGCGATGGCGCCGAAGCCTCCGTACGCGGCGACCTGGAAGCTGTTGTAGGCAGCCAGCGCGACCCACGCGGCACCCACCCCGAGCGGACGGCCGAGGCCGCGGGCGATGTACGCGTAGAAGGCGCCGGCGTTGGCGATGTGCCGGGCCATGGCGACGTAGCCGACCGAGAACACCGCGAGCACGAGCGCGACCGCCAGGAAGGCGATCGGCATGGCGGTGAGCCCGGTGACGGCGAGACCGGTCGGGACGACGCCGGCGACGACGGTGAGCGGCGCGGCGGCCGACATCACGAAGAACACGACCGCGGCGACGCCCAGGCGGTCGCGGGCGAGGGCGGCCGACACGTGCAGGGGTGCCGCGGCGGCAGGGGTGTAAGGCAACTGTGCTCCTAGGTGAGGTGAGGGGTGTGCCGGTCAGGCGCGGCGGGCCAGGACGGCCTCGCCGACGGCCGCCTCCGCGTGGCCGAGGAGGCGTTGCAGCGGCTCCGGCAGGCGCCGGCGCAGCAGGTCGAGGAGGTGCTTGCGGCCGGCGGTGCCGACCGTGGCGAGGGCGTACTGGTCGAGGCCCGTGGCGAAGATCAGCCCGGCCAGCGTCAGGTCCGTCCGCGGCAGCGGCTCGCGGCGCTCGGCGGCGACCCGGACCCGGGTGCCCGGGCGCCCGGACGCGACCGAGTCGACCGGCTCGGTGATCAGCTTGGTGCCGAAGAAGGAGCGGCGGGCCAGGCGGCGGACCTGCCCGGTCCGGGCCAGGCGGCGACCGACGAGGTCGGGGGCGATCCCCCCGCCCAGGTACGCGATCCAGTCGCGCACGCCGCGGTCGGCGTCCCGGATGATGTGGCCGAGCACCGCGGCGCTCGCGACGTCGCCGGTGGGCCGGTCGTCGAGCAGGGCGAGGTGGTCGCCCCGGACGTCGAGGCGTTGGCCGAGCACCAGCTCGGCGAGCACCGCGCCGCCCAGGCCGAGGCCGAGGATGGCGGGGCTGAGCAGGCAGCGGCCGTGCACGGAGTCGTGGGCGGCCAGGAACAGGTCGTCGGCGAGGGGCGCCGGAATGGGCGGCACAATGATCCCTTTCGAGCTGGCGGGTGGGTCCGCGGAGCTGATCGGTGGCGCGCTCAGCTGGGTCCTTCGATCAGGTGACAAGATGCGCAACGCAAAGAGGTCACACGACTATGGTGTCCCCGGCTCCAGGACGGGTATGCGCCGCGCGGATTCCCGAGATCATGAAGAGAGCTGCGATGCGATCAATCCACGGCCACCTGTCCGAACACCGCGCTGACCTGGTGCGGGAGTTGAGCGAATGGCTCCGGGTGCCGTCGGTGGCCGGCGCACCCGAGCACGCGACCGATCTGCTGCGGTCGGCGAACTGGTTGCGTGGCAAGCTTTCTGAGATCGGATTTCCGACAGTCGAGGTGTGGGCCGCGAACGCCGTCTACGCCGAGTGGTGCGCCGCCCCCGGCGCCCCGACCGTGCTGATCTACAGCCACCACGACGTGCGGGCGGCCAAGGACGACACCTGGGAGCAGACCGCGGCCTTCGAGCCGGTGCTGCGCGAGGGGCGCTTGTTCGGCCGGGGCGCCTCGGACGCCAAGGGGCAGATCGTCGCCCACCTCTGGGGCCTGCGTGCCCACCTGGCCGCCACCGGGCGCGACGCCCCCGCGGTCAACCTCAAGGTGCTCGTGGAGGGCGAGGAGGAGACCGGGTCCGCCTCGCTGGCGGGCCTGCTCGACGAGCACGGCGTCAGCGCGGACCTCGTCGTCTTCTCGGACACGTTGCTCTGGCACGCCGAGCACCCCGCGGTCTGCCTCGGCCTGCGCGGTCTGACGCTGGCCCGGATCGAGGTGTACGGCCCCCTGACGGACATCCACAGCGGCGCCGTCTCCGGCCCGGCGCCCAACCCCGCGCTCGAGCTGGCCGCGCTGCTGGCCCGCCTGCACGACGACAAGGGGCGCATCACGGTGCCCGGCTTCTACGACGACGTGGTGGAGCCGTCCGAGCAGACCCGCGCGGAGCTGGCCGCCCTGCCGTACAGCGACGAGGACTGGCTCGCCCGCTCCCGCACCCGCAGCATCGGCGGCGAGGAGGGCTTCACCGTCCTCGAGCGCCTCTGGGCCCGGCCCGCGGCGGAGGTCATCTCGCTGGTGTCGGGCGACGACGACGGCCCGTCGCGCGGCGCGATCCCGGCCGTCGCCTCGGCCACGATCAGCTTCCGTACGGCCGAGGGGCAGCGCCCGGAGACGGTCGCCGAGCAGGTCCGCCGCTGGGTCGCGGACGCGCTGGACGACCGGGTCGGCTACCGGCTGACCGTGGGCACGGAGACCGACCAGGCGCCGTACCGGACGCCGCGCGACCACCCCGCCGTGGCGGCCCTGGCGGAGGCGATGGCGGCCGGCTTCGGACGTCCCGTGGGGCGGATGGGCAACGCCGGAGGCGGGCCGGCCGAGCTGCTGGCGCGCAAGCTCGGGGCGCCGGTGGTGTTCTTCGGCACGGGACTGCCCGAGGACAACTGGCACGACGGCGACGAGAGCGCGTCGGTGGACGTGCTGCTGGCCGGGGCCGCGACCCTCGCCGAGCTGTGGCCGCGCCTCGCCACGCTGCCGTCGTAGCCCCCGGCCGTCGGCGGCCCTTGGCGGTCTTTGGTTGACGAATCAAGTAACCGGACGTACCGTGAGGCTGGTTAGTTGAAGTTTCAACCGGAGGCCGCCATGAGCACCATGCCCGCGCTCTTCCTCAGCCACGGCGCCCCGCCGCTGGTCGACAGCCCGGTCTGGGTCGAGCAGCTGCGGCAGCTCGCGGCCGGCCTGCCGCGCCCCAGGGCGATCCTCATGGCCTCCGCGCACTGGGAGTCGGCGCCCCTGATGCTCGGCGCCACCGAGCCGGTGCCGCTGGTGTACGACTTCGGCGGCTTCGCGCAGAAGTACTACGAGGTGCAGTACCGGGCCCCCGGCGCCCCGGAGCTCGCCGACCGCATCGAGAAGCTGATGCCCGACAGCGAGCACGTCGCCCGGACGAACCGGGGCCTCGACCACGGCGCGTACGTCCCGCTGACGGTCATGTATCCCGACGCCGACATCCCCGTGCTCCAGATGTCCCTGCCGACGCTGGAGCCCGACCGCCTGCTCGACCTGGGCCGCCGCCTGGCCCCGCTGCGCGAGGAGGGTGTCCTGGTCGTCGGGTCCGGCTTCACCACGCACGGCCTGCCGTTCCTGCGCGAGTGGCACCCCGACGCCGCCGCCCCGGGCTGGTCCCGCGAGTTCGACGCCTGGGCCGCCGAGACCCTGACCCGGGGCGCGGTCGACGAGCTGGCCGACTTCCGCAGCCGCGCGCCGGGCATGCCCTACGCGCACCCGACGATCGAGCACTTCGCCCCGATGTTCCTGACGCTGGGCGCGTCGAGCGACCCCGAGCAGAGCGCCGGCCAGCCCATCGACGGCTTCTGGATGGGCCTCTCCAAGCGCTCCTTCGTCGTCGCCTGACGCTCCGGGGCGCGGCCGGCCGCTGCTGTCCCGCACCTTGCCTTCGGCGAGCATCTCTTGCCCGGGCCGGTCCGTGCTTGTCGTGCACCCATTCGTCCGTGGCAGAGCGCTTCGTTCTCGCGGTGGTAGCAGAGGATGAACGTCATTGCAGCGCGTCATGTCGGCTCGCTCGCCGACCGGGGTTGTGCGCCGTCTTCGGCAAGTTCCCGGCCCAGCCGGCCCAAGGGGGACAGTGCCATCAGTGCCGGGGACAGCTGCATGCCGATGGCCGCTATCAGCAGCGCCGGACGCAGGCCGACGTGCGCGGCGAGGAAGCCACCCGCCAGCGAGCCGGCCGGCGTCGCGCCCATTCCCGCGAACATGATCGTCGCCGCGATGCGGCCTTGGAACTCCGGTGGGGAGATCGCCTGGCGTACGGTGGTCATCGTCACGTTGACCAGCTGTCCCAGCGCCCCGAACACGAAGTTGATCAGGACGAGCGGGGCCACCGCCGACCCGGCGAAGGGGATGCCCAGCAGGACGCCGTCCCCCAGAGCGGCCGCCACGACGAGCACCGGACCGTGGCCGTAGCGGCCCGGCAGGCGAGCCGCCAGCAGGGAGCCAGCCAGGGCACCCGGTCCGACGGCGGCGAGCACGAGCCCGATCTCCGCCCCGGACAGCCCCAGGTCCCGGGGCAGGAACACCAGATACGCGGTCATCAGGGCGGCGAAGGAGAACTGGAACGCCGCCGAGGCGAGGGCCATCGTGCGCAGCAGCGGCTCGCGTGCCACGAGGCGGAGGTGCCGCCAGCTGCGGCCCTCGGGCGGCGCCACCGTCTCCCGGTGCCGGATGCGGGCGATCGATCCGGACGACGCGACGAAGAGCAGGGCGCCCGCCGCGCAGGCGACCGGCGCGGACAGCAGGGAGACCAGCGAGCCGCCGAGGGCCGGGCCGGCGATCTGGGCGGCCGAGCGGCTGCCCTCGACGGCGCTGGTGCCCCGCAGGAGCTGGTCGCGGCGCACCAGGCGGGGCAGGGAGGTCTGATAGGCGACGTCGAACAGCACCGACAGCGACCCGACGGCGAAGGCGACGACCGCCAGCGCGGGCAGGCCGATGCCGGTCAGCGGGACCACCACGGCGATCGCGCCCAGGGCCAGCGCGCGGCCGGCGTCGGCGGCGACCATGACGGTCCGGGTGCGCAGGCGGTCCACCCACACGCCCGCGAGCAGGGTCAGCAGCAGCATCGGCGCCTGCCCGGCGGCGCGCAGGAGGCCGAGCTGATCGGGGGCGGCGTGCAGGCTGAGCACGGCGACCAGCGGGATGATCACCAGGCTGGTGTGCTCGCCTAGCTGGGAGGCCGTCTGCCCGGCCCACAACCGGCGGAAGTCAGGATGATGCCACAGGCTCGGCAGCACGAAGGAGCCCCTTCGGTCCGGAGGGGACGTGCCGCACGATTCGAGGGCAGCACGCGATGAGCGGAAGCGTCAGCGCGTGCGGGAGACACCGGGCATGCCCCGAACCTAGCCCCGGCGACCGCGGCGGGAAAGTGAGTTACCTGGTCGCGTCGATCGCCCGGCGTATTGACCTCGCAGCATCCCCGTTATTACATCGAAACGAATTCCCCGCGTGGCAACCCACCAGTCAGGGGGACTGATGCTCGAGGTGCACGAGATCGTCGCGGCGCGTGCCGATCGGCCGGATGCGATAGCCAGCGCGGCCCGGGAGCGGCGGCGCCCGGGGTCCTGGCGGGGGGAGCACGGACGCCTGATGATCATCGCCGCGGATCATCCGGCGCGGGGAGCGCTGGCCGCGGGGCCGGACCGGTTCGCCATGGCCGACCGCGCGGACCTGCTGGCCCGGCTGCGGGTGGCGCTGGGCCGGCCCGGGGTCAACGGCGTGCTGGGCAGCCCCGACATCCTCGAGGACCTGCTGCTGCTCGGGGCGCTGGACGACAAGGTCGTGATCGGCTCGATGAACCGGGGCGGGCTGGCCGGCGCGGCGTTCGAGGTGGACGACCGGTTCACCGGGTACGACGCGGACAGTCTCGCCGCGGCCGGGTTCGAGGGCGGGAAGATGCTGCTGCGGCTCGACTACTCGGACGCCGCGACCGCGGACACGTTGCAGGGCTGCGCGGCGGCGGTGACCGCCCTGGCCCGGCAGCGGCTGATGGCGATGGTCGAACCCTTCCTGGCGTACCGGGAGGAGGGCCGGCTGCGCACGGAGCTGACGGCGGACGCGATGGTCCGGGCCGTGTCGATCGCCGCCGGGCTCGGGACCACGTCGGCGTACACCTGGTTGAAGATCCCCGTCGTGCCGGACCTGGACCGGGTGCTGGCCGCGACCACCTTGCCGGTGCTGCTGCTGGGCGGCGAGGTCAGCGCGGACGCCGACGCCGTCTACGCGGGGTGGGGCAAGGCGCTCGCGAACAGGGCCGTGCAGGGGCTGGTGGTCGGGCGCAGCCTGCTGTATCCGCCGGGCGGCGACGTCGCGGCGGCGGTCGACCGGGCGGTGAGCCTGCTGTGACGTACGTCGTGCGCCGCGGTGACGGCGGATCCGGGCCGTTCGACCCGGCGGTGACCCCGGAGAGCGCCGGGTGGGGCTACAGCGGGCTGCGGGTGCTGGAGCTGGGCATCGGGCAGCGGGTCAGCTTCCCGACCGGGGACGACGAGATGATCGTGCTGCCGCTCTCCGGCGGCTGCGACGTGACCTGCGACGACGAGCGGCTCACGCTGACCGGGCGGCGGTCGGTGTTCTCGCGGGTGACCGATTTCGCGTACGTGCCGCCGGGCACCTCGGTGACCCTGCGCGCCGGCAACGGCGGGCGGTTCGCGCTGCCCAGCGCCCGGGCACGGCCGGGGCTGCCGTTCCGCTACGGGCCGGCCGAGCAGGTCCCGGTCGAGCTGCGCGGCGCCGGGCAGGCCAGCCGCCAGGTCAACAACTTCTGCACGCCGGAGTCGTTCGAGGCGGACCGGCTCATCGCGGTCGAGGTGCTCACGCCCGGCGGCAACTGGTCGTCGTGGCCACCGCACAAGCACGACGAGGAGACCTCCGGCGAGACCGCGCTCGAGGAGATCTACTACTTCGAGGTGGGCGGCTCGCCGGCGGGCACTGCCGGGGCCGGCTTCCAGCGGGTGTACGGCCGCCCGGGGCGCCCCATCGACGTCTGCGCCGAGGTCCGCAGCGGCGACACGGTGCTCATCCCGCACGGCTGGCACGGCCCGTCGATGGCGGCGCCGGGCTACGACCTCTACTACCTGAACGTGATGGCGGGCGCCGGCGAGCGCCGCTGGCTGTTCTCCGACGACCCGGCGCACGCGTGGGTGCGCAGCTCGTGGAGCCGCCAGGAGGTCGACGATCGGCTGCCGCTGACGTCGGCCCGGGAGAGGAGACGACCGTGAGGCTGACCGTCGCGCAGGCCGTGGTGCGGTTCCTGGCGAACCAGTGGACCGAGCGCGACGGCACCGAGCAGCGCGCGATTCCCGGCGTGTGGGGCATCTTCGGGCACGGCAACGTCGCCGGGATCGGGCAGGCGCTGCTGCAGGCCCAGCGCACCGGCGAGGCCGGCCTGCCCTACCACCTCGCCCGCAACGAGCAGGCCATGGTCCACATCGCGGCCGGCTTCGCCAGGATGCGGGACCGCCTTGCCGCGTACGCGTGCACGGCCTCGATCGGGCCCGGCTCGACGAACATGCTGACCGGGGCGGCGCTGGCGACCGTCAACCGGTTGCCGGTGCTGCTGCTGCCCAGCGACGTGTTCGCGACGCGCGTGGCGCCGCCGGTGCTGCAGGAGCTGGAGCAGCCGGGCTCGGGCGACACGTCGGTGAACGACGCGTTCCGGCCGCTGTCGAAGTTCTTCGACCGGATCTGGCGGCCCGAGCAGCTCCCGTCCGCCCTGCTTCGCGCCATGCAGGTCCTGTTCGACCCGGCCGAGACGGGGGCGGTCACCCTCTGCCTGCCGCAGGACGTGCAGACCGAGGCGTACGACTTCCCGCCCGCGCTCTTCGCCAAGCGCGTGTGGCACGTGCCGCGCCCGGTGCCCGAGCCCGCTGCGCTGGCCCGCGCCTCGGCGGTGCTGGCGAGCGCGCGCCGGCCGCTGCTCATCGCCGGCGGGGGAGTGATCTACTCGGGCGCGTCCGCCGCGTTGATCGACTTCGCCGACCGTACCGGCATTCCGGTCGCGGACACCCAGGCCGGCAAGGGTGCGATCCCGTGGGACCACCCGAGCGCGGTCGGGGGAGTGGGCGCCACGGGCACTCCGGTCGCCAACAAGCTCGCGGCTTCCGCCGACGTGATCCTGGGCGTCGGGACCCGGTACAGCGACTTCACGACCGCGTCCTCCACGGCTTTCGCGGCCGACGCCTGTTTTGTCAATGTGAATGTGGCCTCCTTCGACGCGCACAAGCTCGGGGCGACGGCCCTGGTCGCGGACGCTCGGGAGGGGCTGACGGCGCTGGGGGGCTTCCGGGTCGGGAACACGTGGGCGCCGGCGGTCGCGGACTGGTCCCGTACGGTGGACAAAGCATTTCATCTCGGGCATGGACCCCTGCCGGCGCAGAGCGAGGTGCTCGGCGCGGTGAACGAGGCGTGCGGCGAGCGGGACGTCGTCGTGCAGGCGGCCGGCAGCATGCCCGGTGATCTGCAACTCCTGTGGCGCGCCCGGGACCCGAAGCAGTACCACGTCGAGTACGGCTACTCCTGCATGGGCTTCGAGATCGCCGGGGCGCTCGGGATCAAGCTCGCCGACCCGGGCCGCGAGGTGTTCGCGCTGGTGGGCGACGGGTCGTACCTGATGATGGCGCAGGAGATCGTCACCGCCGTCGCCGAGGGTGTGAAGCTCGTCATCGTGCTCGTGCAGAACCACGGGTTCGCGTCGATCGGCGCGCTGAGCGAGTCGGTGGGGTCGCAGCGCTTCGGCACGAGCTACCGCTACCGGGGCCTCGAGGAGGACTACGACGGCGGCTACCTGCCCGTGGACCTGGCCGCCAACGCCGAGAGCCTCGGCGCCGCGGTCATCCGCTGCCGGACGATCGCCGACCTGGCCGAGGGCCTCAAGCGGGCCCGCGCGAACGACCGGCTCACGGTCGTGCACATCGAGACCGACCCGCGGTCGCCGGTGCCGTCCTCCGAGTCGTGGTGGGACGTGCCGGTGGCCGCCGTGTCGGCGCTGGAGAGCACCAAGGCGGCGCGGGAGGCGTACGAGCGGGCCAAGCGTGACCAGCGCGCATACCTCTGATCGCCGGGCATCTACACTCCCCAAGGTCATCCTCGTCCGTTGACCCGTCCTGAACTTCCCCGGAGGTCCCCATGAACGCGACCCGCACGCGCGGTGTCCGGCTGCTCGCCCTGGCCACGGTGGTGACCCTCGGGGTCACCGCGTGCAGCGGCGGCGGCAGAGAGAAAACCGACGACAGCGACTCGGGCGGCGGCAACGCCCCGGGCAGCTCCGGTTACACGATCGCCTTCGTCACGCACGAGACGCCGGGCGACGCCTTCTGGGACAAGGTCAAGGCCGGCGCCGAGCAGGCCGCCAAGGACGAGGGCGTCACGCTCAAGTACTCCAACGACCCGGACGCCGGCAAGCAGGCGCAGCTGATTCAGAGCGCGGTCGACTCCAAGGTCAGCGGCATCGCCACCACGCTGGTGACCCCGGACGCCCTGGCCGGCTCGGTCAAGGCGGCCACCGCGGCCAAGATCCCGGTGGTCGGCCTCAACGCCGGCATCGAGCAGTACAAGCAGCTCGGCGCGCTCATGTACTTCGGCTCCGACGACACCGTCGCGGGCGAGAGCGCCGGGGAGCGGATCGCCGCGGCCGGGGCGAAGCACCCGCTCTGCGTGATCCACCAGCAGGGCTCGGTCTCGCTCGAGGCCCGCTGCGCCGGCGTCAAGAGCAAGGTCGCCGGCACCGAGAACATCCAGGTCAACGGCGCCGACGACGCGGCCGTCACCTCGACGATCCAGGCCAAGCTGGCCCAGGACAAGACCATCGACTACGTCATCACGCTCAACTCGCAGGTGGCGCTCGACACGATCAAGGCGCAGGAGCAGGCCGCCAGCACCGCCAAGGTGGCGACCTTCGACCTCGACGCCCAGGTCGCCCAGCAGGTCCAGGACGGCAAGATCGAGTTCAGCATCGACCAGCAGCCCTACGCCCAGGGCTACCTGGCCGTCAGCTCGCTCTACCTCTACCTGAAGAACGGCAACGACATCGGCGGCGGGCGCGCCGTGCTGACCGGCCCGTCGTTCGTCGACAAGTCGAACATCGCCACGATCACGCCGTTCGTCAAGAACAACACCCGGTGAGCTCCCGGGCTCTCAGCACCCGCTTCCTGGCGCGCCCCGAGGTGGGCGCGCTGGTGGCGGCCGTCGTCATCTTCGTGTTCTTCCTGAGCGTGGCGCCGTCGTTCCGTACTCCGCAATCGCTGTTCACCGTGCTCTATCAGGCCTCGACGATCGGCATCGTCGCGGTCGGTGTGGGGTTGCTCATGATCGGCGGGGAGTTCGACCTCTCCGCCGGCGTGGTGGTGACCACGGCCGGGCTGGTCGCCTCGCAGTTCTGCTGGTGGTTCGGCGTCAACCTGTGGGTCGGCGCGCTGCTGTCGCTGGCGTTCTGCCTCGGGGTGGGCTTCCTCAACGGGTGGCTGGTGATGCGGACGGGCATCCCCAGCTTCCTCATCACGCTCGGCACCTTCTTCGTGCTCCAGGGCGCCAACCTCGGCGTCACCAAGCTGGTCACCGGCTCGGTCACCAGCCCGGACATCAGCCAGATCGCCGGGTTCGACTCGCTGGGCGCCGTCTTCTCGTCCAGCTTCCGGGCGGGGGACAGCACGATCTGGATCACGGTGCTGTGGTGGGTGCTGTTCGTCGCGCTGGCCGCGTGGATCTTGACCCGCACGCGTACGGGCAACTGGATCTACGCCGTCGGCGGCGCGCCCGACAGTGCCCGCGCGGTCGGGGTGCCCGTGGTGCGTACCAAGATCGGGCTGTTCATGGCGGTGTCGTTCCTCGCGTGGTTCGCCGGCATGCACACGCTCTTCCGGTTCAACACGCTGCAGGCGGGCAACGGCGTCGGCAACGAGTTCCTCTACATCATCGCCGCGGTGGTCGGCGGGACGCTGCTGACCGGCGGCTTCGGCAACGCGGTGGGCGTGGCGATCGGCGCGTTCATCTTCGGCATGACCAGCCTGGGCATCGTCTACGCGGGCTGGGACCCCAACTGGTTCAAGGCCTTCCTGGGCGTCATGCTGCTGCTCGCCGTCCTGGTCAACCTGTACGTCAAGCGGGTGGCCACCTCGTCGCGGAAGGGTGCCTCGCATGACTGAGCCGCTCATCTCTCTGGCCGGCGTCGGCAAGTCCTACGGGGCGATCCGGGCGTTGTCCGACATCTCGCTCCAGGTGCTGCCCGGCGAGGTCACCTGCGTCCTGGGCGACAACGGCGCCGGCAAGTCCACCCTGATCAAGATCATGTCGGGGCTGCACCCGCACACCGAGGGCGACCTGCGCGTCGACGGCAAGCCCGTGGCGCTCGGGTCGCCGCGCCAGGCCCTCGACCTGGGCATCGCCACGGTCTACCAGGACCTGGCCGTGGTGCCGCTCATGGAGGTCTGGCGCAACTTCTTCCTCGGCTCCGAGCTGACCTCGTCCTCCTTCCCGCTCGCCGGGCTCAAGGTCAAGGAGATGCGCCGGATCGCCGACGAGGAGCTGCGCAAGATGGGCATCGTCGTCGCCGACATCAACCAGCCCATCGGCACGCTCTCCGGCGGCCAGCGGCAGTGCGTGGCGATCGCCCGGGCCGTGTACTTCGGCGCCCGCGTCCTGATCCTCGACGAGCCCACGGCCGCGCTCGGCGTCAAGCAGTCCGGGGTGGTCCTCAAGTACATCGCCGCGGCCCGCGACGCCGGCCTCGGCGTCGTCTTCATCACCCACAACCCGCACCACGCGTACCTGGTCGGCGACCACTTCGTCATCCTCCAGCGCGGCGAGGCGGTGCTCGACAAGGGCCGCTCCGACGTCACCCTCGAGGAGCTGACCACGCGGATGGCCGGCGGCGACGAGCTGGCCGAGCTGTCCCACGAGCTCGGCCGGTAGGCTCCCGTCATGATCAACGTCGGAGTCGTCGGCACGGGCATGATCGGCCAGGACCACATCCGCCGCATGTCCACCCTCCTGGCCGGCGTCACGGTGACGGCCGTGACGGACGTCGACGCCGCGGTGGCCGCCCGGGTCGCCGCGTCCGTCGGCGCCCGTGCCCTGCCCACCGGCCAGGACGTGATCGCCGACCCTCTGGTGGACGCCGTGCTGGTGTGCTCGTGGGGCCCGACCCACGAGGAGTACGTCCTCGCCGCGATCGCCGCGGGCAAGCCCGTCTTCTGCGAGAAGCCCCTCGCCACGACGGCCGCCGCCTGCGAGCGCATCGTCGAGGCGGAGGTGGCGGCCGGGCGACGCCTCGTCCAGGTCGGCTACATGCGCCGCTACGACCCGGCCTACCAGGAGCTCAAGGCGGTCGTCGACAGCGGCCGCATCGGCGCGCCGCTGATGATGCACTGCGCCCACCGCAACGCCGGGGTGCCCGCCTTCTACGAGAAGGAGAACACCATCACCGACAGCGCGGTCCACGAGATCGACATGGCCCGCTGGCTGTTCGGCGAGGAGATCACCGCCACCCGCGTCCTGCTGCCCCGCGGCAACCGCAACGGCGGCGACCTCGCCGACCCGATCTTCCTGATCCTCGAGCTGGCGAGCGGCGCCCTCGTCGACGTCGAGGTCTCGGTCAACATCCGCTACGGCTACGACATCCGCGGCGAGGTGGTCGGCGAGAACGGCACGGCCTCCCTGGCCTCGCCGACCCCCGTCGTCGTCCGCCACGACGGCGCCGCCTCGATCCCCATCGGCGCCGACTGGCGCGAACGCTTCGCCCGCGCCTACGATCTGGAACTCCAGGACTGGGCCGACGCCGTCGCCCGCGGCGTCCCCACCGGCCCCACCGCCTGGGACGGCTACGCGGCCGCGGTCGCCTCGGACGCCGCTGTCCGGGCCCTCCGCACCGGCGACCGTGTGCCCGTCACCTTGATGGCCCGCCCGGCCCTCTACAGCTGACGCTGCGCGGGGCGGCCCGGATTGGCTTCCGCCCGACTTCCATGAGTGGGGCAGCCAACGCCTTCGTCGCCGGTTCGGCGGCGGGGCCGAGTCCCTGGGCGGCCTGGACTGTCGCGTCAGTCAAAACCCTGTCGGAGGCGCTGACCCGGGCCGTCCGGTGGGACGCAATCCCGAAGCGGTCGCTCGCGCCGGGCTCGGCTATCGAAAGAGGGACTGACCATGGTGGCTTCCATCGGCGTCTGGGCGCAGGGCGACACGACCGGCGCGCAGGTGCTCTATCGCTGGGAAGCCGAGCAGCAGCAGGGCTACGTCCTGTTCGAGCCGGCCCCGCGGGCGTTCCGCCCGGCCGACGACACCGGCACGCCGATCGGCGACCTGCGGATCGACGCGTCGGCGGACGAGACCACCGGCACCGCGGACGGGGTCAACAGGGCACTCCTCGGCGAGGCCGTCGTGGCGATCCTGCGCGGCTACAGCAAGGCGGGCGCCCCGCCGGCGACCGCACACGCCTACTACTCCTGAGAGCGGGGCCTCCGGTAAGCGGCGTCGCCGACCATGTGACGGTCGGGCCGGCCCTGAACCTGCCGCCCGCCTGCTGATCTTGCGCTGTCGCCGGGGCCTGCGCCCGGACGACCCGTGACGGTTGGGGCCGGTCCGGCTAGTAGTCCCAGTCGCTCAGGTCGTCGACCTCCACGATCCGCTCCCCGTCGAAGACGACGAGCAGGCCGAGCTCGGTGGGGCCGGGCGCCTCGGTGAACCGCACCTCCCATGAGCGGCCGCCCCGGAACGTCACCGCCGGATCCCACCGCCTGACCTCGCCGCCGAGCCCTGCCGCCTGCGACGCCGCCGCGAGGTGCGTCTCGCGGTCGGCGCAGATCCGGTCGACGAAGCCGGTGTCGAGCGCGTCCGCCTGCCCCTCGAGCAGCACCATGACGCGCAGGTCGGGGTCGTCCCGCAGCTGCCCGGCCCAGCACGTCACGCCGTCGGGAGCATCCGGCATCAGCGCCAGCCCCGTCACCGAAGCGATCGCGGGAGGAGCGTCCATTCCCGAATCCTCGCACTCCGCTCCGCCGCCGCCCCGGCCCGTCCCCGAGCCGATGTTCGCCGGCGCGCAGCCGAGAGCCGCGCCGGGTAGCTGGTGATCGTCGCGGGCCACGCTCGACCCCGGCGTGGTCCGCGCTGCTCGCCGCGCTTCCCGCGCTGCTCGCCGCAGTTCGCGCGCTGCTCGCCGCAGTTCGCGCGCTGCTCGCCGCAGTTCGCGCGCTGCTCGCCGCACTTCGCGCGCCGCTCGCCGGCGCCGGTGGTGGCGGTCAGCCGCGGACGGGAACGCCGGTGAGGCGGAGGGTGTCCGGGACGTCGAGGGTGACCGTGGTCGTGCCGGCGGGCGGGGCGGGGAACCAGAGGGCGATCGTCTGGCTGCTGCCCGGCGGGATGGCGCGGTTGAGCAGGCGGTCGCACAGGCAGCGGTGGCTGCCCGCCGTCAGCTCGTAGTCCAGGCTGTACGCCACCGTGCCGCCCGCGATCATCCGGACGCCCGCCGCGCCGTAGGGGGCGAACGGGTCGAACTCGTCGCGGACCGTGAAGACGCCCTGGCCGAGGAGGTCGAGGACGGTGGCGTCGTCGTCGCCGACGTTGGTGGCGATCAGGTCCACCTGGGCGAAGGGCCCGAGCAGCCGGGCCTCGCCCGCCGTGAAGCTGACCGTGCCGCGGCTGAGCGGAAGCGCGATGCCGGCACCCTTGGCAGCGTCGGCGACCTTGCCGGTGGTCTTGGGCAGGGGCACGTCGGGGACCGGTGGGGGCGCCGCGGCCGTGCTCTTCGGGGCGCTCACCGTCACCCGCCGGTTGCGCGCGCGATGATCGGCCGAGTCGTTGGGGACGACCGGCGCCGTCTCGCCCTTCGCCGCGACCGTCTTCGGCCACTTGTCGTCCGGGAGCGCGGCGCGCAAGGCGACCGCGACCGCGTCCGCGCGCCGGCGGGAGAGCGTCATGTTGTGCGCGGCCGTGCCGGAGTCGTCGGTGTGGCCGGTGATCGTCAGCGGCCCGGCGCCGGCGGCGCGCAGGTCGGTCACGGCGGCGTCGAGGGTGCGGCGGGCCTGGCCGGTGAGCTGCGCGCTGTCGAGGCGGAAGAGCACGTCGGAGGAGAGATCGAGGTCGGTCCGGGCGGGCGTGCGCCGGGTGCGCAGACCCACATCCAACCTTTCCGTGTACGCATCCAGCGCCGCCGACCGCGCCACCGCGCCCGCGACGTCGAGCGGCTCGTGGCCCCGCCCCAGGAAGTCCGACCCGGCACCGGGTCCTCCTTGCGGGCCCGTCCCGCCCCGAGCCGCCACGCGGCGCATAGCTGATGCCCTCGCGCGTCCACGGCTCGAGCAGGC
>NZ_JAUQWH010000186.1 GCF_030757795.1 Actinoplanes oryzae
CCACCCCCGTCGCCGCCCGCTGGCACAGGACCGCAGCAAACCCCGCCGCCCGGCCCCCTTCTCGTACTGACCCCGGCGCCGGTGCCGATTCCGTTGCCAGTGCCGGTGCCGGTGCCGGTGCCGGTGCCGGTGCTGCTGCTGGGTGCCGACGCTGGCCGCCGGTGCTCAGCGCTCGGGTTGGCGCCGGACGCCGGTACTGGTGCCGATGCCGGTGCCGGTGCCGGTGCCGGTGCCGGTGCCGGTGCCGGTGCCGGTGCCGGTGCCGGTGCTGCATCCGTACCGCTCCGCCGAACCGATCCGGCGTCGCGGCGAGCAGGTCTCCCACCCGCCGCGGCGCCGGAGCGCCTGCCCCAACCAAGTGCGGCCGGTGGACGTCCACCGGGCGCGGCGTCGATCGCTCAGGCGCCCGGCCGGGAGGGGCGCCGGATCGCTGAAGCCCCAGGCGGAAACGACGCCGGACCGCACAGGCCCCAGGCGGCGCGGAGCGGGGCCGGTCAGACCTCCGGACCAAAACGACGCCGAACCGCACAGGCCCCCGGGCAGCGCGGAGTGGGGGCCGGTCAGGCCTCCGGGCGTGAGCGGCGCCGGTGTGCCGCGATGAAGGTCAGCAGCCCGGCGAGCAGAAGCGCCACGCCCACGCCCGCCGTCACGGCAACTGGGGAGCCGGTGATGGGCAGGGACTCGCCGCCCCCTCCTCCGCCGGCCGGGCTGCCGTCGTCCTCGCCGCCGTCGCCGCCCTCGTCGTCGTCTTCGCCGGTGCCCGGAGCTGGCGAGGAGGAAGTGGTGGGCATCGGGCTGGACGTCGCGGTGGGGCTGGTCGTCGGCTCGGCCGCTCCCGGCGGCCAGAGACCGAGGACGAAGTCGGTCGATCCACGCAGATGCCCGACCAGGCCAGCGGCGGCGGTCGTGAGCGTCAGTGGGTCGCCGGTGCCCTGGACGGCCTCGGTGCCCGGAGCGGCGTCGAGCCGGGCGAGCGCCTCGATGCCGCCGTGACTGGCCGCCCACGCCTTGCTGACCCAGTGGAAGCGTACGTCCTTGAAGATCTCAGCGAGCCCCACCGCCCCCGTGACCGCCACGGGTCCGTCGACCTGCCGTGTGGCCCCGGGTGCCAGCGCACCGTCGAACTCGCACCACGCGGATCCGGGCTTGTCCTCCGTCGCGAACCAACAGTTGTCCCACTTGCCGGCGAAGCCCAGGTCGGTGTCGGACAGACGCAGCTCGAGCACGAGCCCGTCGACCGGCGCGTCACCGGCGTTGCGGACACCGACGACACCGCCCAGTGCCTGGCGGGGCCCGAGGTCGTACACCGGGCCCTGAGTCAGCTCGTCCGAAGCCTCCTGCACGGCGGCGAGCCGGGCGGGGTCGGGGTCGGAGGGCGGGACAGCCGGGAGCCCGTCCGGGGGCGTGCCGGTGGAGGGCAGAACCGTGGTGCCGAGATAGCCCATCACGTTGTCCGGCCCCTGCCTCAGCCGCGGAGATCCGGGCTCCAGCGCAAGCGTCCCCTGGTCGCCCTGGACCGCCTCGGTGCCCTCGGTGGCCTCCGCGGCGGCGAGCGCCTCGATGCCTCCGTTGGCGTCGGCCCATTCTTTGGTCGCCCAGCCGAACGTGGCGGCGGCGATGCGGGTGCCGGGCGCCACCCCGGCCGAGAGGGAGAACACCGGTCCCTTCATCTGCAGGACCGACCGGCCGACGATCTCGTCGGGGAACTCGCACCACGCGGTGCCGGGCGCCTCCTCGAGCGCATACCAGCAGTTGTCGTAGAGCCGGGAGAACCGCAGACGGTCGTCGTTGAGGTGCACCTCGGCGACCAGACCCGTCACCGCAGTCCCGCCCGAGTTACGAACGCCGATCACAGCCCGCGAGACATGCCCGGGCCGGACGGGGGTGGCACTCAGCCGGCCGGACTCGATCGATCCCTCGGTCGCCGGCTCGAGGCTTCCGCGCGCCGGCGCCGCGACCGCGGTGGCAGGCAGCACGGCAACCGCCGCAACCACCGACAGAAGGATCGGTATGAGCCTGTGCAACCTCATGGACATGCCTCGTTCCCCCGTTCGTCGTTCGATCGCCACACCGTACCGATCGGGGCCCGAGATCGCGATCCGTTGTCCACAGGGGCCGATGGCGACGAAAGAAGTTGTCCACAGGCTCCCGGCGTCCGATTGGCGGCGGGCACCTCGCACGTGTCAGTGTTTGCGAGCGAACACCAACGACCGCCGACGGGGGTACGAACATGCAGGTCACACTGGCTTCTTGCACCGGACTGCCGGAGGGTGACGGCGACGAGGCGGGGCTGGTCGAGGCCCTTCGGGTGCACGGCCTCCCGGCCCGCTGGCAGCCCTGGGGTGACGAGGTGAGCGCCGACACCCTCGTGGTGCTGCGGGCCACTTGGGACTATCCGGACCGGCCCGAGGAGTTCCACCGCTGGTGCGCCTCGGTGCCCCATCTCGCCAACGATCACGAGGTGGTGCGCTACAACCTCGACAAGAGCTACCTGGTGGCCTTGGCCGCCGCGGGCGTGCCCGTCATCCCGACCCGCCTGGTGCCGCCCGGCGAGCAGCTGACCCCGGCCCTCGCCGCCCTGGACGAGCTCTCCGGCGACCCGGGCACCGCTGACGGCGAGATCGTCATCAAGCCGGCCGTGGGCGCGGGCTCCCGGGGCGCCGGCCGCTTCACCGCCGCCCAGGCCGACGAGGCCCTCGCGCACCTGCGCAGTCTGCACGCTGCGGGCTCGGTCGCCCTGGTGCAGCCCTACCAGACCACGGTCGACGAGCACGGCGAGACGGCACTGGTCTTCTTCGCCGGCCGCTACTCCCACGCATTCACCAAGGGCCCCATGCTCCAGGGCGGCGCGGTCGACACCGACGACCTCTACCTGCAGGAGAAGCTGTCCGCCGCAACTCCCGACGAAGCCACCCGCGCCGTGGCCGGGCAAGCCCTGGCCGCGACCGCCCGGGAGCTGGGCATCCAGGTGAGCGATCTCCTGTACGCCCGGGTGGACGTCGTCCGCGGCGCGAACGGCCCGCTGGTGCTGGAGGTCGAGCTGACCGAGCCGAGCCTGGGCTTCGCCTTCGGTGGCGCCCCTGCGCTCGAGCGCTTCGCCCAAGCCATCGCCGACCGGGCAAAGGCGGCGCTGAGCTGACCAGCCATCGACCGGGCGCAGTCGGCGCGGCACTGACAAGCCAACGGCCAGGCAACAGGCGGCGCGGACAGGCGGCGCGGCGCCGATCGGTCAACGGCCGACACAACCGGCGCGGCGCCGACCAGCCAACGGCCGGACACAGGCGGCGCGGCGCTGGCCAGCCAACGGCCTGGCGAAGACTGCTGTCCGGCGCGGGTGAAAGGCGGTGCTGCAGTGGCCAGTCGGCGAGCGCCGGCACCCCGGGTGGCGGTCTCCCTGTCGGAAGATCGTCGTTCGAGCCGCGGCAGCGGGCAGTGGGGCGCTGCGCGGTGGGTGGGCGGGGAAGATCGTCGTTCGGGCGCGGGCGGGGTGGTGGGTGTCTTAGATTCGGCTCATGTTGGACGGGACGGACGCACGGGACTGGTTCGAGCCGGACAGTGTGCTGGGCACGTATGTGGCATTGATGGACCAGTTGACCGAGCCGGCCGAGCCGGGGATCGAGCTCAGCCTCACGGTGGGCGGGCTGATCGTGACGGGCGAACTGATTCCGCAGTGGCAGTGGTTCGCGGAGGTCAGCGCGCTCAGCGACTACGAGGATGCCTTCTACACCGGCATGGCCGAGTACGTGAAGGAGCAGTCCGACCTGGCGCACGAGGCCATCAAGGTCCGCGACGCCGGCCGCGAGGTGTCGCACAAGCAGCACCTCGCCCTGTCGGCGCCCACCCGGTACATCCACCTGCGCAACGCCCGCGTCTCCGCCGGCAGCGAGGGCAGCCTGTGGCGCGGCCGGCTCAGCGACGTCTCCGGCTGGTCGCCCGCGAACCCGAAAACCTGACCGCGCCCGACCACCGCCGACACCGGACCCACGGCCGGGCCATGCCCCTCACGAACCGTGCCTCATCCAGCGACCCCACGCGCGGCGGCGCCTACATGTGACGGCCACCCGCACGACAGCCACATGCAGGACAGCACACGCTCGACGGCCACACCCGGCGACGCCTGACTCGGCGACCACGGTCGGCGGTGCGACGGCCGATGACGCCACGTGCGACAGCGGCACCGGGCGAGCGCGCAGCTCGACAGCGCCACGAGCCGACCGGGCAGCACGACAGCCCTACGAGCCGACCGCGCAGCACGACAGCCCTACGAGCCGACCGCGCAGCACTACAGAGCCCTACGAGCGAGCGCGCAGCACTACAGCGCTGCGCTGCCAGCTAGCGACCGAGCTCGCGTAGCCGCACACCAACACCGAAGAGCGCGCACGACGGCGCCACACAGGCGAGCCCCCGGGACGGCGCCATACAGGCGAGTCCGCGGGACGGCGCCATACAGGCGAGTCCGCGGGACGGCGCCATACAGGCGAGCCTGGATTTGGGGGCGGAAGGGGCGGAATAGCGGGGTCGTCCGGCGTAGTGAGGCAGAGTGCCTCATATCTGGTACGGTCGCCGGTGGCGAGACGTCGTGTCTCGAAATGGAGGACCTCGGCTTCTCATGTGTGACAACTGTGCTCCCCGTCCGGTTACTGCGATGGCGTCGGACGTTGCTGCGGGTTCGGCAGGCAGGAACGATGCGGTCATTCCGGCTGGTGCGGACGCCGATGCGCGGGGAGCCGGCGGGGATGACAGTGTTGCTGCTGTGGCCGGGGACGCCATGATTGGTGCGGCCGACACAGGTGTGACGGCCGACAGCGGGGGCGCGAACGGAGGCGCGGGCGAGGGCACCTCCAGCACGGGCACAACCGGCACGGGCGCGGGCGAGGGTACAGCCAGCACGGGCACAGCTAGCACGGGCACAACTGGCACGAGCGCGACCGGCATAGGCACGGGCGAGTGCACAACCGGCACGGGCGCAGCCAGCTCCGGCGCGACCGGCACGGGGACGGCGGCGGGGACGGGCACGGCGGGTGGCGGCTCGGGAGGGCGGGGAGGCGGGCGGGCGGCTCCTCGGTTCGCGGCGTTGCGGGTTCGGGACAGCCGGACGTATTTGATCGGCACCGGGCTGGCGATGATGGCGGACAATATTGAGCATGTCATCACGTACTGGGTGCTGTGGGAGAAGTTTCATTCGCCCACGCTTGCCGGGTTTCAGGTGATCAGCCACTGGGTGCCGTTCCTGCTTTTCTCGGTGACGTTCGGGGCCCTGGCTGACCGGTACGACTGCCGGCGGGTTATTCAGATCGCCCAGATGTTGTTCATGGTGGTGTCGGCGGGGTGGGGGGTGCTTTTCCTCACCGATTCGCTGCAAATTTGGCATGCGTGTGTGCTTCTTGTGCTGCACGGGTGTGCGGGCGCGCTCTGGGGGCCGGCCGAGCAGATGATGTTGCATGATTTCGTGGGGCGGGAGGCGCTGCCGAGTGCGGTGCGGCTCAATGCCACCTTCCGCAGCCTTGGCGTGCTGTGCGGGCCGGCGGTCGGGTCGGCGCTGCTGCTCGGGCTCGGGCCGACGTGGGGCATTTTCGCGAACATTCTGTTCTATCTGCCGCTGACGTTGTTCCTGTTCCGGACGAAGTACACCGGTCATGTGCGGGATGCGGCTCCGGCGCGGGCCCGGGTCGGCTTTCGGGACGCGTGGCGCACGCTGCGGGGGCTGCGCGGGGATCACACGCTGGTGGCGATGATCGTGCTGGCCGGGCTGGGGTCGTTCTTCGTGGGGGCGTCGCTGCAGTCGACGATGCCCGAGTTCGCGGCGTCGCTGGGCGGCGGGTCGGAGGGGACGGCGTACGGCGTGCTGCTCTTCGCCAACGGCGCCGGCGGGGTGATCGGCGGCATGGTGCTCGAGGCGACCGGGTGGATCCGGCCGAGTGTGCGGGCCGCGCTGGTGTGCACCCTTCTGTACGGCCTGACGACGCTCGCCTTCGCGGTGACCAGCAGCTACCCGCTGGCCCTGCTCATGCTGGTTGTCGGGGGTGTCGCCACGCTGGCGTCGACCTCGATCGCCCAGACCGTCGTGCAGTTGCGGGCCCCGGTCGCCGAGCGGGGCCGGGTGCTCGGGGTCTACAGCATGTCGTCGAGCGGGCTGCGGCTGGGCAGCGGCTTCACGGTCGGGCTCGCCGGCGCGGCGGTCGGCGTGCACACGTCTCTGGCGGCGAGCGCGGCGGCCCTCTGCGCGGGCACGGTGGCCATCTGGGGCTACGCCCGCACGAAAAGCTAGCGCGCGCGAAAAGCTAGCGCGCACGAAAAGCTAGCGCGCGCGAAAAGCTAGCGCGCACGAAAGGCTAGCGCGCGCGAAAGACCAGAAAGCATAAGGGGCAAGAACGCATAAAAGGCCAGCGCGAAAGGCTAGACCGCCGGCTGGCAGTACGGGCACCACCAGGTCTCGCGCTCATAGGGATCCGCGCCCGCCGCCGTGAACGCCACCGGCGTCCCGCATCGGCGGCACGGGCGACGGTAGCGGCCGTACACCCAATGGGTCTCGCCCTTGCGCAGGTTGCCGGTCGTGCTCTGCGTGCCCTGGCGCAGGCCGAGCCGCATCATCCGCCCCACCAGTTCGAGCAGCTTGCCGGTGTCCACGTCGCCGGCCGGGGCGTGCGGCCACACGCCGGCGATGAACAGGCCCTCGACGGCCCACAGGTTGCCGATGCCGCACAGGTTGCGCTGGTCCAGCAGCGCCGAGCGGATCATCCGGGCTGGTTGCGCGCGCACCGCCGCGGCCGCCGCCGGCAACCGCGATGGCCAGTCCGCGGCGAGGATGTCGGGGCCGAGGTGGCCGACGACCCGGTGCTCGTCGGTGGTGGCGAGGATCTCCAGCACCGGCATGTCGTGGGCGGCGAGGACGCCGGCGGGCCCGAAGTCGAACCACATGACCGGGCGAAGGGTCCGCGGCGACGGGCGCCAGCCGGGACGGTGCTGCCGCCACGCGCCCTGCATGCGCAGATGGCTGTGCACGGTCAGGCCGCCGGCGAAGCGCATCAGCAGGTGCTTGCCGACCGGCGCCACCTCGAGCAGCCGGTCACCGGCGAAGGCCCGGGCGGAGGCCGCCTCCGCGACCCGGCCGGCGAAGGACGCACCGAGCCGGCCCGCGAGCCGCCGGATCGAGTCGCCCTCCGCCACCGCACGCCCTCCCGACGAAGCAGAACCGAAGCCCGACGAGCCGAGCGAAGCACAACGAGCCAAGCGACGCATGACGAGCACGACAAGCCAGTCGAAGCACACCGAGCCACGCGAAGCACGACGAAGCGAGTCGGCACAAAGCGTACATTCAACCCATGGCAGCCACCCAGCTGATCTACTCCAGCCAGCGCACCAGCACCCCGCCCGAGAGCATCTTCCAGATCCGCGACCAGGCCCGCACCAACAACGCCGGGCGCGACATCACGGGCGTGCTGCTGTTCAACCGCGAGTACTTCCTGCAGTGCCTCGAGGGCGACGCCGAGCTCGTCACGCACGTCTTCTGCACGATCGCCCACGACCCGCGCCACTCGCACGCCACGCTGCTGGCCGTGCAGGACGTGCCCGAGCGCAGCTTCCCCGACTGGTCGATGGGCCTGATCGACGCCACCTCGGCCGAGCTGCGCGCGGCGCTGGCGGACCTCCTTCCGGAGCTGGACCTCAGCCCCCAGCGCATCGGCTCGGCCACCGCCCTGCAGGTCATGCAGCGCATGCGTACGCTGCGCCTGTCCTACTGAAGGCGGCACCGCCACACCAGCGGCTCGTTGACGAGCCCGACCGCCGGGTTGAAGCTGCCCGCGATCGTCCGTCCGTCGTCGCTGATGCCCCGGATCTGATACTCGTCGCCGGGCTTGCCCTCGCCGAAGGTCAGCCCGCCCGCGGAGGGGCGGTAGTGCTCGAGCCCGATCGTGTCCCCGCCGACGACCACGGCGGGGCTGCGTCCGCCGCCGTCGGTCACGATCCAGCCGTTCGCCGCCACGGCGGCCGGGGACTGCGCGGCCGCGGGCAGCTCTTCCATCCGGTTGCTCGCGATGTCGTACTGGTAGCCGGCGAAGGTCAGGGCGTCGTCGTCCTCGAAGCCGGCGCTGCCCACCACGAGCCCGTTGCGCAGGCCGACGGCGTGGAAGAAGCCGGCCTCCGGCGGCAGCGGCAGCTTGCGGACGTCGCCGCCGGGCAGCCACACGTACGCCGTGTCGTTCGCCTCCGGCCCGATCGGCGGCCCGGCCATCCCGAGCACCGTGCCGTCCTCGTCGACGTCGACGGCCGCGCCCTGCGTGGTGCCCGGGGGCAACGGCAGCAGCGAGGGCTCGGCGTCCCAGGATGCCCAGCGGGCCGGCCGGGATCCCAGCACGCCGACGATGACGCCGGCGTCGCTGATCGCGGATGCGCTGCCCGCGCCGCCCTTGAGCCGCGTGAGCTTGCCGTCGTGCCACACGTACGGGAACTGGACCTCGTCGGTGAACGAGGACCCGACCGCGTCGCCCGAGCTGTTGACCGCGTCGAGCGACTGGTCGGAGCCCGGGAAGTCGATGGTGGTCAGCAGCTTGCCGTCGCGCCAGACGGTCACCGGGTACGTGCCGAACGCGCGCCCCTCGGGATACGTCCGCCCGGTCACGTACCGCCCGCTCGGGTCGACGGCGTGCACGACCGCCTTCGCGACGTCGCCGGTGGGCAGCCGGGTGACCGCGCAGTCCGACGGCAGCCGCGGCACCGGCGCGGCCGACCGGGAGACGGCTGGCACGGTCGCCTTGCGCTGCACCGGGTGCGGGAGCAGCACCAGGGCGCTCCCGGCGAGGAGGACCGCGGCGAAGGCCCCTGCTCCGGCGGCCAGCCGGCGGTTGCGGCGCCGGCGGGCTCCGGCGCGCATCGTCTCGGGCACGTCGACCAGCGACGGGCCGGGCGGCTCGGTGGCGAGGGGGCCGAGCAGGTCGGCGGCCGCTCGCTCGTCGAGGTGGGTCACTGCCGTCCTCCTGTGCTCATCATGTCCGGCGTCGCGGGGCCGAGGATCCTGCGGAGGGCGGCGAGGGCATGCCTGGTCTGGGACTTGACCGTGCCCTCGGCACATCCGAGCTGGTGGGCGACGTCGGCGACGCTCTGGTCGCACAGGAACCGCAGCACGAGCACGGCCCGCTGGCGCGGCGTCAGCCGGTCGAGGGCGGCGCGCAGCATCGTGCGCTCCTCGGATCCCGTGTCGAGGACGGCGGTGTCCACGACGCGGTCGCCGAAGAGGCCGATCCGCCACCAGCCGCGGCGCCGCTCGTCCAGGAACGTGCGCACGAGGATGCGGTGCACGTACCCGTCGATGTTGCCGGCCTGCGCGACCCGGTGCCACCGCGAGTAGACCGTCGTGAGGGTCTCCTGCACCAGGTCGTCGGCCTGGTGCTGGTCGCCGCACAACAGCCAGGCCCAGCGCCGCAGTGTCGCCATGCGCCCGTGCACATAGGCGAGGTACTCGGCGTCGGTGCTCTCGGTCATCTCCGCTCCCGTCCGCATGTCGGACACAAAGACGGGATCCGCGCGGATCGGGTTGCAGTCCGGCGCGAAAAATCTTCAGGAGACTGCCGGGTCCCGCCAGGCGGCCCAGTCCGGGTCGTGCCCCGGCCAGACTTCCACCCCCGGCGTACGGTCCAGCGCCCGCAACCGTGCCACCGCACGAGCCGCCGCCGGACCGTCCTCCGGGCGCATCGTGGTGCCGCACGCCACCTGCTCGTCGATGTTGCGCCGCAGATCCGCCGCGTCGCAGGCCAGCACGACCGTCCGCGACGGCAGCGCGACCTGGAACGACTGGTGCCCGGGCGTGTGGCCGGCGGTGTCCAGCGCGACGATGCCCGGGGCGAGCGGCGTGTCCCCGTCGAGCAGCGCGATGTCCAGCCCCTCGCGCAGGAAGTCGCCGGGGATGACGACGCAGGCGCGTGCCTGGTCGGGGGTCAGCGCGGCGCCGAAGGCGTACTCCGCGCGCTGGAAGGCGACCGGCACGCCCGGCGGCACGTGACGCAGCCCGCCCGTGTGGTCGACGTGGATGTGCGAGATCGCCACGCCGCGCAGGGTGTCCCAGCCGAGCCCGAGCGCGGCGAGCTGGTCCGCGAGGGGATCCCCGGGCGGCACGAGCGCGGTGTATCCGTCGTAGTTGTAGTGCCGGCCGCGCGCCTCGGGATCCCGGACGACGCCGACGTTGAAGCCGGAGTCCAGCAGCACCCAGCCGTCCTCGTGGACGACGGCCGCCGCGGTGACCGGCTCCAGCAGGAACGTGGCCGGATCCCCGCCGAGCACGGAGACGGCCTCGATGATCGGCTCGTATCCCACGACCATCGGGTGCATCCGCAGCGGCGGGCCGGTGACGTCGAAGATCATGCGAGGCTCGGCGATGCGGCCAGGAGCTGCCGGGTGTAGTCGTGCTCCGGCGCCTCGAAGATGCGTGCCACGGGTCCCTCCTCGACGATGCGGCCCTCGGTCATGACGGCGACCCGCCCGGCGATCCGTTTCGCCACGGCCAGGTCGTGGGTGACGAGCAGCAGGGCCACCCCGGTCGTCCGCCGCAGCTCGTCCAGCAGCTCGACCACCTGGGTGGCGAGCGTGGCGTCCAGGGCGGAGACCGGCTCGTCGCAGAGCAGCACCCGCGGCGCCGAGGCGAGTGCCCGGGCGATCGCGGCCCTTTGGCACTGCCCGCCGGAGAGCTGCCGCGGCTTGGATCCCGCCACCCGCTCGTCGAGTCCGACCCGGGCGAGCAGGTCGGCCACCCGCCCGGCGCGGGATCCGCGGGGCACCCCGGCGGCGGCGAGCCGCTCGGCGATCTGGCCGCTGATGCTCAGCCACGGCGTCAGCGACGACCGCGCGTCCTGGAAGATCAGCTGCGGTCGCCCGCCGGGCACCTCGGCGGCGCCCGCGGTGGCCGTCTCCAGCCCGGCCGCGATGCGCAGCAGCGTCGACTTGCCGCTGCCGCTCTCCCCCACCAGCGCCACGGCCTCGCCCGCGCCCAGCGTCAGGTCGACGCCGTGCAGCACCCGCCGGACCGTGCGCCGCCGGTGCGGATCCCGGAAGTCCTTGACGATCCCGGTCAGCCGCAGCACCGGATCCCCGGGCGGCGGGGAGGCCGGCGGCAGCGGCGCGGCGACGTCCAGCCGGGAGCTCACCAGCTTCCTCGTGTACGCGTCCCGCGGCGCCCGCAGCACCTCGCCCGTCCGGCCGGACTCCCGGACCTCGCCGGCCGACATGACGACGACGCGGTCGGCGACCTGGGCGGCGACCCCGAGGTCGTGCGTGATGAGCAGGATCGACGTCCCGTGGTCGTCGCGCAGCCGGGCGAAGAGCCGCACGATCTGGTCCTGCACCCGCACGTCGAGCGCCGTCGTCGGCTCGTCGGCCACGAGCAGCGACGGATAGCCGCCCGCCGCCGTGACGGCGCCCGCGATGCTGACCCGCTGCCGCAGCCCGCCCGAGAGCTGGTGCGGCCAGTACCGGATCCGCTGCTCGGGCGCGGGGATCCCGCACTCCGCCAGCGCGTCCAGGGCCCGGCCGGAATCGCGGGCGCCGACCTGCGGGCCCACGCGCATCGTCGGATCGAGGGACGTGAGCGGATCCTGGAACACCGCGCCGAGCCGGTGCCGCCGGACCCACCGCCGCCGGGACGCCGGCCCGGCGACCATGTCGACGCCGTCCACCTCGACCGTGCCGGTGACCGTGGTGTGCCGGCCGCCGGGGACCAGGCCGAGCAGGCAACTCCCGAGCACGGTCTTGCCCGAGCCGGACTCGCCGACCAGCGCGACGATCTCGCCCGTACCCACGGTCAGCGAGACGTCGTTCAGCGCGCGGAAGGGCGTACCGGTGCGGGGGAAGGAAAGCGTGAGTCCCTCGACTCGCGCGACCACGGTCATGACGACTCCCGGAGGCGGGGATCCACGAGGAGCTGGAGGGTGTCCACGAGGAAGGTGATGAGGACGTACGCGGCGCCGAGCACGACGACCACGCCGGCGATCGCCGCCAGGTCGGAGGATCCGATCGCGTCGGACAGGTAGCCGCCCAGCCCGGGCCAGGAGAACAGCATCTCCACGATGACCGAGCCGCCGAGCATGATGCTGACCTGCAGGCCCGCCATGGACAGCGCCGGGTTGAGCGCGTTGCGCAGCCCGTGCCGCCACAGCACGGCCGATCGGGTGCCGCCCTTGGCCTCGGCCGAGCGGATGTGGTCGGTCGCCAGCACCTCCCGCAGCGAGCTGCGCAGCACCCGGCCGACGGCCGTCGCCGGGCCGAGCGCCAGCACGAGCGCGGGCAGCAGCAGATGCGTGACGGCGTCACTGAACGCGGCGGGATCCCAGGTGAGGACCGCGTCGAGCAGTCGCAGCCCGGTGGGACCCGTCGCGACGAGACTGTCGCCGCGGCCGCCGGCGGGCAGCCAGCCCAGGTCGCGATAGAACCAGAGCAGCAGCACGATGGCGACCAGGAAGGCCGGCGCGGACGCCCCGGCCACCGTCACGACCCGCACGACGCCGGCGAACCAGCCGTCGCGCGCGCCGAGCACGCCGATCAGCAGCCCGCCGAGCAGGGCCAGGAAGGCCGCCACGGCAACGAGTTCGAGAGTGGCGGGCAGATAGGTGGCGATGTCGTCGCCGACCGGGTTGCGGGTGGTGACCGAGAGGCCCAGGTCGCCATGGAGCAGCCGGCCGAGATAGTGGAAGTACTCGAGAACGAACGGCCGGTCCAGGCCGAGCTGCTCGCGCGCGGCGGCGAGGGCCTCCGGGGAGGCGGTGCGGCCGGCGAGGACCCGGGCCGGGTCGGCGGGCAGCTGCCGCTGGATGAAGTAGACGGCCAGGGTCAGCGCGACGAGCACCCCGGCCATCGAGGCGACGCGGGCGCCGATCCGGCGCAGGACGCTCATGCGCCCACCCGTTCCTGCAGGCCGTCACCGGCGAAGTTCGCGAGCACGGCGACCGCGAAGAGCACGGCGGCGGGGGCGATGGCGACCCAGGGGGCGCTGAAGACGTACGTGAAGCCCTGCGCGGCCATGCTCCCGATCTCGGCGGCCGGCGGGGGTGCGCCCAGCCCGACGAACGACAGGCCGGCGAGCGTGAGCAGCACCGCGCCGATGTCGAGCGACGCCACGACGACCACCGAGCGCAGCACGCCGGGGAAGACGTGCCGGGCCACGATGCGCAGCCGGGGCAGGCCGGCCACGCGTGCCGCCTCGACGTGCGGGAGGCGGCGCAGGAGGCGGACCTGGCCGCGGACGATCCGGGCGTACCAGGGCCACCAGGTCACGATGATCGCGATCAGCACGTGCCCGTAGCCCGGGCCCAGCGCCGCCACGACGAGCAGCGCCACGAGCGGCCCGGGAAGCGCGAGCGCGGCATCGGTCAGGCGCATGAGGACGGTGTCGGCGATGCGGCCGGACATGCCCGCGACCATGCCGACGACCGTGCCGATGACCACGCCGCAGGCGATGATCGCGAGCGCGCCGAACCAGCTGGTCGTGAGGCCGTGCACCACCCGGGACAGCACGTCGCGGCCCTGCTCGTCGGTGCCGAGCAGGTGACCGGCGCCGGGCGCGGTGAACGGGACGCCGGCGATCTCGGTCTCGCCGGGCATCAGCCGGCTCGCGACGGGCAGCGCCACGGTGAGGAGGGCCAGCGTCCACAGGCACAGCCGCTCGGCGAGACCGGGCCGGACCCGGCGGGGCACGAGCCGCCACCGCCGGGCCGGGAGGGCGAGCGTGCTCACTGCGCGCCGGCTCGCTTGATCGTCCGCAGGTCGAGGGTCATCGGGGCGGGCAGCCAGTGTCCCGCGCCGGTGAGGTCGCCGCGCATGATGAACGAGTCCTTCATGTCGGCGAGCGTGATGTACGAGGCCTGGGCGGCGACCAGGTCACCGGCCTTGCCGTACGCGGCGTCGACCTGCTCCTGCGCGGTCGCCGCGGCCCCCGCGTCGATGGCGGCGTCGGCCTCCTTCGTCCCGCCGACCAGATAGTTCAGCGCGCCGTTGCCCTTGGCCGTGTCCGAGTACCAGAACAGCCGCGCCCAGGTGTCCGGGTGCGTCGAGTCGGGATACGACGACTCGTAGATCATGTCCGGGGCGGTGTCGAGGGCGCTGCTGAAGCCGTAGATGTCGCTGCCCTGGATCGGCGTGAGGTCGACGGTGGCCCCGGCGGCGGCCCACTGGGCCTGCAGCGCCTCGGCTGCCTGCTTGTCGCGGGCCTGCCCGGAGATGTAGCCGAGCGTCAGGCTCTTGCCCGCCGCGAGCGCCTTGAGGCCGCTCGGGTCGGTGGTCCACGCGTCCTTCGCGAGGGTGTCCGGGACCGACGTGACGGGATACATCTGCGTCGAGGCCGTGGCGTGCGTCCCGAAGATCTGCCGGACGAAGGCGTCGCGGTCGATCGCGGCGCGCAGGGCCACGCGCAGCTTCGCGTCGGCCAGGGCGCCGGTGACCTTGAGGTGCAGCTGGGCCTTCTGCAGGGTGGGGAACTCGGCGACCTGGTAGCCGTCCGTCTTCGCGAACTGGTCGACCGTGGCGACGGGCTGGCCGGTCACCACGTCGAGGTCGCCGCCCTGCAGCTGCAGCAGCCGGGTCGCGGCGTCGGCGATGACCTTGACGGACACCTTCGCGAAGGACGGGGATCCACCCCAGTAGTCGTCGTTGCGGGCGAGCTCGTAGCCCTGGCCCTTGGTCATGCTCGCGACCTCGTACGGGCCGGTGCCGGCCGTGTGCTCCTTCAGGTACGCCGTCGCGCTGTCCGCCGCGTTGTCCTTCAGCACGTCCCCGTCGATCACCTTCGGGCCGAACGGGCTCGCGACCAGCGACAGGAACGAGCTGCTCGGCGCCTTGAGCGTGACGACGAAGGTGCCGTCGTCCGGCGTGGCGTAACCGCCGATCCCGGCGACCATGTACGCCATCTGCGACGCGACCTTCTCGTCGGCGAGCCGCTCGAAGCTGGCCCGGACGTCGGCGGAGGTCATCTTCCGGCCGTCCGCGAACGTCACGTCGTCGCGCAGGGTGAATGTGTACGTGAGCCCGTCCGGCGACACCTCGTACTTCGACGCGAGCGCGGGCACGATCTCGGCCGTGGAGTCGCCGGCGTAGCTCAGCAGCCCCTCGTAGACCGCGTTCAGGATCTGGTTGCCCTCGTACTGGTAGACCGTGTCCGGATCCAGCGTCGGCAGGTCGGCGGAGACGGCCAGGCGGAGCTGGTCGGCGGGCCCGGCCGCGCCGGCGCCGCCCCCTCCGCCGCCGCTGCACGCGGTGACGAGGGCGAGGGTGACCGCGAGGAGGGACGGGGCTGTGTGCGCGGGACGGGGCATGGAGGCTCCTCAGCCGGCGGGTCGGCACTTTCTGTCGATCGACAGATAAAGCCCGGCGTGTTTCCGGCGCACTACGGCCTCGGGGCCGTTCCGGTTAACAATGATCAGGCGTGGCGAGCTGCGACGATCCGCTTCTCGGGCACGCGCAGGGTCCGCAGCGCCGCGTCCGCGATGAGCGGGGCGACCACGTCGGCGTCCATCGCCCCCTCGGCCCGGCGGCGCAGGATCACCGACTCGACCAGCCCGAAGACCAGGCTCGCGGACGGCCGGGCGGCCGCCCGGTCCGTGCCGAGGACCGCGGCGACCAGGTCGTGGTAGACCGCGAAGAGGCGGGCGTGCTCGGCGTGGAACTCGGCGAACGCCTCGTCGGCCACCTCGGGCAGCAGGTAGAGCGCGCCGGTGTTCTCCGGACCGGAGAGCAGGAGCCGGACGTCGTACGCGCACAGCGCCCACAGCCGCGCGTCGGCCGGCTCGTCGCGGCCGGCGAGCGCGGTCGCGTACGCGACGGAGGGCCGGACCGTCGCCAGCAGCAACCGCAGCAGGATCGCCTGCTTGCCCGCGAAGTAGTGGTACATCGTCGCCTGGCTGATGCCCGCCGCCGCCGCGATCTTGTGCGTGCTCACACTGCCGTAGCCGGCCTCACAGAACAGCCGCGCGGCGCCGACGAGGATGTCCTCCTCCGTGGTCAGCCCCGACGTGGACGGCCCCTTGGCCCGCGGTCGCCCGAGTGTCGCCATGCCCGGCAACCTACCCGACGCGCGTTACGCCGTGTTAACCCGTCGGAGATGCCGCCACAACGCCGGGCACCTTGACTTTCGATCAGTCAACAGAAAGTCGGGACACGATGGCGCAGCAGCTCGGCACGCTTCTCGTAGCCAACCGCGGCGAGATCGCCTGCCGGATCATCCGGTCGGCGCGCGCGCTCGGCATCCGGACGGTGGCGGTCTTCTCCGAGGCCGACCGGGCGGCGGCCCACGTGCGGCTCGCCGACGAGGCCGTGCTGATCGGCCCCGCCGCCCCGGCGGCCAGCTACCTGTCGGTGCCCGCCCTGCTCGACGCGGCCCGGCGTACGGGATCCGGCGCCGTCCACCCGGGATACGGCTTCCTGTCCGAGGACGCCGCCTTCGCCGCGGCCGTGGAGGCGGCCGGCCTGGTCTTCGCCGGGCCCACCCCCGATCAGCTGCGCGTCTTCGGGCAGAAGCACACCGCCCGGGCGGCCGCGGTCGCCGCCGGGGTGCCCGTCTTCCCCGGCACCGGCCTGCTGGACTCCGCCGCCGCGGCCGTGGACGCCGTCGAGGCGATCGGGTATCCCGTCATGCTCAAGGCGACCGGCGGGGGCGGCGGCATCGGCAT
>NZ_JAUQWH010000187.1 GCF_030757795.1 Actinoplanes oryzae
TGGTGGGCCGGTGTCAGCGGATCAGAACAGCGGACTGGGCGTTCCGTCCGCCGAGTACGAGAGCACGAGCGGCTGGTAGCCCGGGGCGGTCGGGTCGGCGGCGGGGTTGTCCTTGACGACGAAGAACTGCCGGCCCTCGGGGTCGATGGTCTTGCCCTCCGGGGTGGTGACCGGCGTGCCGGCCAGCGGGGTCACGGAGTCGTAGAGGTTGGCGTCGACGCGGGCGCTGCCGTCCTCGAAGGTGTTGAGCGCCTGCAGCCGGTAGCCCTCGGGCAGCGGCTCGCCACCGACGTACGCGGTCGCGTACTCGGGCATCATCATGAAGGACGAGATGGCAGGCATGGCCGGCTGGACGGCGCTGAAGGACTCGGTGGGAGCGAGAACCCTGCTGCGCAGAGGCTCTTCCGGAGTCGTCGTCTCACCGGGCTCGATGACTTCGCCGCGGGCCAGGACGCCGCGCATGAGGGGTGCCTCGCCGGGGGTGGTGGTCTCGCCCACGGTGACCTCGCCGCGGGCCAGGACACCGCGCATGAGCGGTGCCTCGCCGGGGACGGGCTCGCCGGCGGGAAGGAGCGCGCCGCGGGTGCGGACCGCGGCCTGGGTCACCTCGAGCGGCTCGCCCTCCCGCAGCACTCCGGCCACCCGCTGCCGCGCGAGGAGGGGCTGCTGCTCACCCTCCTCGAGCGGGGGGACTCCCTCGAAAGCTACGCCGGCCCGCATGTTCCTGGCGGGCGTTAAGACGGCTTCGTTCTCGTCGCCCTCGAAGACCGGCTCCTCCGCGACCTTGCCCCGCACGGCCGTGCGGGCCTGGCGGAGCTGGGTCTTCTCGGCGGGGACCGTCTCGGCCAGGACGGCCTTGCGGGCCAGCATCAGGGGCTGCACCTCACCGGTCTGCACCTCGCCGGCCGGCAGGGACCGGCGGGCGAGCGGCGGACCGTTCAGGCTCGAGTCGAAGTCGCGGGCCATCTTCTCGCCGGCCTCCTGGGCGGCTTCGTCGGCCTCGCGGTACTCCTTGCCGCTCGTGCGCAGGCCCTCGGACGTGTACGCGAGGGTGCCCTTGACCGCACCGACCAGGTCCTCGAGGTTGCCCAGGCCCTCCAGGAACTTCGTCGAGAACTCCTTGCCCATGTCGTCGTCGCCCCACGCGCTGGCGTAGCGCTCGCGCATCGAGGTGATCTGCGCCAGGTACTGGTTGTAGAGCTCGGCGTGCTCGGCGTAGGCGTCGCCCACGCTGATGACGCCGTCCGGGTTGACCGACAGGTAGCCGGTGGGCCGGGTCACTGCTGGCTCCTGGCCTGGTTGAGGATCTCGCGGACGCTGGTCGCCATCCGGGGCTCCTTGGGCAGGAAGGCGTCGGTGCCCGCGGTGCCGCGGACCAGCGCCTGGGCGTCCATGCCGTCCGGCAGCATCGGCGCGAGCGTCTCCGCGGCCTGCTGCATGACGCTTTCCTTGGCCTCGTTGTACGTCGCCAGGATGAGCTCGCTGAGGTCGGCGGGGGTGAGCCGCTTGTGCGCGCCGCTGGGGAATCGGATGTCCGTCATCACGCCGTTCTGGCCGACCGTGACCGTGACTTCGCGGCGGGGTGATGTGGCGGTGGCCGTCAGTGACCGCATCCGCTCCTGCAGTTCGGTGAGGCTGTTGCGCTGCCTCTGGTACTCCTCGAACAGGCCCTCGATGCGCTCGTTGAAGTTCATCCGTGTCACTCCCCCCTCATGGACTCGTCAGTAAAGACGCACCGAGGTTCCGTCCGGAAGGGTGGCCGCGAATCCAGGGCGTAAACGTGCAGACCCTTTTCCCCTGTCCGCGCGGGTGGCGGCCGGCTGCTCCGGCCGTACGGGAATAGCCGTGCAGTCTTGGGCCGACGTTCGGACATCGGACGCGTCCCGGCAGGTCGTTCGCGGCTCGATTCATCAAGACTCTTGACTGCCCGCGGGGGACGGCTCTTCTCCGCCCGCGGCACGCGACACAACCGGCGCCGACCGAGCTGCCGGTCCCCGACGTGAGGAGTACGGCCGTGACGATGCCCAATGTTCAAACTACCGAAGAGGGCATGCGGACCGCTGCCCAGGAGTTCTCCAACAAGGCGCAGGACTTCACCGGTCAGCTGCAGGCCGTGAACACCCAGATGGGCACCCTGCAGGCCTCCTGGACCGGCCAGGCGTCCGCCGGCTTCAACCAGGCCATGGACAGCTGGGAAGCGTCCTTCAAGAAGGTCATCGACGAGCTCATCAACATGCTCGAGGTCATGGGCGTGACCACCAAGGGCTACACCCAGGCCGAGGACGACGCCGCCAACACCGCCCAGAACTTCGCCACGGCGCTTCCGGGCTTCTGAGCCTTCCCGCTCCGCTCCGGTAACCGACTTCCCCCACCCGGTGGCGCACCGTCGCCGCGGGTGACATCCCCGGCAGGAAAGGACTCACGTGTCCAACTACACGTTCAATTTCCAGCAGGCAGACGCCGTGCTGTACGACATGAACAAGATCAACGGCAACATCAAGACGAGCCTCCACGACATGGAGCAGAACGTCGAGAAGAGCCTCGCGGACTGGACCGGTGCCGCGCAGGCGCAGTACTGGGCGTCGAAGGCCGCGTGGAACAACTCGGCCAACCAGATGACCGTGTTCCTGGAGCAGGCCCGGCTCACGCTGCTGCAGATCTCGGACAACTACGGCACCACCGAGCAGCGTCACGCGCAGATCTGGAACGACGTCCGCGGCGGCTGAATTTCCCGGCCGGCCGCCGCGTCCGTCATCGGCGCGGTGGCCGGCTGTCCTGTGCCCGGCCTGAGTCGATGCAGGCGCGGGTTGCCCCGGCGTCCTGAGGAGGGCCGGGCGGCACGGTTTCACGACCCGGCGAGGAGACCACGATCATGGCCACCGACTATTCGCACGCCAATCTCGATGCCATCGACGAGATGGGCTTTCTGACGCAGTGGGAGAAGGACCACGGGGAAGACGCCGGCTGGGCGCGTTCCGTGATCGAGAAGATCACGGCCGACAAGGCCGACGCCCCCAGGGTCGGCGACAGCTGGGACCGCGACGACTACAGCGCGGACGAGCTCGCGATGTACGACTGGTACTGGGACAAGTTCTACGACGGCAAGTCCTACTCCGACTGGAAGGCCATCACCGACCAGTACGCGAAGGAACACCAGGACCAGATCACCTACACCAAGCCCGAGGACTACAAGGACAAGACGGATCTGGAGTCCGACGACAACGTCTGGAAGCCGCCGGCCGTGTCCGAGTGGAAGGGCGACGTCAGCAAGAACAACCAGATGGTCGTCAACACCGAGGCCATCCAGCACCTGATCAACCAGTTCAAGGCGGTCGCCACGGAGGAGCACAAGGGCATGCTCCTCGATCTGGCGAACGAGCTCGACGGCCACCTGATCCTGCCCGGCGGCTTCGCCAAGGCGGAGATCCTGCGGCAGAAGATCGACGGTACCGGCGAGGGGAACCCGGGTCTGCGCGGCGACACCATCGGCCTGCTGCGTACCCTGCACCGGGCTCTTTACGATCTTCAGACCGGCCTCGCGACCATGAAGACCGAGTACGAGAAGACCGAGGAAGACAACAAGGTCACCCAGGACAAGCTGCAGGAGGCCATGAAGGGCGCCTGGGGTGAGATCGGCGGTCTCAGCAAGTACGGCACGGTCGGCGGCAGCACCAAAGCCTGAGTGACATCGGGTCCGGGGTAACGAAGGGGCCAGGGCATGGCTGACTGGAAGAACGACGTCGACAAGGACGCGACGTTCAAGCCGTCCACCGTCGACACCTCCAACCCGGAGGACTACAACGCCTGGAAGAACGAGGACCGTGGCTGGCGCAAGCTGGAGGCGGCCCTGCGTGGTGGCGCGGCCTTGGACACCGCGGAGGGGCAGGCGGTTGCCGCCACCCTGGTGAGCCCGCAGTCACTGGCCGATTCCGCGGCCGTCTTCCACAAGATCCGCAATGCCCTGGTCTGGCTGGAGAGCTTCGTCAAGAACCAGGTGGGCGCCGTCGCCGGGCCCGACCGTGCCTGGCAGGGCGCGGCCGCCGACGCGTTCATCACCAAGATGAACCTCCTCGCGGACAGCATCGGCGAGAACGCCGAGCGCATCAACGGCGGCGATGTCCACGGCCCCAACTCGGTCCCCGAGTCGCTCTACCGCAGTGCCTACTACCTCAAGTGGGGGCAGGAGCAGATCCTGCACCTCGACGTCTCGTACGCGGACATCGCGCACAAGGCGGGAGTCGGCGACGGCCACATCCCGGTGCCGATCAGCGGCAGCAAGTTCGAGAAGCCGATGGCCGAGCAGATGGCCCAGGTCGTCAAGACCGTGGCGGACCAGTACCACAGCACGTACGACCAGGTGCAGGCGCCGACCGAGGGCACCGTGCCGTTGCCCACGAACGTGACCACGACCAACCACACCACGCCGAAGCCGCTCGACATCACCACGCCGCCGCCCATCACGACGCCGAAGCCGATCGACTTCACGACGACCCCGCCGGTGAACATCACCACGCCGCCGCCGATCAGCATCACCCCGCCCGTCACGCAGCCGCTGCCCTCGATCACGCCGCCCGCGACGCAGCCGCTGCCCTCGGTCACGCCGCCGGTGACGCAGCCGGTCCCCGAGATCGCCCCGCCGGGCGGCAACGGACCGGAAGCCCTCAAAACGCCGGAGATCGAGCAGCCTCCCGGCGGCGACGGGCTGGGCGGAACAGGCGGCCCGTCCACCATGTCCGCCTTCAAGGCGCCGGAGCTCACCAACCCCGAAGGCGGCGACGGTCTCGGCGGAGGAGTCGACTCGCCCGTCTCGGCCACCGACTTCCAGGCGCCGGAGCTGGATACCGCGCCCAGCGGCGAGGGTCTGCCCGGCCTGGGCGGGAACGGTGCCACGTCGCCCGCGGGCAGTGGCGCCTTCGTGCCACCGGTCGTCGGGAACGCCCCCGGTGCCGGCAACGGCCTCGGCGGACCCTCCGCGAGTGGCAACTCCGTCAAGCTGCCGACCTCCGGAGACGCCGGCAGCCTCACCGGCGACACCGAGAAGCCCGGCAGCCTCGTCCCCGGCAACGGCGACTTCGAGGCGCCGTCCGTGGCTGCTCCGCCCGGCGGCGCGGGCGGCGGCCTGGGCAGCAGCATCCCCGGCGCCGATGGGATCGACATCCCGGGCGTCTCCTCGCCGTCCGCGGGCGACGGGCTCGGGGGCGGAGCCGGCAGTGGAAGCAGCATGCCGATGATGCCCGGCGCGGGTGGCGGCGGCGCCGGTGCGGGCGGCGGAGGCATCCCGGACGCGTCCGATGCGAGCGGCCTGCTCACCGGCGACCAGGACGACTGGACCGCGCCGGCGATCGGTGCCGTGGACGTGCCGGACGCGCCGTTGGGTGCGGCTCCGGGCGGCGCGAGCGGCCTGGGCCAGTCGCCGATGATGCCGGGCTCGCCGGGCGCCGGTGGTGGTGGTGCCGGTTCCGGCTCCGGCATCCCGGATGCGTCGGACGCCAGCGGTCTGGTCGAGGGCGATGCCGGTGACTGGACTGCGCCGGAGATCGGTGGCATTGATGTGCCGGATGCGCCTTCGGGTACGGCGCCCGGGGGCAGTGGTCTCGGCCAGTCGCCGATGATGCCCGGCTCGCCGGGGGCCGGCGCCGGTCCCGGGACGGGTGGCTCGGGCATTCCGGACGCGTCGGACTCGAGTGGCTTGGTCGAGGGCGACGCCGGTGACTGGACTGCGCCGGAGATCGGTGGCATTGATGTGCCGGATGCGCCTTCGGGTACGGCGCCCGGCGGTAGTGGTCTCGGCCAGACGCCGATGATGCCCGGCTCGCCCGGCACGGGTGGCGGTCCCGGCTCCACGGGATCCGGCTCGGTCGAGGCACCCGACTCCCAGGGCCTCGTCACCGGCGACCTGGACACCTGGCAGCCGTCCGGATCCGACTACGAGCTGCCCGGTTCGCCCGGCGGCGCCGAAGCCGGCGGTGCGGGCCTGACCGTGCCCGAGGTGGGCTCCCCCGGTGGCGCGGGCAGCCCGATCGACGGCAGCGGCATGGACCTGACGGTTCCCGAGGTGGAGATGCCCACCACCGGTGACTCGGACGCTTCCACCGGTGCTGTGCCCGCGACCGGGGCGCCGCCGATGATGCCGGGCGGAGCTCCCGGCGGCGGCGCGCAGCCGGGCACCGGCACCGGCATCCCCGACGCCCCGGACGCTCAGGGGCTGGTCGATGCCGACCTGTCCGACTGGAAGCCGGCCGGCGGCGAGCTCGGCGACCCGAGCGCCCCGCAGGGCACCGCTGCCGGCGGCGCGGGCCTGGAAGTTCCCGGATGGGACCAGCCGGGCACGGCAGACCCCATCACCGGTACGACGGACGACGTCACAGCCCCCGAGCAGGAGCCCGCAGACCAGGACAGCCCGCGGGAGGCGGCTCCGGCGACGCAGGCCGGCGCTGTTCCGGCGATGCCCGGCGCCCCGGGCAGCTCTGCGCCGCCCACCGCCGGATCCGTCCCGGACGCGAGCGGCGCCTCCGAGCTGATCGACCCGGACGCCGCCGACTGGCAGCCCACCGAGGTGAGCACCGACCCGTACGCGCCCACCGGCGCCGCCGCGGGTGGCGCGGGCCTGCAGGCCTCGGTGGACGTGCCCCCGCCGGCGGCCCCGATCGAATCGGTCGTCTCGCTGCCCGACGTCGGCGCGCCGACCGTGGGCGAGGCGGCGCCGGGCGGCTCCGACTGGTTCACCGTCTCCGGCCCCGAGACGACGGACCCCGGCGTCATCGAAGCACCGGCGACGAACGAGCAGCCCGTGGCCGAGCAGCCCGTGGCCGAGCAGCCCGTGACCGAGCAGCCCGTCGCGGAGCAGCCCGTCGCGGAGCAGCCTGTGGCGGATCAGCCCGTGGTCGAGCAGCCTGTCGCGGAGCAGCCCGTGGTCGAGCAGCCCGTGGTCGAGCAGCCGGTGGCCCAAGAACCTGTGGTGCAAGAACCCGTGGTGCAGGAGCCGGTGGCGCAGGAGCCTGCCCCGGCGGCGGAGCCCGCGCCGGCCGAGCCGGTGCAGCAGGAGGGAACCCCGCTGCAGGAGTCACCGCCCGCTGCCACGGACGGCGCTGACGGCGTACACCAGGCTGTGCCGCCGCAGCACGCGGCCGCGACCATCGCGACCACCGCAACCGCCGCCGCGGCCGCCGCTGCCCTCAGCCAGCCCGCTGCCTCCCCGCCCACCGCGCCCCAAACCGGCGCCGGCACCGGGAGCGGAGCCGGCCCGGGAAGCGGAAGCGGACCCGCGGCGGGACCCCACAGCGCTGGCGACGACGACGCGGCCACCATCCTGGCCGGGACCGACGAGGTCCCGGAGCCGATCGCCCCGGCGATCGTGCTGAACGTCCCGCAGGCGGTCGGCGTGCCCACCGCACCGCCGGTGGCCGCGGCCTCGCCGGCCGGAGTGGGCCGGGAGGCGGCCGTCGCCGGGACGGTGGCCAACGATCCACGGCTCGCGGGCGCGGTTCCGGGGCAGCTGCGGCCGGTGGAGGACGACCGGGAGACGCCCGAGCGTCCCGGCTCGGCCGAGCTGCTGCAGGACGAGACCGGTGCCTGGCAGGCGGCGGGTCAGGATGCGCAGGCCCCTCCCGGCGACGACTTCGTGCCGGTGGTGGCCGTGGACGACGATGACATGTCCGGTTGGGACGATGTCGACGATGCTCTCTGGCTGACGGAAGCGAACGGGACGAGGGAATGACACGGCCGATGTCCGATCCCGGTGACGGGATGCAGGTGCCGCGGGCGGTGTGGCGGCGTGCGGCGTCGACGGCCCGGGCCGTCGAGGAGGAGCCCCGGCAGCCGTTCTGCGGCGGGGACCTCGACACGGAGGGGCGCTACCAGCTCATGAAGGAGCGGCGCCGCCTGCGCAAGGAGGCCGAGGCCCGCGAGCGGGAGGAGGCCGAGGCCAAGGAGGCCGCCGCCCGCAAGGCCAGGAACCAGGACGAGGACGAGGACAAGGCCGCCGAGCGGTTCCGCAACGACCGCTACTCGGTCAAGCTGCTGCAGCAGGACAACTCCGCCTGGGGTGGCGGCGGCGCCGGGTCAGGGGACATCGGATGAGCACAGTCACCGTCAAGCGGCCGCCGCGCGCCAGCGGTCCGGAGGCGCCCGAGGGGCGCATCGAGCTGCAGGAGCCGCCGCTGATGGCGGAGGAGGCGCCGCTCGACTTCCGGTCGTTTGCCTCCATCGTCCCGATGGGCCTGGGCATGGGCGCCATGATGGCCATGTTCGGTCTCTACAGCCGCGCGCCGGTCATGTACGTCATGGGCGGCGCGATGGCCGCCGGCATGCTGCTGATGGGCGTCATGCAGATCGGCCGCGCGGCGGGCGAGCGCAAGCGCAAGATGCTCGGCGAGCGCCGCGACTTCCTCCGGTACATCGCGCAGCTGCGCAAGCAGGCCCGCAAGGCGGCGGACAACCAGCGGCAGTACGTGCTCTGGAACAACCCGCAGCCGGGCTGGCTCTGGTCCATCGCCATGAGCAGCCGCCTCTGGGAGCGCCGGGGCAGCCACGACGACTTCGGCCGGGTCCGGATCGGGCTGGGCCGGCAGAACGCGATGCTGACGTTCTCGCCGCCGTCGACCAAGCCGATCGAGGACCTCGAGCCGCTGTCGTCCATCTCGCTGCGGCGCTTCTCGGAGACGTACCGGACGGTCTCGGGCATCCCGATCTCGGTGGGCCTGCGCAGCTTCACCAGCATCGAGTTCGAGGGCGCCGCCGACCCCGCGATCGACCTGGCGCGCGCGATGGTGGCGCAGCTGGTGACCTTCCACGCCCCCGACGAGCTGCGCGTGGCGGTGCTCGCCGCCGAGGTGCATCGCGGGCCGTGGGACTGGATCAAGTGGCTGCCGCACAACGCGCACCCCACCGCCTCCGACGCGGCCGGGCCGACGCGGCTGTTCGCCGGCACCCACGACGACCTGATGACGATGCTCGGCCAGGAGGTCAACGAGCGCGGCGACCACGACCGCAACTCGCGCCCGTCGGCGACCGAGCCGCTGGTCGTCATCATCGCGCACCTGGTGGACCTGCCGGACAGCTCGCGGCTGCTGGGCGCGGGCCTGCGCAACGTGGTGCTGCTCGACCTGACCGGCAACATGCCCGGCGGCCCGAAGGTGCTGCGGCTGACGATCGACGGCGACAAGGTGCAGTTCCCGGCCGGGGAGACCGTCGGGTCGGCGAGCCGGGACAGCCTGGACGCCGTCCAGGCCGAGGCGCTGGCGCGGGTCATCGCGCCCAAGCGGACCAGCGGCACCCTCGACGTGGTCGACGAGCCGATGGAGAACAGCTTCGAGCTGACGGCGTTGCTGGGCATCCGGGACGCGCACACGTTCGACGTACCGGCGCTGTGGAGGTCTCGTCAGCCGCAGCGCAACCGGCTGATGGTGCCGATCGGCGTGACCGAGGACGGCGAGGTCATCGAGCTCGACCTCAAGGAGTCGGCGCAGGGTGGCATGGGCCCGCACGGCCTGCTGATCGGCGCGACCGGCTCGGGCAAGTCCGAGCTGCTGCGTACGCTGGTGTGCGCGCTCGCCGCGACGCACAGCTCGGAGATCCTCAACCTGGTCCTGGTCGACTTCAAGGGCGGCGCGACGTTCATCGGCATGGACAAGCTGCCGCACACGTCGGCGGTCATCACCAACCTGGCCGACGAGCTGCCCCTGGTGGACCGCATGCAGGACGCGCTCAACGGCGAGATGACCCGGCGCCAGGAGATGCTGCGGGCCAGCGGCTACGCGTCGCTGTTCGACTACGAGAAGGCCCGCGCGGCCGGCGCCCAGCTGGTGCCGTTCCCGGTCCTGCTCATCATCGTCGACGAGTTCAGCGAGTTGTTGTCGAGCAAGGCCGAGTTCATGGACCTGTTCGTGTCGATCGGGCGGCTGGGCCGGTCGCTGGGCGTGCACCTGCTGCTCGCCTCGCAGCGGCTGGACGAGGGCCGGATCAACCGGGTCGAGGGTCACCTGTCCTACCGGATCGCGCTGCGGACCTTCTCGTCGATGGAGTCGCGGTCGGTCATCGGCGTCGGCAAGGCGTACGAGCTGCCGTCGGAGCCGGGCAACGGCTACCTCAAGCTGGACACCACCAATCTGGTGCGGTTCAAGTCGGCGTACGTGTCCGGCCCGTACAGCGGGCGCGGCCCGGTGCACGACATCGACGAGACCACCGAGCTGACGGCGTCCGACATCGTCCCCTTCACCACCCGGCAGTCCGAGCTCCGGTACGACCAGGGCCGCGACCGGGCCGCGGAACTCGCCGAGGCCGTCGTGGCGGAGGAGCCGGAGAACGTCACCGGCCCCAGCCTGGCCGACGTGCTGCTGGACCGGCTCGCCGGCTCGGGGCCGCCGGCCCGGCAGGTGTGGCTGCCGCCGCTGTCGACGGCGCCGAGCCTGGACACCCTGCTGCCCAGCGTGGTGCCGGACCCGCTGCGCGGCATGACCGTGGACGACACCTCGGCGCAGGGGCGGCTGCGGGTGCCGGTGGGTCTCGTGGACCGGCCGCAGGACCAGCTGCGCGAGCTGCTCATGGTGGATCTGGGCGGCGCCGACGGGCACGTGGGCATCGCGGGTGCCCCGCAGAGCGGCAAGTCGACCCTGCTGCGCAGCCTGATCCTCGGCCTGGCGCTGACCAACACGCCGCAGGAGGTGCAGTTCTACGGGCTGGACTTCGGCGGCGGTGGCCTGTCGTCGATCGCCGGGCTGCCGCACATCGGCTCGATCGCCACCCGCATGGAACGCGACCGGGTGGTGCGCACGATCCAGGAGATCGGGCAGGTCATGGAGCGCCGCGAGGCCGAGTTCGCCGCGCGCGGGCTGGACTCGATGACCTCCTACCTCGCGGCGCGGGCGCGCGGGGAGATCGACGACCCGTTCGGGCACGTGTTCCTGGTCATCGACGGCTGGTACACGATGAAACAGGACTTCTCCGATCTGGACACCCAGTTCCAGGAGCTGGCCTCGCGTGGCCTGTCGTTCGGCATCCACGTGATGATCACCGGCACCCGGTGGTCGGAGATGCGGACCTGGCTGCGCGACCTCATGGGCACCAAGCTGGAGCTGCGGCTCGGTGACTCGATGGAGTCGGAGGTCGGCTCGCGCAAGGCGGCCACCGTGCCGAACCAGACCGGCCGCGGCCTGACCTCCGAGGGGCTGCACTTCCTCGGCGCGCTGCCCCGCATGGACGGCAGCTCGCAGGTCGACGACCTGGCCGAGGCGACCAAGGCGGTCACCGAGGAGATCAGCACGTTCTGGACTGGGCCGGCCGCGCCGGGCGTACGGATGCTGCCGACCCGGCTGCCGGTGGAGCAGCTGCCCGACCCGGAGGCGGAGTTCAAGGTCTGCCTGGGCCTGGACGAGCAGCGGCTCGGCCCGGTGTGGCACGACTTCATGGCCACGCCGCACCTGCTCGTCTTCGGCGACACCGAGACCGGCAAGTCGAACGTGCTGCGCCTGGTGCTGCGGGCCATCCAGCAGCGCTACACCTCCGACCAGGCCAAGGTCGTGCTCGGCGACTCGCGCCGCGACCTGGACACCGCGCTGCCGCCGGAGTACCAGGTCGGCTTCGGGTTCACCGGCGACAAGCTGTTCGAGCTGGCCGGCCAGGCGTCGGTGTCGATGAACCGGCGCGTGCCGGGCCCCGAGATCTCGTCGGAGCGGATGCGCCGCCGCGACTGGTGGGAGGGCCCGGAGCTGTTCGTCGTGGTCGACGACTACGACCTGATGACCAAGGGCCAGGGCATGGGCTCGACGCTCGACCCGCTGCTGCCGCTGCTGGCCCAGGGCATCTACATCGGCCTGCACGTGATCATCGCCCGGAGCACCTCGGGCGCGATGCGGGCGATGATGGACCCGGTCATCCGGCGCATGTGGGAGCTGGGCACGCCGGCCACGCTGCTGTCGTACCCGAAGGAAGAAGGCAAGTTCCTCGGCGAGGCCGCGCCCCGGCGGCTGCCCGCCGGCCGGGCCCAGCTGGTGACCCGCCGTGGCGTCTCTCTGATGCAGACAGGATTTGTGGCATGAGTACCGCGCTCGACAGGGAGCTGTGCCGGATCACCGTGATCGGCCCGGACCGCAAGATCGACCTGGCGGTGCCGTCGACGACGCCGGTCGCGAGCCTGCTGCCCGTGTTGTTGCAGCACACCTCGTCCGGACGGCGGCTCGAGGGCGACGAGCCGGAGGGCGCCTGGGTGCTGCAGCGCCTCGGTCAGCATCCGTTCGAGCTGTCCGGCACGCCGGAGAGCCTGGACTGGCTGGAGGGCGAGGAGCTCTACCTGCGCCGGGCCGAGGACCCGCTGCCCGAGCTGGACTTCGACGACGTCGCCGAGGGCATCGCCACCATCGTCAACCGGCGCTCGGACCGATGGCAGCCGGAGTACCGCCGGATCCTGTTCCTGGTGCTGTCGATCGTCGCGATGGGCGCGCTGGCCGCGGTGCTCACCGACCGCGGGCCCGTCCTGCCGCAGGTCGTCGGGGCCGGGGTGCTCACGTTCGCGTTCTTCACCGCCGCCCTCGTCTACGCCCGGCGGGTGCCCGACGGCGCGTTCTCGCTGCTCTTCGGGGGTGGCGCGGCGGCCTTCGCGGCCCTGGCCGGCTCGAGCGCCGTCGACGGCGACCCCGAGGGCATCGCCCTGACCGGCCCGGCCATGCTGGCGGCTGCGGTGGGCGTCACGGTGATCGCCGCGTTCCTGCTGCTCGCGCAGCGTACGGTCACCCCGCATCTGCCGTTCGCGCCGATGCTGATCCTGGGCGTGACCGGGCTCGTCTCGGCCGGCGTCCTGCTGCTGCAGACCGGCTCCGGCATGACGATGCAGCGGACGGCCGCCGTGGCGGTGGCAGCGGTGCTCGCCATCATCGTGGTGGCGCCCCGGGCCGCGGTGAAGTTCGCCCGGTTGCGGGGGCCGCAGCTGCCGAAGACCGGTGCGGACATGTCGTACGACATCGAGCCCGCCGACGCCGACGTGGTGCGCAGCCGGACCGACGACGCGGACACCTACCTGACCGTCGCGACGGTCACCACCGCGCTGGTGCTGCCGGTGCTCTTCCACTTCTCGCTGCAGGTGCCGGGCTGGGCGGGCTGGACGTTCGTGCTCGCGGTCGCCAGTGCAATCCTGTTGCGCGCTCGTACCTTCTTCAGCGTCTGGCAGCGGATCGGGCTCACCACTGCCGGTACCGTCGGCTACCTCATGGTCATCATGCGACTCTCCGACATGCTGCCCCCCGCCTGGCGGTGGGTGCTGCTGAGCGGCCTGCTGGCGCTGGTCGCGCCGCTGGTGATGGCGGCCATGCGCCCCTGGCCGCGGCGCATGCTGCCGTTCTGGGAGTATTCCGCGACCTTCCTCGACGTCGCGACCGGCGTGGCCGTCCTGCCCGTGCTGGCCCAGGTCCTCGGCCTGTACGCCTGGGCCCGCGGACTGTTCGGGTAGGAAGGCATGCAGACTCAGCGCGACCACGTCCACGCCCACACCTTCATGATGGGCCGGCTCAGCTCCGCCCTCATCGAGGGTGACGCCACCGGCGCGGAGATCCCCGGCCGGCGCGCCCAGACGGGCATGCTGGTCGGGGTCGTCCTGCTGCTGTTGCTCGTCGGCGGGTTCGCTGTGTACGGCTGGATCGTCCCCGGCGGCAGCAAGGCGTTCCGGCAGGCCGGCGCGATCCTGGTGGAGAAGGAGACCGGCAACCGCTTCGTCTATCTCGACGGACAGTTGCACCAGGTCCCGGATCTCACCTCGGCGATGCTGATCCAGGGCGCCTCGGCCAAGGTCAAGCTGATCTCCAGCAACTCCCTCAAGGACGTGCCCCGCGGCCTGCCCCTGGGCGTCGCCGGCGCCCCGCAGCAGCTGCCCAGCGCCGGTGCGCTCGCCAAGGGCCCGTGGCTGACCTGCCTGCCCGGCTCGGTGGCGCCCGGCCGGAAGGTGTCGGGGCTGGGCGTCAACCTCGACCCCGACATGCCGGCGACGCTGCTGCCCGAGGACCGTTTCCTGGTCGTGCGCAGCGAGCAGGGCACGCCGTACCTGCTCGCCAACTACCTGAAGTACAAGGTCACCGACGACGCCGTGCTGGTGGCGCTCGGCGCGGGCGCGATCGACCCGGCGCCGGCCCCGGACATGTGGCTCGGCTGGCTCGGCGACGGCCCCAGCCTGGGCCCGGCCAAGATCCCGGGCGCCGGCGCGGACGGGCCTCGGGTCGGCGGGCGCTCGTACCCGGTCGGCACGCTCTTCAAGCAGGGCGAGGACCAGCTGTACGTGCTGCGCAGGGACGGCCTGGCACCGATGAGCCGGACCGAGTTCCTCATCGCGGACGCGGCCACCCGGGACGCCCCGGTCGAGCTGGACCCGGCGGACGTGGTCGACGCGAAGCGCTCGGCCGACACCAGCCTGCTGGACCGGCTCCCGGACCTGGCCTCGCTGAAGCTGCAGGACACCACCGGCCAGGCCGTGTGCCAGCAGCAGAAGCCCTATCAGGACCAGGTCACCGCCGTCGTGGCCCTGGCACCGCAGTGGGCCTCGGGCATCTACTCCGACGGCACCGCGTCGGTGCAGGTGCGGCGGGGCTCGGGCATGGCGGTGACGCCGGTGCCGGAGACCAAGTCGGCCGCGGGTCAGAAGGTCGCGTTCATCTCCGAGGACGGCATGGTCTACAACTTGGCGGACTCGACGACGGTGGCGTCGCTGAAGCTGGGCAGCGCTGCCCCCGTGCCGTTCCCGAAGGATCTGCTCGCGGCGATGCCGCATGGGCCGGTGCTGAGCCGCGACGCCGTCACGGCCCTGGTGAGGGGGTAGCAACATGGCATCCGTGATCCGCAGCCTGCTGCGCGGCGGGGCGGACGGCCCCCGCGACGGGGTGGTCCAGCACACCGTCGGCAACGCGCTCGTGCTGCACGCCCGGGACAAGATCAGCGCGGAGGCGCAGTCCCTGGCGCTGACCGTGATCGAGGACGCCGAGAACGACGTGGTGGTGCTCGACCTCGGCGAGGGCATGCCGATCGGCTCCTGGGAGTCGATGGCCGGCGTGCTGCCCCGGCGCCGCCGCGGCATCCGGCTGATGGCCTGCGGCGACCACCGCAACGCCGCGGCGATGGCGGGTCAGTGGCTCTCCGAGCGGCTCAACCGTACGGTCATCGCGCCCGACGGCGACCTGATCCGCGGCGCGGCGGGCGGCCTGTTCGTGCACTCCATGCCCGGCAGCGGCTGGGTCCGCTTCCGCCCCGGCAAGCCGCCGACCTGGGACGCCAAGCGCTACCCGACCCCGGTGTGGGACCGGGCGGTCACCGACCAGCGGCCGTCCAGCTCCACCGGCGAGATCGAGCCGCTGCCCGGCGGCGTCTGGCTCCACGACACCCGCGAGCCCGAGATCGTCGCCGAGCACCGCAAGCGGCTCGTCGCCGACGTGCCGTGCCAGCCCGAGGTCATGACGGTGCTGCTCGGCTGCCCGGGCACCCCGCCGCTGTCCCTGGACGACGTCGTGCGCTTCTGGCGTGGGCTGGACACCGACAGCCGCACCCGGACCCGCTTCGTGCAGTACGGCGACATCCGGCTGCCCGAGGGCGAGGCCTTCGGACAGGCGCTCGCGGACCTGCTCGGCGTGGGCGTGGTCTGCTACACCGGCGTCCCGGTCGGGTCGCCGGACAAGTTCGAGATCCGCACCGTACGCGACGACGGCGTGCTCGGCTGGCCCCCGTTCGCCCTGGAGCTCGGCTACGCCCCGCGCGCCCACAGCAACTCGAAGGCCCGCCGGCCGGTGGTGCTGAGCCACCGCGAGCCGCTCGCCGGCCCGGAGGAGATCGCGCCGCGCATCTACTGGTACGCCCCGGACGCCGTGGTCGAGGTCGTCGAGACCGGTCTCTGGGTCCGCCCGGCCGAGGAGCCGCAGAACGCCGAGCGGGTCCGCGCGACGCCGCTCGACCCGCAGGGCAGCACCCTCATCTTCGACGACACCGTCCCCGAGGGCACCGCCCGCATGCGCGAGCTGGCCGAGGACCTGGCCGCCCGGGTCGGCCCGAGCGTGGGCCAGGAGACGGCGCTGTTCCCGGCGTCGGTGCTCGTCCCGGGCCAGAAGCCGGCCGGGCGCGCGGAGGCGAGCCTGCGGGCGGCCGAGCCGCAGCGGGCGCCCGCCCCGGCGCCGGTGGTGCCGACGGCGGTGGAGGCGCCCGCCACCCCGGCGACCACGGCCTACCAGCCGCCGGCCGTCGAGAGCGTCGTCGTCGAGCCGGTCGCGCCGTGGCAGGCGAAGACCCGGGCCTACACCCGGGCGGAGCTGTTCCCCGCGCAGGCCGAGCCGGTCGTCGCCCGCGCCGAGCCGGTCGTGGCCCGCGCCGAGCCGGCCCCGGCCTCGGCCTCGGCCCCGGCCCCGGCCCCGGTGAAGCCGGCTCCGGCTTCGGTCAAGCCGGTCGAGCAGGTCGCGCCCCCGGCACCGGCCCCGGTCGAGCTTGCCGCCCCCGCGTCGCCGGCCCCGGTCGAGCCGGTTGCGCCCGCGGCTCGGGTCGAGCCGGTCGCGCCCATCGAGCCGGTCGCCATCGAGCCCGTAGCGGTCGAGCCGGTCGCGGTCGAGCCGGTCGCCATTGAGCCGGTCGCGGTCGAGCCGGTCGCGCCGCCACCG
>NZ_JAUQWH010000188.1 GCF_030757795.1 Actinoplanes oryzae
GTCCGCGTCGGCGCAGCGCTCGATACAGCTCGTCCACGCCCCACACCAGCAGCGGCATCGGCAGCAGGAAGAGAAGCTGGGCGGCGCTGAGCCCGGTGGTGCCGAAGACCGCCTGCAACGGCGGCAGGTAGATCAGCGCGGCGGCGAAGAGCAGTTCGAAGGCGATCCCGACCAGCAGCAGTTTGTTGGTCCACAGGCCGACCGACCGCAGCGAGGCGTGGTCGGTGCGGGCGGCGAACGCGGTGCCGATCTGGCACGCGACGATGCCGGCGAAGGTCATGGTGGTCGCCTGGTGGTAGGCGTGATGCAGTGCGGTGCCCGCGCCGACAGGGTCGCCGGGATGCCAACCGGCCCGCCACAGCACGCCGAAGAACCCGGCCATCACCAGCACGGCGGACACGACACCCAGCAGCCCCCAGGCTCGCAGCAACAGCTGGCGGTCGATGACTCCGGCCCGCGGCGAGCGCGGTGAGCGATCCATCAGGCCCGACTCGGCGCGTTCCCTGCCGAGCGCCAGTGCGGGCAGTGTCTCGGTGCCCAGGTCAATGGCGAGGATCTGCAGAACGGTGAGTGGCAAGGGAATCGTCCCGCCGGAGAGTGCGAACAGCAGGAAGGGCACAACCTCCGGTACGGCGTGGGCGAAGATGTAGAGCACGAACTTGCGGACGTTGTCGAAGACGCGCCGGCCCTCCTTGATGGCCCGTACGATAGTCGCGAAGTTGTCGTCGGTCAGGATCATTGTCGCGGCCTCGCGGGCGACGTCCGTACCGGAGCGGCCCATGGCCACGCCGATGTCGGCGTGCCGTAGAGCCGGTGAATCGTTGACGCCGTCGCCGGTCATGGCGACGATCTGCCCGTTCGCCCGGAGCGCCTCGCAGATCCGCAGCTTGCCCTCGGGCGAGGAGCGCGCGAAGACGATCTCTTCCGGCTCGGCCAGCAGGCGGTCCAGCTCGGCATCGCCCATCGCGTCCACCTCGGCTCCCGTGACGATCCGGCGGCCGGGAAGGCCGACCTGCCGGGCGATCTCGGCCGCGGTCGGGCCGTAGTCGCCGGTGATCACGTGGATCCGGATGCCTGCCCGGTGGGCGGCGGCCACGGCAGCTGCCACCTCCGGCCGTGGCGGATCCACCATGGCGACCAGCCCCAACAGCGTGAGGTCCGACTCCGCGGCCTGCCGGTCCTCCGGGAGTTGCCCGGCCATGTCGCGGTGGGCGACGGCGAGCACACGTAGCCCGGTGGCGGCGTAGCGGTCGACCGCGGATGCCAGCTCGGTGCGGGCGTCCTCGGCCAGCGCCGTGGGCGATCCGTCGGCGCCGAGGATCCGCATGCACAGCGGCAGCACCGACTCGACCGCGCCCTTGACGTGCAGCCGAGGCCCGTCAACGGTGCCCATGCGCTTCAGGCGCCCGTCGAAGGCGTACAGCATCCGGCGGTGCTCGTCACGGTCGGCCGGAGGAACCGGCGTACCGAACTCCTCCGCGAGCTGCAGAAGGGCGAGCTCGGTCGGATCTCCCTTGCCCCCGCCGGCGGCGGTGGTGCATTGCGCTGCGGCCAAGGCGAGCTGCTGCGCGCGTACGTCTCCGGCCGCGGCACTCGCGTCGAGTTCGCTGCCGTACAGCCAGAGCCGGGTCACCCGCATACGGTTCTCGGTGAGCGTGCCGGTCTTGTCGGTGCAGATGACCGTGGTGGACCCCAGCGTCTCCACCGCGGAGAGCCGTTTGACGACCGCGCCCCGGCGGGCCAGGTCACGAACACCCGCGGCCAGCGCCAACGTGATGGTCGGCAGCAGCCCCTCCGGTACGTTCGCGACGATGAGGCCGATCGAGAAACCGATCGCCGCGCCCCATCCGAGTCCGGCGACCACGCCGATCGGCAGGAACGCCGCACCGGCCGCCACGGCCACCGCAGCGATGATCCAGGTCGCTCGTCGTACCTGCCGCTCGAGCGGGCTGGGTTCGGTCCGTCCACGCTGGGAGAGCGCAGCGATCCGGCCGATCTCGGTGTGCATCCCGGTGCGCAGCACCACCGCATGGGCCTGCCCGGCCGTGCAGGCCGTCCCGCTGAATACCAGCTCCCGTGCCTCCAGCAGCGGTCCTGGCACCGCGCCGGCGTCGGCATGCCGACCGGCCGGGACCGACTCGCCGTTCAATGCGGACATGTCGACTGTCACATCGCCGTGGATCAACCGGGCGTCGGCGCTGATGCGGTCACCTTCGGAGATGACCACCACGTCACCGGGCACCAGCTCGCGTACGAGCACCTCGGTGGGCACACCGTCGCGTACGACCCTGGCCGTGGCCGGGAGGTAGGCGGCGAGCGCCTCGACCGCCTTCTCCGCCTGCATCTCCTGCACGAAGGCGAAAGCCGCGTTCAGCAGGATGACCGCCGCCACCGCCACCGCAAGCGACGGCGTTCCGCCCAGCCAGGCGAGTACCGCAGCGACCAGGAGAAGAACGGCGAGCGGTTGGGTGAACTGCGTCAGCAGTTGCGCGGGCCACCGAGTATGCGTGCGGCGGGCGAGTTCGTTCGGGCCGTACACGGTGAGCCGCCGGGCCGCCTCGCGCGCGCCGATGCCGGTCGCAGAGGTCCGCAGGTCGCGGAAGAGCTCCGCTGGTGGCAGGCGTTCGTCGACCGGCTCCGGGTTCAGGAGTGTCTGTGCCATGGACTCAGCGTTGGCGTCTCGCCTGGATCGCTGACAGGGCCACCTGGTACGGCGGGCACGGGACCTTCGGTCTCTGTCGCGGAGTGCATCGAGCTGTGATCGCTGCGGCAGCAGGGAGACGGCGGGCTGCCGGCGCCCTGGCCAAGTCAATTGTGGGGTGCGCTCGATGCCATGTCTCCGGACCGGTGCGAGCCGTCGGAAGGTGCCCGAGGACCCTGCTGGGGCCGACGACGGATTCGCCGCAACCGCGAGCGGAGCGGGTCCTGCATCAGGTCGGCCGGTTCCTGCAACGAATCCGCCACCGCGTGCACGTGCAGACCCACCGCGTTCAGGTTCACGTGTGCGTCGACGCGGTCGCCCGGAGCCGCAGCGTCCAGCGACAGCGAGGTACCCAGCACTGGGCCGGGTGCGTGGTGCAGCGCGGCTCGATCTTGCCGACTGGGTAGGCCGTGTTCGATCCTCGACCCACGGGCAGGTTCTCGGACCGGCCGGAAGCGGTGCCGCATGGGGCCGCGGTCCGGCGGCGAGCCGGTGCCGGTGCCGCGGTCAGTGGTTCTTGCGCAGGCCCTCGCGCAAGGTGGTCGAAGGCGCTACCCCGTACTTGGCCCGGTAGTCGGCGGCGAACCGGCCGAGGTGGGTGAAACCCCAGCGGTGGCCGGCCTCCGCCACCGATGTCGCGGCTCCCGTAACGAGATCGTCGTGCGCGTGGGTCAGCCGCACCTGGCGCAGGTAAGTCATCGGCGTGCGGTTGAGGTGGCGCCGGAAACCCGCCTGCAGAGTGCGGATGCTGACCCCGGACAGCCGGGCGAGCGACGTCGTCGTGTGCACGGCTTCGGGGTGGGCGTCGATGGCCTCCATCGCCAGCCGCACCGGGCGCCGGACGAACCGCTCGGTGACCGGCTCGCTCAACTGTTCGCGATAGGAGTGTCCGGCCGTGAACAGGAAGGCGTCGAGCAGGGCCTGTCGGAGCGGTTCCGCGACCACGGGCCGGAAGATGACGCTGCCGGGATCGCGGACGTGGTCGGTGAACAAGCGGACGAGCTGCATCAGCGATCGTCCGCCTCCGGTCTCCAGGTCGATGCCGTCGGCGAGCGGAACTCCCGCACGCACCGGGAAACCGAGGAGCTCGGTGAGGCGTTCCTCCAGGGCAGCCTGCTCGATCACTACGCAGTCCATCCGGCTGCCGGGTCCTGGACGGATCACCATCGGCCCGGAACGGGGGTCTGTCGTCACCGCGCAGACCTGGGAGGTGAGGAATTGCCCGGCGTGCTTCTCCACGGCCACCCCTCCACGCGAGCTGTAGCCGGCCCCATAGAGATCGTCGCGATCGATGCGGACCATCAGCCCCTCCGCGATGAGATGCCGGGACACTTGCAGCGGGCCGAACTGGGCGACCGCCACCTCGCAGGCAAGGGGCTGCCGGAACGGCCCGCGCTGCACCGTGACCCGCTGGCCGTACGCGCGGTACATCGCTCGAGCCTCGTCGACGGTTCCCGCCCGGAACTGGTGGAACTCCGGCCGCATCGAGATTCGCGGATCCAGCGGTTCCACCTCTCACCTCCCTGTGGGACCTATGTCTGCCGATCACCTCAGCACGTCGGTGCGACCAGCGACAGTGACGACTTCAACGTTCGCACTATCGGCACCTTCTTTCTTGTCGCCATCCCGCCGACCAGGCACCCGGGTCATTCCCGGCATCGAGCCGGTCTGCCTCGTCGCGGCACCCGCGGCCCGCCAGGGTTCCACAGCGCCGGGCCGCTCGGCGGGCGAACCGAGTCCTCCGGCCCTGCCCTGTCGAGCTCCCGGGGGTCAGCATGGTGGCGTCTCGTGAAGGGAGAGGTGCCGTGAAGTCAGCCCGGAAGTTGCTCAGTATGGTGGCCGCCACCGTCCTGGCCGGCGCCACCGCCATGACCGCCGGCGCAGCGCCCGTCTTCGCCCAGGAGCGATCCGGTTCCCTCGCCGGAAGCGTCCATGACACCCGAGGCGCCGCCGTCAGTGGCGCCATGATCACCGTATACCCGGCAGACCTGTCCGGTTCCGAGGTGGCGCAGACCACGACCGGCACCGGCGGCCGCTTCGAGGTGCCCGCCCTGCAGCCGGGCGGCTACCGACTGCTCATCGATCGTGAGGGGTGGTCCGAGTGGGCCCCGGGGCGGATCACCGACCCGGCGCGGGCGGCGGTCTACCGCATTCGCCCGGCCCGTACAACCGTGGCAACCAGCGTCGTCACCGCCTTCGGCGTCCTCGCCGGTCGCGTCACCACCGCCGCGGGCCGGCCCGCCCCGGGCATCAGGGTCTCGGTGACCGACCTGACCGCCTCGGAGTGGGATGTCACCACGGCGGCCGACGGCACATACGCCATGACCGTGCCGCCGCAGGAGGGGTACGTCGTCGGCTTCACCAACGGCCACGTGACCCAGTACTCGCCGCAGACCCTCGAATGGGCGCAGGCCCGCCGCTACCCGGTTTCCGCGGGACGCACCACCCGGGTCGACGAACAGCTCATCGCCCCGGCAGTCCTCACCGGCAGGTTGCTCGGCCTGACCGGGCACCCGGTCGCCGGCGCCCGGGTGCACGTGGAGATCCTCATGATCGCCGGAGTCGCCGAGACCACCACCGCGGCGGACGGCACCTACCAGGTCGACGGGCTACCGCCCGGTGACGTCAAGGTCGAGTTCATCACGCCCGGCGGACAGGTGCAGTGGGCGTACCAGAAAGAATCCTCCCGCCTGGCCGACCGCATCCCCCTGGTTCTCGGCACGGTGACCACCGTCGACGACACTCTCGTGCCACCCACACCGCCGGGCGCCGTCGCCGGGCGAGTCACCACCGCCACGGGCGAGCCGGCCGCCGGCATCACGGTCACCGTGCTCGACCCGACCATCGAATCGTGGGACACCACCACCGCTGCCGACGGCACGTACTCGCTGAGCCTGCCGGCAGGTACCGGCTATCTCGTCAGCTTCACCAACGGCGAACTCACCCAGTACGCCCCCCACACCCTCGACCGGGACCAGGCCGGGCGCTACACCGTCGCCCCGGGCGCCACCACCCGCATCGACGAGCAGCTGTTCACACCGGCCGTCCTCACCGGACGGCTCCTCGACGCCAACGGCACGCCGGTCGCCGGCGCCGCGGTGTCCGTGGACATCCTCGCCACCGCCAGCGTGGCCGAGACCACCACCGGTCCGGACGGCACGTACCGGATCGGTGCGATGGCCGCGGGTGAGGTCGTAGTCGGCTTTACCAGTCCAGACGGCCGCCGGCAGTGGGCGTACCGCAAGACCTCGTTCGACACCGCCGACCACATCACTCTCACACTCGGCACCGTGACCACCGTCGACGACACCTTGCTGCCCGCCGTCGCCCGGGTGGCCGGTCGAGCACTCGCACCCATGCCTGACCGGCACCCACCGATGCGGTGTGCCCGGCTGGACCCATGGTCGAGGGCCTGACGCGCGCTCGCTGAGATTGAGCACCGCCGTCATGAACGTGCTGAGGTCCAGCGCAACCAGTACTCCATCGCGGCGGCAAGCGTCGCATGCAGCAGAGCGAAACCGGACGCTTTGACAAGGTATCCGTCGGCCCCCGCCGCATGACAGGCGGCGACTTCGTCGGGGTCGGCGGTGCCCGTGAGCACGACGACGGAAGGGTGCGCGATCGCGGGCGTTCGCTTCACCGCCTCGATCGCGTGCCGGCCGTTGCCGGACGGCAGTCCGAGGTCGAGCAGGACAAGCTCCGGCAGGGTTGCACGCTCCATCAGCCACTCCACGAGTGCAGTCCCGTCGAGGAGCCGATGCACGAGCGGACCGGGTTGGGATCGGCGCAAGGACCGCTCGATGGCCTCCATGTCGTCGTCGTTGTCCTCGACCACCACGACGTAGGGCTGTTTCGGATGTCATCGACCGGCACCTCGACGGTGACCGAGGCGAGGCCGGAGGCCCTGATGCCGTGCGCTGACCCCGGGACCGCGGATTCCGTCCGACTCGGAACCGACGGGGTGACCGAGGCGCGCCGGGGCGACGCGATCTTCGGCACCGCGTGGCTGGTCGCAGCTGTCGGTGCAGCGAGCGGCGGCGCGGCGCCAGTGATTGCTCACACCGTGGCGACGCTGGTCAAGTTCGGCAGGCTGATCAACGGACGACCAAGTCGCAACGAGCATGGACAGCAAGCCCTGCCACAGCGACGACGGTGCCACGGCGCTGCACAACGACGTAGCCCAAACGTTCGGCCTCCACCAGCACCGCACGAACCTCGGGTCTGCTGCACCAATAGGTGACATCTGAGATGGCTTGCCCTGAGGGCGGGCTGGAAGGATGTTGCTGTGCCCAAGCCCTATCCTCGTGAGTTCCGCGACGATGTCGTGCGGGTCGCTCGTGACCGTGAGCCCGGCGTGACCGTCGAGCAGATCGCCGAAGACTTCGGGGTCCACCCGATGACCTTGTTCAAATGGCTGCGGCAGGCCGGCATCGACGAAGGCGCCGAGCCCGGAGTGAGCCGCGGCGAATCCGTCGAGCTGCGCGAGGCCCGTAAGCGGATCAAGCTGCTCGAACAGGAGAATGAGGTCCTGCGGCGGGCGGCGGCGTATCTGTCACAGGCGAACCTGCCGGGAAAAGGCTTTACCCGCTCGTGAGCGAGCTCGCCGCCGGCGGGATCCCCGTCGCGGTGACGTGCCGGGTCTTGAACATCGCTCGACAGCCTTACTACCGCTGGCTTGACCGGCCCGTCACCACCGCCGAGCTGGCCCAGGCCTATCGGGCGGACGCGTGGTTCGACGCCCACCGTGACGACCCAGAATTCGGCTACCGGTTCCTGGCCGACGAAGCCCGCGCGGCCGGACAGCCGATGGTCGAACGGACCGCGTGGAAGATCTGCTCCGGCATGGGCTGGTGGAGCGTGTTCAGCCGCAAACGACGGCGCGGCAAGGGCGGCCGGCCAGGCCCACCGGTCCACGACGACCTCGTCAAGCGAAACTTCACCGCGGATGGCCCGAACCGACTGTGGCTGGCCGACATCACCGAACACCGCACCGGTGAGGGCAAGCTCTACCTGTGCGCGATCAAGGACGTGTGGTCGAACCGGATCGTCGGCTACTGCATCGACTCCCGCATGAAATCGCGGCTGGCCGTCACCGCGGTGCACAACGCCGTCGCCCGGCGTGGTGACGTGACCGGCTGCGTGCTACACACCGACCGCGGGTCGCAATTTCGCAGCCGGAAACTCGTCCGTGCCCTCAACCAGCACCACATGATCGGGTCGATGGGCCGCGTCGGTGCCGCCGGCGACAACGCCGCCATGGAGCCCTTCTTCGGCCTACTGCAGAACAACGTCCTCGACCGCCAGGCCTGGACAACACGCCAGCAGCTGAGGACCGCGATCGTGACCTGGGTCGAACGGACCTACCACCGCCGCCGACGCCAACGATCACTGTCCCGGTTGACCCCTATCGAGTACGAGACCATCATGACCCCACCGGCCAGTCAGGCCGCGTGACTGAAACTGTCACCTATCGGTGCAGCAGACCCGATGCCGTCGATGCTGAGGTCGCGCTGAAAGCCGGGTTCATCACCGATGTGGGCGAGGTGAATCAGGCCCCCGGCACGAAGAAGCGGCCGGACTACTTCCTCGTCGGTCGCCGGATCAGGGGCCGGCGTACCGATTTCAAGGTCGTGGTCCTTGAGTGCAAGGGCAGCCATCAGACGCCGAAGTTCTCGATCGAGCAGCTGGCTCGAGCCACCGTGCAGGTGGAGACGGTGCGAGTCGGTGGGCGCACACCGCAGTCGTACATGGTCGCCTCGCACCTCGCACAGCGGCGTATCACGTCTTACCTGCTCGATCCGGAAGGCGAGGGCGAGCTGTGGGGCGGCGCCACCCGCGATATGGACGATTTCCTGGCGGAGGAACCGCAGGAGCACGCGTGGTACGCACGACCGGCCGCACCCGCCGTTGAGATAACGGCGAATTCCGCGGATTCGGCGTCTGACGAGCAGCCGCCGAGGGAGGCACCGCCGCAGTCAGACCTCCGGTGTACGACATCCCTGAACAGCGGCGTCCATGGTTCACACAAATCCTCGCCCGCGCCGCGGCAGCCACCACGCTGTTGTTCGCCGGGGACAGCCTCGCGGCCCGCGGTTACGCAACCCCACGCCAGCGCGGCTACGAACCGCCGCCGCACCCGACTCTCTTCGAGGACGCCGACCCACCGTGGGCATACAACACCGCACGAACCCTGCGTTTGCCCGGCATGACATTGCAAGGCACCCGCTTTCGCACTCCGCTGCCCGACGGCCGCAACCTTGAGGTGTTCCGCGGAGTAGATGCACGCCTGTACCGCATGCTCGCTGACGGCAAGATTGGACCCTACCTGCGCGCTGCACCCCGCACCTACGAGCGCTGGGCGCGCCTACCTCACCTTCCCGGCGCCGCACGCTCCGTCGGCCGCGATGGGACGGCCCTGGTGATCCGGCTGACGCGCTAACCGGCTGTCGCCACGTCGAATGCGCGACGCGCACACCTCCCAATGGAGTGCATCCATCGTCAAGACTTCGGCGCTTCAAGGAGTGAATCGGGTGCGCATACACGATGAAGCACCCGACTTGATGGATAAAGGTGTACGCACCTCGGCATCGGCTCGCGGGCTGCCGGGACCCTCTTCGGAGTAGCGCACTGTCAGGGACCAGGTCTGGGTGCACCGACGAGTGATCCTTCTTGGAACCGCATTGTTCGATAATTATCGTCGATTTCCATGGACCACCAGGCGTTCGAGGAGCCAAGGGTACGGCGTGATCAGCATCTGGCCATGTCGGAGCCGATCTCTGCCTGGTTCGTCACCGTGACCAGGCCGGAAGCGGTCGAGGGGCGGCGAGTCATCAACGATCTCTACAGCCGGTTCCCGGACCCGGGCGGCCGCATGCGGGCGGATCTGCACACGGGGGACAACAAGCGCTTCTTCAGCGCGCTCGACGAGCTGCACGTCCACGACCTGCTCGCCCGCCACTACGATGTCGCCTACGAAGAAGGCGAGGGCACGCGCCCGGATTTTCATCTCTACCGCGACCGGCAGTACGTCGGCGCGCTCGAGGTCCTGTCGCTGTTTCAACGCGAGGACTGGACCGCCGAAGAGCGTCACCACGCGGTCCTGGCTGATGAACTCAACAAACGGCTGCCGTTAACCACGCACTCGCTGATGTTCGACATCCAGTCTTGGACAGGCACCCCGAGCCTGCGGCACCTCGTCCGCTGGCTGGACGCCACCCTCGCCGAACTACGGGCGGACCCCAAGGCTCTGCCGCTGGATGCCACAGGTATTCCCGAGAAGACGTACGTCGGCCGTGGCACGAATATCTCGTTCCAGTTCTGGGCTCTGCCGCCCGGCTACCGGGCCGGGCCGCAGGATCCGGTGGTCGTCAGCGGCGCGGCGATGGGCGGTCTCATCGACTCCGCGACCCGCCTGAGGGAGCGACTCGACACCAAGGCCGGCAAGTACGACCTCGGCGGCAAGCCGTTCGCGATCGCGGTTGGCGCCCGCGATTCATGGTGCACCCTCGACGAGGTGCACCAGGCGCTGACAGGAACGCCAGCCGTGGTGATTGCGACCGGACAGGGCATTCGGCAGGGCGACGGCTTCTTCGGCACCGGGCGCCGGCATCCGCAGGGCAAACGCCGTCACGTATCCGCGGTGTACGCGCTGCACGACTGGTTTCCCGGCGGGCCCACCGAGCCGCGTATCACCCGCTTCGACAACCCCCTCGCCCATCAGCCGTTCCCCGCTGATGCGCTGCCCCATCACGGACATTGGGGTGTCAGCTGGCGCGACGGGAGCCGGATCAGCGCCGACTGGCTGATCGCGCCTACTGCTTAGCACGGCTATGGGCTGGTTGTCGTGATGACGGCTTGCTGCGGTTCGCCGATGGACAGGGTGCGGCTGAGCTGGTTCTCTGTCTGATCGGGGGTGTCTGCTCCGAGGTAGGACATCCACGATACGAAGATGCGGCCGGCGAGCAGGACGCCTTCAATGTCGGCTTCTGGTTCGTGCAGGACCGCTCGCATCACCGGCTCCATGGGAATGCCTACGGTGTCGTAGCGCCGGCAGATGATGAGCCCAGCCGCCACCTCGCTGACGGGCACGTCCTTCTTGTGCCGGGCGTTGCGGGCGGCGATGAGTTCTTTGCGGACTCGATCCGCAGCAGGACCTGCCGGCACGTCGTAGCACAGGCAAGCGGCAAGATAGGCCTGCTTGAGCAGTGCGATCGAGTAGCGGTTTCGGTCCGGCAGGTGTGCTTGCAGATCGATTTCGCCGGAGCGCAGCATTGCTTCGATGTCGGGATGGGCGCTGCCGTCGATGAGGAGCGCGAATTCCCCTGTCGGGGCTGTCCTGAGTAGCAGTCGGCCAAGCGAACGGTAGCCGCGGACCCCGCGTGATCGGGCGTTGGGCAGTGTGATGGCGTTCTCGAACCAGTCGATCAGGTCGGTTTCGATCAGGCTGCCGAACCCGTTGTTGCAGGCAAGGCAGGTTCGGGTCATCACGACGCCACCCATGCGTCGCGGTGGCAGGTGCTCGTCGGATTCGGCGGGGTCGCCGCAGATGGGACACGCGTCGAAGTACCGGTGGCGCAGGGGCTCGAGCAGGGTGATCCGTGCGTTGTCGGCGTCTTCTGGGGCGCGGATGGCGAGGTCGAGGTGCTGGTTGTCGGCCAGGGTGAGGGACACGGTGTCCGGTCGTGGGTGGCGCACGCAGGTACGGTAGCGCCGCTCGTCTGCGATGAGCACCGCTTTACCCGTGCGGGTGATCGCATGTGATTCTCTGATTGAGAAGTGTTGCGCGGCGCCGGCAACGCGTTGGTGTGGGGCGATTTCACGTTGCCGACGCCGGAGGTGTGACCGGTTCAGCGCACCGCCCAGTAGACGGTCGCGGCGACGGCGGCGCCGAAGACGGGGGTGATGAGCCAGGCGATGGCGAAGTCGCGCAGGGTTTTGCCGGACAGGCGGCTGAGTTGTCCGCCGGCGGCGCCGACGATGGCGCCGGTGGAGACCTGGGTAGTGGACATGGGCATGGCGAGCAGGGCGCCGGAGCCGACGAGGCCGGCGGTGGTGAGGTTGGCGGTAAAGCCTTCGAGGTGGCTCATTTTGAGGACTTTTTCGCCGAGGGTGCGGGCGACGCGGATGCCGGCCAGGGATCCGAGGGCCATGGCGGTGACGACCAGGAGGCTGACGGTGGTGTACGAGTAGCCGGCGGGGATGAGGGCGAAGCCGCCGATGGCGGCGATTTTGGGGGTGTCGTTGAGGCCGCGGGCGCAGCCGGTGGCGCCGCTGGAGATCCAGTGCAGGACGGTGATGACGCGGTCGACACGTCGGGGGGTCTCCGCGGCCGGGGCCTCGTGGGCAGTGGCCGCGCCGGCGGGGACCAGCTCGGGTTGCAGGCGGCGCCGGGCGAGTTTGGCGGCGGTGCCGAGGGCCAGGGAGATGCCGTAGGCCACGACGATGCTCAGCAGCAGGGGCAGGACGACTTTCTGCGCGACGCCGCTCCACTGCACCGCTGAGGGGGCCAGGATCAGGCCGGCGCCGACCAGGGATCCGACCATGGCGTGGGTGGTGGAGACGGGAAGTTTGAGCAGGCTGGCGAGCAGGACCCAGGCGGCGGTGGCGAGCAGGATGGACAGGGCGAAGGCGGCCGAGGGGGTGGCGTCGACGATGCCTTTGGAGAACAGCGAGCCCATGCCGCGGCCGAGTTGGATGGACAGCAGGCCGCCGATCAGTGTGGTGGCGGCGCCCCAGAGGATGGCGGTGCGGTAGGCGGCGACGCCTGCTCCGGCGAGGGTGGCGACGCCTTTGGAGACGTCGTTGGCGCCGTTGGCGGCGGCCAGGGCGATGAGCATGACAATGATGGCGGCAGTCACCAGAGCTCCTCTGTATGACGTCGAGACGAAGCCGCGAATTCGGCTTCTGTTTGCCGAGTGTTCACTTTTTTATCGCAGTGTGTCAATGCACTAACGGGCAGTGTTTGCCCAGGTCAGAGCGCCTGTTAATGGTGCAAGCACGGATGGCCGCGCCGGATGTACCGGCGCGGCGGTGAACGGAAATCCGTGTGCGTTATATCGAAGGCGAATGTGCTGGGTCGACGCGGGAAAAACTGACCCACACGTAGCCGTAGGGCCCGAGATGTGAGCGCAGACGACCGTCGGGATCCTCGGTGGTGCGTACGGCCCCGCGCAGGAAACGCGGTGCGGGTGCTGCGAGGGTGAATGACGCCGGGCGCGGGCTTGGGTTGAACACGCACCACACGTGCACGTCGTCGTCGGCGGATCGGCGGTGCAGCGCCCACAGGCCGGAGCCCAGGTCGATCGGCTCGACCACGGCGAAAGCGTCGAACGCGGCGCTCACCGGCAGTGCGACGGGTCCGCAGCCGGGAGCGGCAGGCCCGTGCAGTGCGGCCGTGAGCGCTTCGGTGAACTCCGCCGGCACTGCGGTGGGCGCGGCGACGTTCACACCAGCGCCTTTCCGGTCATGACCGCCCCGCTGGCGAGCCCGAGCAGGCTCAGCACGGTCGGCGCGACGTCGGCGAGGCTGCCGCCGGCGGGCAGAGTCGCCGCCGGGCGGCCGGGCGCGGGTACGACGACGAACGGCACGGGGTTGGTGGTGTGTCCCCCGTACGGGCGCGGGCTGCCGTCCGGGCCGGGTTTGCGCATCACCTCGGCATTACCGTGGTCGCCGACCAGCACCACCCAGCGGCCGGCGTCGGCGGCCACGGCGAGGATGCGGGCGACCGCGGCGTCGGTGTGCTCGGCGGCGGCTACGGTGGCCGCGAAGTTGCCGGTGTGCCCGACCACGTCGATGTTGGCCAAATTCGCCACCACCAGTGCCACCTCCGGGCGCCGGGTAGCGGCAGCCACGGCGTCGGCCACCTCGTCGAGGTGCATCTCGGGGTGCGCGGCCGGGTCGTTGCCCGCGCCGATGCGCACATGCTCCTCGACCTGGCGTGCGGTGTCGTCGCGGCCGTTGAGGTAGTAGGTGACGTGCTCGAACTTCTCCGGCTCGGCGATGCGCACCGACCGCGCCCCGGCCGTCTCCAGCTCGTGGGCAAGGCCGCCGGACGCGTCGGCGCGTGCCACGAGAGCGGGGATGTCGGCCTGCGTGTCGTACTGGGTCAGCGATACCGTCCACACCTCACGCCGCGTCTCGGCGAAGCGGGTGATCAGGTCGTCGGCCAGCTGCTGGATGCGGTCGCTGCGGAAGTTGCACAACAGCACCCCATCCCCGGACGCGACGCCCCGGTAATCGCCGACGACGCCGGCAGGGACCCATTCGTCACCGTGGGTGGAGCCGGTGACTGCAGAACCGGGTGTGTCGACGCGAGCGCCGATGCCGTCGGCGATCAGTGCGCCGGCTCGTTCGGTCAGTGACAGGTCGCCGGCCTTGTCCATCGCGTACCCGCGTCCGACGACGGTGGTGATGCGCCCGAGCCCTGCCGTGGCGGCGATCTGCTCGACCCGCTTCAGGTAGGTGGTGGCGGTGCCGTCGGAGACGTCACGGCCGTCGGTGATTGCGTGGATGTGCACCGCCTCCACGCCGTAACGGGCAGCCAGTTGCAGCGGGACGGCCAGATGCTCGATGTTGGCGTGGATCATGCCGTCGGAGCACAGGCCGATCAGGTGCAGTGCCTTGCCGGTGGCGGCCAGTTGCGTGCAGACAGCGTTGAGCAGCGGGTGCTCGCGCAACTGCCCGGAGGCGATCTGCTGGGCGACCAGCAGGCTGTCGTAGGGCAGGGGCCGGCCGGCGCCGATGACCATGTGGCCGATCTCGGAGTTGCCAACAGTGCCGGGCAGCAGTCCGACGGCTTCGCCGGAGGCGTCCAGCACAGTGCCCTCGGCGACGAGCTTGTCCAGCAGCGGGGTCGTGGCGGTGCTCAGCGCGTTGTCGTCGCCGCCGGGGCCGACGCCCCAGCCGTCGAGCACCAGCAGCACGCCGGGACTGAATTCCGCGCTCATCGGGTGCTCACGCCGTTCGGGTACAGGCTGTCGAGGGTGGTCCAGAAAGTGGGGAAGCTCTTGGCGACGCAGCCGGGATCCTTGATGACCACGCCGTCGGTGCGCAGCCCGGCGACGGCGAAGGTCATGGCGATGCGGTGGTCGTCGTAGGTGTCGATGGTGGCGCCGTGCGGGGTGCCGCCGGTGATGTGCATGGCGTCGGCGAACTCCTCGACGGTGATGCCCATCTTGCGCAGTTCGGTGGTGACCGCGGCGATGCGGTCGCATTCCTTGACGCGCAGCGAGGCGATGTTGCTGATGCGGGTGGTGCCCTGGGCGAACGCGGCGACCACGGCGAGCGAGGGCACGACGTCGGGCATGGCTTCCATGTCGATGTCGATGCCGTGCAGGTCGCCGCCGCGCAGGGTGATCTGCTTGTCCTGGACCTCGACCGTGCAGCCCATGCGGGCCAGGGCGTCGACGAGCCCGACGTCGCCCTGGTGCGAGCCCTTGCCGATGCCGGGGATGGTGACGCGCCCGCGCAGGATCGCAGCGGCGGCCAGCAGGTAGCTCATGCCGGAGGCGTCCGGCTCGACCAGCACCTGTCCGCCGCGCGGCTGCTGACCGGCGGCGACGGTGAACCGCTCGTAGCCGTCGCGCCCGACGGCCACGCCCATCTCGGCCAGCGCGGCGAGGGTCATCTCCACGTACGGCTTGGAGATGAGGTTGTCGGCGATGGTGATCTCGGTGTCCTGCTCGGCGCGGATCGCGTTGATGATCAGGCTGGAGGTGAACTGGCTGGACACCTGACCGCTGATGCTGGTCTTGCCGCCGTGGTAGGAGCCGCCGACCACCCGGATCGGCGGGGAGCCGTTGCCGCGTACGGCGGTGGCCTGCACGCCCAGCGGCGCCAGCGCGGTGAGGATGTCGCCCATCGGGCGTTCCTGCATGCGGGTGTTGCCGGTGATGGTGGTGGTGCCCTGCGCGTGCCCGGCCATGGCGATGAAGAACCGCAGCGGGGTGCCCGCGCCACCCATGAACACCTCCTCGGCCGGGGCGGTCATCGGCTTGCCCGTGGGGATGACGCGGATGGTGAAGTTGTCGTGGTCGATCTCGGTGCGCACATGGCCGAGTGCTTCGATCGCCTTGGTGAAGTACAGGGTGTCGTCGGACAGCAGCGCGCCCTGGATGAGGGTTTCCTGCCCGGACAGTGAGGCGATGGCGATGTAGCGGTTGGTGTAGCTCTTGGAGCCCAGCACCTGCACGTCGGCGTCGATGCCCGGCAGCGGCAGCACGGTGAGTTCGTGCGCCTTCAGGCGGGGATCAGTGGTCACAGTCGTACCCTTTCGTCGGCGGAACAGGCGGGGACTCAGGCTTTGACGACGCGGCAGGCGAAGCACTTGTACGCCTGCTGGCCGGACAGGTTGTCGAAGTAGCGGTCGTCGGGCAGCACGTTGGTCGCGTCGTAGCGTTCGTCGCCGAACAGGTCGCCGACCTTCTGTGCGGGGCCGAAGCCGTTGGGCACGAAGATGGTGTCCTCGCGCATGTCCTGCCACAGCAGCGCGGTCCCAGTGACCGACCCGCGCGGGCTCTCCACACGCACCTCGTCGCCGTCACGGATGCCGGCCCGCGCCGCGGCCTTCGGATGGATCTGGACCAGCCGCACGCCGTTGAGCTGTTTACCCGTACGGGTCCAGTGCGTGACCGTGGCGAAGTGCACGACGCTGGGACGCCCGCTCATGCCCATCAGCGGGTACCGGCGGTGCACCTCACCGCTGCCGCGGACGCCGACTTCGGCCTTGCGGGTCAGCGCCTGGGGATTGAGCGGGTTGGTGAC
>NZ_JAUQWH010000189.1 GCF_030757795.1 Actinoplanes oryzae
CCGGCGACCGTCGCTCGCCGCACCGACCACCTCATGATCACCATGCAGACCCCGGATCCGCCCGTAGCTCGGCGCCGGTGCCGGACTTGACGATGCTGCCGGTCCCCAGCACGTACGCCCGGTGCGCGCGCGACAGAGCCGCTCGACGAGGCCGGTGACGAAGTCCGTGACAGACATGGCCGCGACCGTAGCGCCCCAGACTGGGACGGCGATGAACGCTTACGGTCAGTTTGCTGAGAGCGGGCCGGTGTGCCAGATGTCGCGGCCGTAGTCGCGGACCGTACGGTCGGCGGAGAAGAACCCGCTGCGGGCGATGGTGAGGATCGAGCGGCGGGTCCAGTCGTCGCGGTGGGTCCAGGCGCGGGCGACCTCGTCCTGGCAGTCGACGTACGCGCGGTAGTCGGCCATCGTCAGATACTCGTCGCGGAACAGCAGGTCGTCGGCCACCTCGCGCAGGGAGCCGGCCGCCACCGAGGCCACGAAGTCGACGGCCGCGCGCAGCTCGTCGTCGCGCTCGTAATGGTCGCGCGGGCGGTAACCCCCCTCCCGCAGCGCGGCGACCCCGGGCACATCCAGCCCGAAGAGGAAGAAGTTGTCCGCGCCCACCCGGTCGCGGATCTCGACGTTCGCACCGTCGAGGGTGCCGATGGTCAGCGCGCCGTTGAGGGCGAGCTTCATGTTGCTGGTGCCGGAGGCCTCCTTGCCGGCCAGCGAGATCTGCTCCGACAGGTCGGCGGCCGGGATGATCAGCTCGGCGCGCGAGACGTTGTAGTCGGGCAGGAAGACCATCCTGATGGACGCCGACAGCGCGCGATCGTTGTTGACCACCTCGGCGACGGCGTTGGCGAGCCGCATCACGCGCTTGGCCGCGGCGTAGCCGGGGGCCGCCTTGCCGCCGAAGACGATCGACCGCGGCACCTCGGCGCGCCCGTCGCGGATGCGGTTGATCAGCGTGATCACGTGCAGGACGCGCAGCAGCTGCCGCTTGTACTCGTGGAACCGCTTGATCATCACGTCGGCCATCGCGTCGGGGTCCAGCGCGACGCCGGTGGCCGCGCGGGCGTACCGGGCGAGGTCCCGGCGGTTGGCGCGCTTGACCTCGCGCCAGCGGTCCTGGAATCGCCCGTCGCCGGCCGCCTCCTGCAGCTCGGCGAGCCGGTCGAGGTCGGTGAGCCACTTGTCGCCGCCGAGCCGGTCGCTGATCAGGGCGCTGAGGCGCGGGTTGGCGAGCAGCAGGAAGCGCCGCGGCGACACGCCGTTGGTGACGTTGCGGAACCGGTCGGGCCACAGCTCGGCGAACCCGTGCAGGGTCGTCTCGCGCAGCAGCCGCGAGTGCAGCTCGGCGACGCCGTTGACCGCGGTGCTGCCGACGACGGCGAGGTGCGCCATGCGTACGCGGCGCTCGGGCTCTTCCTGGATCAGCGAGAGCTCGCGCAGCTTGCCGACGTCACCCGGCCAGCGCGCGGACACCTCCCGGAGGAAGTGGTGGTTGATCAGGTAGATGATCTCCAGGTGCCGGGGCAGCAGCCGCTCCATCAGGGCGACCGGCCAGGTCTCCAAAGCCTCGGGCAACAGCGTGTGACAGGTGTACGCGAAGGTCTCGCGCGTGATCCGCCACGCCCGGTCCCAGCCGAGCTTCTCCTCGTCGAGCAGCATCCGCATCAGCTCGGGGATCGCGAGCACGGGGTGCGTGTCGTTGAGCTGCACGGCGACCTTGGCGCTGAAGTCGTCCCAGCCGGTGTTGCGCAGCCGGTAGCGCCGCACGATGTCGTGCAGCGAGCAGGTGACCAGGAAGTACTGCTGCCGCAGCCGCAGCTCGCGGCCCATCGCGGTGCTGTCGTCGGGGTAGAGCACCTTGCTGATGTTCTCGGAGTGCACGATCGTGTCGACGGCCTCGCCGTACTGGCCGGCGCCGAAGCGCGACAGGTCGAACGACGCCCGGGCCGCCCGGGCCCGCCACAGCCTGATCAGGTTGACCGTCCGCGTGCCGTAGCCGGGGACCAGCATGTGGCTGGGCTCGCCGAGCACGTACTCGCCGGGCTGCCAGACCCCGTCCGTCACCGTGCCGCAGAAGCCGACGCTCTGCTGGTCGTCGGGGTTGGCGAACTCCCACGGGTTGCCGTAGAACGCCCAGTCGTCGGGCCGCTCGACCTGCGCGCCGCCCCGGAACTCCTGCTTGAAGATGCCGAAGTCGTAGCGGATGCCGTACCCGAGCGCCGGGATGTCCGCGGTGGCCAGCGCGTCGAGGATGCAGGCGGCGAGCCGGCCGAGGCCGCCGTTGCCCAGCCCCGGCTCGACATCGAGGGACTCCAGCTCGGCCGCGTCGAAGCCGAGCCGCTCGAGCGCCTCGGCGGCGACGTCCTGGATGCCGGAGTAGAGCAGGTTCTGCGGCAGCTGCCGGCCCAGCATGTACTCGGCCGACAGGTAGTAGACGAACCGCGGGTTCGCCGCGTAGTGCGCCGCGGCGGTCTCCGTGAACCGCTCGACGAGCCGGTCCCGCACGGTCAGCGCGAGCGCCTGGTACACGTCCTGGGCGCTGGCCGACTCCCGCGTGGTGCCGCGCTGATGACTGAGATTGCGCAGCAGGTCCCGCTCGAAGGCGGCGGCGTCGTCCGCATCGGTCACCGCGCCAGTATCGTGCCCCCGCGACAACGCCGCGCGGCTCGGTCATGAACACGACGTTGCGCCCCCCAGCTCGCCGGGGCGTACCTCGCGTGGTGGGTGGTTGTCTTGTTGTACTGGAACTTCACCGGTGAGACGTTGTGACGAGGGCCCGCGGCGCCTGTCGCGGGCCCTCGTCCGTCGTCAGTACGTCACCAGCTCCGGAACTTCACCCACCGCGATCTGGGCGAAGCCCTTGCGCGCCTGGTTGCCCTCGTCCCAGTACGCGCTGTGGGTGTCTGTCGGGCCCATCAGTGTGGAACAGATGCCGTCATCGCTGCGGAAGACCTGGGCGCCGAACGCCGGGTGGACCGGATTGGTGCCATTGATCAGCGACTTCCAGACGTCCGCACCCCGGTAGACGAAGTCCGCGGCGCTGCTCTCCAGCCGCCAGACATCGGCTGCCTGACCGATGATGTCGCACTTCGCGGTGGTCGCCCAGAACTTGGCCGGAGCCCCTCCACCAGTGGTGGCACGGAGGTCGTTCGTGTTGTCCACGCCGACACCCGGGCTCGCGACCAGGACGATGTCGTCGGCTTCCACGGATTCCCTGGCGGTGTGCCCGACAACGGTCGTGCCGTAGCTGTGGCCGAGCAGCACCAGATGTCCGGCACCGTTCTGGTGAGCGGCTCGAAGCCCTTGCTGGAACCGCCGGAGATCCGGTGCGGCGGTGTCGGCGTATCCATCGGTGGCCGCGGCCGGCAGGACGCTCTGCGGCGCGTCGTAGCCCAGCCAGGCGAGCGCGGCGGTCGTCTTGGACGGATCCTCCGCACCGCTGTCCCGGGCCATGATGTCGGCGCGGCGGATGTCGGTGGCCAGGCCGGTACCCAGACCGGCGTAGGTACCGGGCACGTAGGAGATGACGTTGTCGGACAGATCGGGATCATTGATCGCGACGACTGCCCGGCCCTTGCCCTCCGTCGTGCTGAACCGCACCAGGTAGGCCCGGGGACTGGTGACAGCGAGCCGGTCCTCGACCACGCCGACGCCGCCGAGCTGGGCATCGACGGTCGCCTTGCCGGCTTCCAGGTTGGTGAGCTCCGCGTCGGCCTGCAGCCGGGCCTCGGCGGCGTCGGCGGCGTCCGGGTAGAGCTCGCGGATGCGTCCCTGGTCGATCATCGACTGGATGAGGGCCGCCCGGTCCAGGATCCTTGCGCGCTGCGCCGACAACTGCGACTTCGCCGCGGCGAGATTGGCGCGGTTCGCCTGGTCCCGGACAGCGGTGGGCAATCCGTCGAGATCGCCGATCTGCCGGGGGTACGTGCGTACGGCATAGGCGATCTGGACGTCGTTCATCTGGTTCTGCCACCAGTTGTGGACCACCCACGGCGAGGTTCCGGCGGCGGGGACGTCGGCGAGCTCGACCTGGCTCGGCGGGACCTCCGGGTTCGCGCCGCCACGCCAGGTCGCGTTGCGCACGTACCGCCACGGGATGCCGCCGGCCATGGACGCTGCTCCCGAGGCGACGAGCTGCGTACCGCAGTCGTTGAGGGAGCCCCGCACTGAGCAGGCCAGGTCCTGGTCGTACTGGATGGTGGCCTGGACGCTGTGGGTGGGATCGAGGGTCTGGAACCGCAGCGAGGTGTAAGGGGCGATGCATCGCCAGACGGGAGGCCGGGATCCGGCCTGCCACTGATAGTCGAAGTCCATGTAGTCGGTGCCGCGCGGGAAGGTCCGGCGGATCAGGCTGCTGTCGGAGCTGCAGCCTGTCGTCACGGCGTAACCGGTGGTGGTGTCGAACGCCGTCATCTTCGTCCAGTTCGGGCGATACGGGCTGTCATTGGCGGGGAAGCGGTTCGTCGCGATGTCGAAGCTCCACTGGCCGCCGTCGGCGTTACCGCTGACGACCGGGGAGACGTCGACCCACCAGGCGCCGAAATCGATCTTTCCGACGTGGCGGCGGTCCTGGACGTCGTCGCGCCGCCGGACGCCGCCGGGGTAGGTGGACTGCACGACGATGATGTCGTGGCTCGCCCGGGCGGGCGTGATGGTGGCGTCGCACTGGAACGAGGTGGCGCACGAGGCGAGGATCTCGCCGGTGGTGTTGTCCTCGACCTCGAGATACGACGCCGACGTGGTCAGATAGGTGTTGGTCATCGCGTGCACGGTGACCGCGGAGACGGCACCGGCATCCGGATAGACGACGGTGTAGCCGTAATCCGTCTGCAGATCCTGGTTCTGGCGGGTCGTGGGCACGCCGGAGAAGTTGTACGACACCGGCAGGCTGGAGTCCAGCACCTCGGTGGTGCCGGTGCGCACGATGCGGGCGCTGAACCGGTGCGTGCCACTGGCCTTGAAGGGCAGCCGCGCGGCGTACGTGCCGGTGGAACCGGTGGTGCCATCGCTGTACGTGACGATCTCGGGGGTCGCCGGGACGACGGCGCCGGTGGTGAGGTCGACGATCTGCACCGAGTAGCCGGCGGGGAGAGCCGGCACGTGGGCACGGAAGGTGTCGTCCGTGGCGAACGTCCAGTTCATCGTCATGGAGATCCGGCGTTGCAGGGAGAAGGCCAGCTCGGTACTGCTGGTACTGCCGTCCGCGTCGGTGACGGTCACGCCGAGCGGGAACGACTCACTGTCCGTGGAGATGTCGGCGGGGACGCCGGTGATCGAGCCGGTCGGCGGATCGAGGGTCAGGCCGCTCGGCAAGCCGGTGACCGACCACGTGAACGGGGATGAGCCGCCAACGGCATGCAAGGTGAGGTTCACGGCGGTGCCGACAACGCCGGACAGGTCCTGGTAGTCGATTCCGACGGCGGTGGCGACGTTCCACGCGAAGGTGACCGTGCCGGCCTTGCCCGCGGAATCCGTGGCGATGACCTTGGTGCCGTAGGAGGCTGCGGCGGTGGGAGTGCCGCTGACGAGCCCGGTGCTCTTGGTCAGAGCCAGTCCGGTGGGCAGGCCGGTCGCTGACCAGGTGTAGGGGCTTTTGCCGCCGGTGGCCTTCATCGTCAGCGAAGTGCTCCGGCCCACGACTGCGCGCTGGTTCCCCGGGTTGACGACCTGCACTGCGGCGTCGACCAGCAAGGAGAAACTCGCGGCGGCGCTTCGCTTGGCCGCATCGGTCACGGTGACGGACACCGCGGCCGCCGCGGCGGGTGTGGCCGGGGTGCCGGTGATGACGCCGGTGGAGGCGTTGATGGTCAGGCCGGAGGGCAGCCCACTCGCCGACCACGCGTACGGGGTGGTGCCGCCGCTTGCGGTCAGCGCCTTCGTCAGCGGCTGGCCGGCCGTCACTTGCAGGGTCCCCGGATTGGTCAGGGTGAGCGGCGCCGCCACGTCCCAGCTGAACGACACCTTGCCGGTCAGCTTGGCGGCATCCTTGGCGGTCACCGTGGTGGTGTACCTGCCGGTGGCGGTCGGCTTGCCGCTGACGACTCCGGTCGAGGAATTGATCGTCAGGCCGGCCGGAAGGGCCGAGGCGGACCACACCAAGGGAGCTTTGCCGCCGGTGGCCTTCATCGCCAGGCTGACGGCGACGCCGGTGGCGGACGTCTGGCCGCCGGGGCTGGCGACGACGGGAGCAGATGCGGCCTCAGCTGCCGGTGCGATCGCGACAGGGGCCAGCACCGCGGCCACCCACAATGCGGCCAATTTTCCTTTTTGGGGCATGTGCAGAAAGTAGGCATTCCGGGGAGTTCCGAGTAGGGACGAAGGTGTGGTCGGATCGGCCCCAGCCGCGGACTCCGCCGCCCGTGTCGTCGATTCTGCCCGGCCGTCAGGACCAGGTTCTCCATGGTGAGGCGCCACAGATGCGCGCTGCCGCCCCACCGGCCTCATGCGTGGAGCAGCCGCCGCATCGGGTGCAAAGCGGTTGCCTGAATCTCACGGCAAACTCCTCAGGCCTTCCGCGTCACTCTGGGTAGCCAGCGCCCTCCGGGCCGTCGACCATGCCCCGGCCGCCTCGGCCGGCCGGGGTGAACGTCAGGGAGCCGCCGGGGAACCGGGCCGGGGCATCTGGTCGCGGCGCAGCTGGAGGGCCGGGTGGCGGGGAGCGGTGAAGCCCAGCGAGCGGTAGAGCCCGTCGCCGTCGCCGGTCGCGTGCAGGTCCACGACGCTGACCGTCGTCTCGCCGGCGAACCAGTCGAGCAGCGCGGTGACGCAGGCCCGGGCGTAGCCCCTGCCGCGCGCGTGCGCACGGTGCTGACGTTGAAGAGGTGCCCGCGCAGCCCGCTGAGGTTGCGCGGCCCCGGGGCGTGCCGGTCGCAGACGCCGGCCGCGCCGCTGACGATGCCGTGCTCGGGGTGCACGGCCACGAAGGCGGCGAAGGTCGTCTCCTCGGCCAGCTTCGCGGCGAACCAGTCGTGGGCGGCGGCCCGCCACGGCGCCGTCTCGTCGCCCACGGGGGCGCCCATCGCCTCCAGCATGGCGGCTCGCAGGCGGACCAGGGCGGGCTCGTCGCCGGGGCGGGCCCGGCGTACCTCGGCGCGGTCGATGTCGTCGGTCATAGAGATGATCATGGACCGGCCGCCGGACCCGGGTCCAGCGGCCGGCCCGGGTTCAGCGCAGGCCGTTGCGGCGGGCGACCAGGACGGCGAGGTCCTGATCGTCGGTGATCACGCCGTCCATGCCGAGATCGATGACGCGCTGCATGATCGTCTCGTCGTCGACGGTGTAGGGCACGACCTTCAGGTGGTCGCGGCGCTGCAGGACGGGCACGGGCGGGCCGAAGTAGTAGTCGGGGCTCTGGCGCAGGTACCAGTCCGGGTCGGCGACCGTGGGCTGCCCGGGGTCGTGGACCTGCCAGTTGGCGGAGACCGTCGAGGCGCCCGCGGCGCGGACCAGCTTGCCGACGTCGCGGAACCGCCACCAGTCGAGGCCGCCGGTCCAGGGGCTCTTCACGCCCGGGTCGCCCCAGACGGCGGCCAGGGAGCACTCGTCGGCGAGGGACGTGCACTCCTGCGGTCCGTACTGCCAGATCAGGGCGACCGTCGCGATGCGCGGGGCGATCGTGCGGGCCAGCCGGATCGTGCGCCAGTCGAAGGACTGGATGGTGGCGCGGCGCTCGAACCCGGCCGCCGTGACGGCCCGGGTCAGCTTGCGCGTGAACGTGGCGTAGTCCACCGTGTCGGACGGCGTCAGCGGGCTGAGCTTGGTCTCGATGTTGAGCCTGATGTCCGTACGCCCGGAGGCGCGCACCGCCGCGAACACCTCGTCCAGCGTCGGGATCCGCTCGCCCGGCACCGGCACCTGGCCCGGCAGGTTGGTCCGCGAGCCGCAGTCGATCGTCTTGAGCTGGGCGAGCGTCAGGTCGTGGATCAGCTTGCCGACGTACACCGCACTGCCCGTGTCGGCACAGTGGCCCGGGTCGACGGTCCGGTCGTGCGTGACGACGAGGACGCCGTCGGCCGTCACGCCCGTGTCCATCTCCAGGGTCGACACGTCACGGTTGGCGAGGGCGTTACGGAAGGCGGCGAGGGTGTTCTCGGGGCGGGTGGCCCGGCCGCCGCGGTGCGCCTGGATGTCGAAGGGCGACGCGTACGCCCGGGGCAGCGCCCTCCCGAGACCGCCGAGCACGGCACGTAGCCGGTCCGGGTAGTCGGTGATCAGCCCGTCCACGCCGAGGCCGATCATGTCGCGCATCACGGCCGGGTCGTCGACCGTCCACGGCACGACCTCGATGCCCGCGCGGTGGGCGGAACGGACCATGGCCTTCGTCACGTACGGGTCGTAGCCGCCGGTCGCGCGCGGCCACCCGTACACCGGGGAGAAGGCGTCCGCCCCGAACGACCGGATCGCGGCGATCGGGTCGCCGCCGAAGTCGTCGATGTCGAGCCCGCCGAGCCACGGGGAGGCGCCGGGCTGCCCGGTCTGCAGGAAGTCGCGGTTGGTCAGGGCCACGATCGGCAGCCGCGGCTCCACGCGGCGCATCAGCGTGAGGGCACCCCAGTCGAAGCTCTGGATCGTGACCTGGCGCAGCAGCCCGGCCTTGCGCACCTCGGCGGCGACGACGCGCACGAACTGCTCGCGCGGCGCGGTCTCCTGCGGGGCGCCGGCCTCCACCTTGGTCTCGACGTTCAGCGTGACGCCGGTGGCGCCGTACGTGTGGACCAGGTCGAAGACCTCCGACAGCAGCGGCATCCGCGCCCCGGGCACGGCGACCTGGCCCGGGAAGTCGGTGAGTGTGGCGCCGCAGTCCATGCTGCGCACCTGGGCGAGGGTCAGATCCTTGACGAACCGCCCGGCGTACGTGGTGCCGCACTTGCGCGCGTCGACCTTGCGGTCGTGGGTGACGACCGCGGCGCCGTCCTTGGTGATCTGCACGTCCAGCTCGAGCGTGCTGACCCCCAGGCGCAGGGCGTTGCCGAAGGCGGCCAGGGTGTTCTCCGGCCGCAGCGCGAGCCCGCCGCGGTGGGCCTGCAGATCAAAAGCTTCCCGGTGTACGGCCGCAGCGGCGGGCGTGGCAGCCACCGTCGCGAGGACGACGGCCGCCGTGGCCAGCGCGGCTGTGAAACGTCTCGATGCCATGCCGGGAACCTAGCCGGGCGCGGCATCGACGGAAGTGAACGCGAGGCGAATTCGCCCCCGTCAGCTCTTCCGGCGGCGGACCGTGGCGACCAAGGCGCCCATCACCACCGCGACGAGCACCCAGATCCACCACGTCGAGCCGCCGTCGTCCTCGTCGTCGTCGGGCGCGGCGACGACGACCGCCTGGGAGCTGGGCGCGACACTCGGAGCCGGGCTGGCTGTCGCACTCGGCGTGGCGGAGGTGGGGGCCCCCGGTTTCAAGGTTACTAGGGGGGCCGGGTTGTCCGGCTCGTCCTTGCCCGGCTCCTGGATCTCGATCCAGCGGGACACCTCGCCGTCGCCGTACGTCTCCAGGGTCTTGAACGACAGCCGCGTCTCGCCGTCGGGCAGCTTCGTGACCTTGACCGACCACTCGGCGTCCGCGCCGACCTTGAGCGCCTTGCCGCCGACCGTGAACCCGTCGGCGGTGGGCGTGAACGTCCAGCCCGACGGCGCCTTGACCAGCGTGACGTCGCCCGGCGCGATGCCCTCGGGCAGCACCACCCGCTCGCCGGCGATCCCGGCGCCGCTGTTCTCGGCCTCGCCGTGGAAGGTGAGCGTGACGTCGGTGGCGCCCGCCGTGTCCTTGTCCGCCTCGACCTCGACGTGGGCGGCGGCCGGTCCGGCGAGCGCGAGTACGCCCAGCCCGGCGACGATCCCGATGGTGGTGATCCTCAGTCTGTTCCGCACGCGCCCACTGTCTCACCCGGTTTTGTCGGACCCGGCGGCTAGGGTCATCCGCGTGACCGAGCGACCTCTGCTGGCCGTCGACGCGCCCAGCCTCTACTTCCGTGCCTTCCACGGCATCCCGGAGTCCGCTGCCCGGACCAAGGCCGGCGAGCCGGTCAATGCCGTGCGCGGGTTTCTGGACATGATCGCCCAGCTCGTGCGCACCCGGCGCCCCGGCCGGCTGGTGTGCGCGCTCGACGCCGACTGGCGCCCGGCCTGGCGGGTGGCGCTGGTGCCGTCCTACAAGAAGCATCGCGTGGCCCACGGCGACGTCGAGGAGGTGCCCGCGACGCTGGTGCCGCAGATCCCGGTGCTGCTGGAGGTCCTCGAGGCGGTCGGCATCCCGGCGTTCGGGGTCAAGGGCTACGAGGCCGACGACGTGCTGGGCACCCTGGCCGCGACCCAGCCGGGGCCGGTCGAGGTGGTCTCCGGCGACCGCGACCTGTTCCAGCTGGTCGACGACGAGCGCGGCACCCGGCTGCTCTACTGCGGCCGCGGCGTGGCCAAGCTGGAGGACGCCGACGACGCCCTGGTGCGCGGCAAGTACGGCGTGCCCGCCCGGTGGTATGCGGACTTCGCGGCGATGCGCGGCGACCCCAGCGACGGCCTGCCCGGCGTGCCCGGGGTGGGGGAGAAGACGGCGGCGCGGCTGATCGAGCGCTACGGCGGCATCGAGCAGATCGTGGCGGCCCTGGACGATCCGGCGTCGGGCTTCGCTCCCGGGGTGCGCACCAAGCTGGCCGCGGCGCGGGACTATCTGGCTGCGGCCCTGCCGGTGTGCAAGGTGGCCCTCGACGTGCCGCTGCCCGAGTTCGACCCCGTGCTGCCGGCCGCGCCGCGCGATCCGGATGCCCTGCTCGCGCTTGCCGAGCGGTGGAACCTGGCCGGTTCCGCGAAACGCCTGGTCGACGCGCTGGCGGGGCCGGGCGGCCCGGCGGGGGGCTGACTAGAAACCTAACGGTCGTTAAGCTCGTCGGTATGACAGTGCACCGGCTGCTGCCATCCGACGAGGCCCGCGACCTGCTCGAGCTCACCCGCGAGATCGCGGCCGGTGAGCTGATCCCCCGGGCGGGCGACTACGAGCAACGGGGCGAGTTCCCGAGGGAGGTGCTGCGCACGCTCGGGCGGGCGGGGCTGCTCGGGCTGCCCTACCCGGAGGCGGACGGGGGAGCCGGCCAGCCGTACGAGGTCTACCTGCAGGTCCTGGAGATCCTCGCGGGCTCGTGGCTGGCGGTCGGCGAGGCGGTCAGCGTGCACACGCTGTCCTGCTTCCCGATCGCCGAGTTCGGCACCGAGCGCCAGCGCAAGACGCTGCCCGACCTGCTCGGCGGCGACCTGCTGGGCGCCTACTGCCTCTCCGAGCCGCAGGGCGGCAGCGACGCGGCGGCGCTGACCACCCGCGCGGTCCGTGACGGCGACGACTATGTCGTCACGGGCACCAAGGCGTGGATCACGCACGCCGGGCGGGCCGACTTCTACAACATCTTCTGCCGTACGGGCGGGCCGGGCGCGACCGGCATCTCCTGCCTCTACGCCGACGCCGCGACCCCCGGCCTGCTCCCGCAGCAGCCCGAACGGCTCATGGGCCTGCGCTCCTCGGCGCCCGCCCAGGTGGTGCTCGACGGCGCCCGCATCGGCGCGGACTGCCTGGTGGGCGAGGAGGGCATCGGCTTCCGCATCGCCATGCGGGCCCTCGACGCGGGCCGGCTGGGCATCGCGGCGTGTGCGGTCGGGCTCGCGCAGGCGGCACTCGACCACGCCTGCGCGTACGCCCGGGAGCGCACCCAGTTCGGCCGGCCCATCGGCGACTTCCAGGGCCTCGGGTTCATGCTCGCCGACCTGGCCACCCAGGTCTCCGCGGCACGGGCGCTCATGCTGGCGGCCGCCCGGCTCAAGGACGCCGGCCTGCCGTACTCGGCGGAGGCCGCCAAGGCGAAGCTCTTCGCCACCGACACGGCGATGAAGGTGACGACGGACGCCGTGCAGGTGCTCGGCGGGGCCGGCTATGTCAGCGACCATCCGGTCGAGCGCTGGTTCCGGGAGGCGAAGGTGCTGCAGATCGTCGAGGGCACCAACCAGATCCAGCGGATGGTGATCGCCCGCTCCCTGCACTGAGCCCGCCCCGGGGCCCGGCCCCGCGCCGTCACCCGGACGCGGGGAAACGCATTCGGTGCGGGGCGGGGCGTACCGGTATCTTTGCGCCGTGGAAGAGATCGACAGGGCGATCGTGGCGGCCCTCACCGCGGACGGGCGCCTGTCCTACACCGACCTGGCCGACCGCGTGGGCCTCAGCGTCTCCGCCGTCCACCAGCGCGTCCGGCGCCTCGAGCAGCGCGGCGTGATCAACGGCTACACGGCCAAGGTCTCCTACGAGGCCCTCGAGCTGCCGCTGACGGCGTTCGTGGCGATCCGCCCGTTCGACCCGTCGCAGCCCGACGACGCCCCGGAGCGCCTGGCCCACCTGTCGGAGATCGACTCCTGCTACTCCGTGGCGGGCGAGGACTTCTACCTGCTGCTGGTCCGGGTCGCCAGCCCGGCCGACCTCGAGCGGCTGCTGCAGGAGATCCGCACCGCCGCCAACGTCACGACCCGCACGACGGTGGTGCTCAGCACGCCGTACGAGGGCCGTCCGCCCCGCATCCCCACCGAGTAGCTCGCGAATCTCCCTCCGCCCGTCGAAGGCTGCCGAACTAGCCTCCTAGGACGCCCTAGGTGTGGTGCCCGGGTGGGCGCCTTCCCTCACGTCCCGAGACGCAGGCCGAGGACGGCGGTGGAGATCACGCAGCCGGCGACGCACAGGATGCGGCCGGTGAGCATCGGGCCGCGCGGACCGCGGGCGGCGGGGGCGCTGATCAGGAAGCCGGCGAGCCCCAGCACCAGCCCGGCGGTCAGGAAGCTGAACACCACCGACGCCGCGCCCAGGATGAGGACGGCCCGGGCGCGGGGGGAGGGGCGGCGCCGTTCGGGGGCGGGTGCCGGTACCAGGTGCAGGGTGGGGGAGTGCCGGTCGCGGGGGTGCATGCGCGGAGCAATCGGCCGGCGCACCCGCGGCGTGAGGGTTATGGCGTGAAGCGGTAGCCGATGCCGGGCTCGGTGATGAGGTAGCGCGGGCGGCTGGGGTCGGGCTCGATCTTGCGGCGCAGGTTGGCGAGGTGGACCCGGAGGTAGCCGGTCTCGTTCTCGTAGGCGGGGCCCCACACCTCGCGCAGCAGCTGCTTCTGGGCGACCAGCTTGTCGGGGTGGCGGGCGAGGACCTCGAGCATGTGCCATTCGATCGGGGTGAGGCGCACGTCCTGGCCGGCCGTGGTGGTGAGGCGCTTGGCGGCCAGGTCGACGGTGAAGTCGCCGGTGGTGATGGTGGCGGACTCGGGTTGCGGGGCGGCGCGGCGCAGGGCGGCCCGGATCCGGGCGAGGAGCTCGTCCATGCCGAACGGCTTGGTGACGTAGTCGTCGGCGCCGGCGTCGAGGGCCTCGACCTTGCTGGCCTGCGCGTCGCGGGCGGACAGCACGATGATGGGCACGGCGGTCCAGCCGCGCAGGCCGCGGACCACCTCGACGCCGTCCATGTCGGGCAGGCCCAGGTCGACGATGGCCAGGTCCGGCGGGGTGTGCCCGGCGGCGGCCAGGGCCTCGGTGCCGTCGGCCGCGGTCTGGACGTCGTACTTGCGGGCGCTCAGGTTGATCCGCAGCGCCCGCCGTAGCTGGTCGTCGTCGTCCACGACGAGGATGCGGCTCACGGCGCCGATTGTGCAGCATGCCCCGGGCTTCCACCGAGGCGACCGGAACACCGGCCTTTGACGTAGGATCCTAGGACGCGCCTACGCGGTGCGAGCTGTGCTACGTTGCTCCGGCAGCGACGACCCGAGGAGGTGAGACCGATCAACGCAGTGACAGGTCGGGGCTCCCTCCCGCAGACGGTCTGAGGGAGCGCCCGCAGAGGCATCCCGGAAGGCGCAGCATGCACTTTCTCGATGACACCGTGTCCGACGGTGTCCGTGAACAGCTTTTCTCTCTCGGCGACATTCCCGGCGTGCTGTGGACGCCCGCAGACGAGCGCCCGCGCGCGCTGATCCTGATGGGGCACGGCGGGGGACAGCACAAGAAGGCGCCGGCCATGGTCGAGCGGGCCCGGCGATTCGTGCTCGACGGCGGCTGGGCCGTGGTGGTGGCCGACGCACCGGGGCACGGCGACCGGCCGACGGACGAGACGTTCGACCGTCTCGCCACCGAGCTGCAGGCGCGGGTCGGGGCGGGGGAGGAGTTCGCCCCGCTGATGGCCGGCTTTCACGAGGTGGTCGCCGGTCGCACGGTGGGGGAGTGGCGGGCCGTGCTCGACGCGGTGCAGCGGCTCGATGGGGTCGGCGCGGGGCCGGTCGGCTATTTCGGGGTGTCGCTGGGCTGCGGGCTGGGCGTCCCTTTCGTGGCGGCCGAACCCCGGGTGCGCTCGGCGGTGCTGGGCCTGGGCGGCGGCGCGGCCAACACCGGGCACGCGACGCGGATCACGGCGCCGGTGCAGTTCCTGATGCAGTGGGACGACGAGCGGATCCCGCGGGCGGACGGGCTGGCGTTGTTCGACGCGTTCGGCTCGGCGGAGAAGACGTTGCACGCGAGTTCGGGCCGGCACGGCGAGCTGCCGCGCTTCGAACTGGACGCGAACGTGGCCTTCTTCCGCCGCCATCTCGGCGGACCACCCTATATCTCAGGATCCTAGGATGCCTTAGAGGGTGTGCGGCCCGGGGGACGCAAGCGGAGAGCTGTTTTGAAGACGCGCCCTTCGGGCACTGATTTCACCGACAAGAACATTTTGAGTTCGGGTCGAGGAGGACGCGATGAGCTTCACCGACAAGGTCAAGAACAAGGCCGACGAGCTGGCCGGCAAGGCGAAGCAGAGCGTCGGCGACATGCGGGACGACGAGCGGCTGGTCGCCGAGGGGCAGCGGCAGGAGACTGCGGCGAAGGCCCGGCAGGCCGGGGAGCACGTGAAGGACGCGGGGCGCGATGTGCGGGACGCGTTCAGCTGATCTTGTGAGACGACAGAGGCCCCGGATTCCGTACGGGATCCGGGGCCTTTCCCTGTGCGAGGGTCCTACTGGTTGCGCCACCAGTCCTGGCCGGCGCGGGGCAGGGTGTCGATCGGGTCGTAGTAGGCGTAGAGCTTGGTGAGGGCTTCGGGGTCGGTGGCCTCGATGCTGGTGCGGTAGTTCTTGGTCCAGTAGGAGATGCCGTGTTCGCGGTCGTACTCGGCGACCATGTGGACCCAGCGTTTGCCGACGTAGGGGACGTCGCAGACGATGCGCGGGGTGGCGTATCCGGGGAGGTAGCCCATGATGTCGTGCTGGAGTTCCTGGGCGTACCAGACGGGGACGCGCCAGTGTTCGGCGTGCGGGATCATGTCGCACATGTAGAAGTAGTACGGGGTGATGCCGGCTTCTCCTTGCAGGGCGAAGCAGAGGTCGAGCAGGTCTTCGGTGCGGGCGTTGACGCCGCGCATGAGGACGCCTTGGTTGCGTACGTCGCGGACGCCGGCGTCGAGGAGTGCGCTGGTGGCCTGGGCGACCAGGGGTGTGAGGCTGTTGGCGTGGTTGACGTGGGTGTGGACGGCGAGGTTGACGCCTTGGGCGCGGGCGGTGCCGGCGACGCGTCGGATGCCGTCGAGGACGTCGGGCTGGAGCCAGTGCTGGGGGAGGCCGGCGAGGGCTTTGGTGGCGAGGCGGATGTCGCGGACGGTGGGGACTGACAGGAGTCCCATGAGGTAGGCCTCGAGTTGTTTCCAGGGGACGTTGGCGACGTCGCCGCCGGAGACGACGACGTCGCGGACGCCGGGGTGGGTGCGCAGGTAGTCGAGGTGGGCGGCGTAGCGGTTGGCGGGTTTGTCGACGAGGCGCAGTTTGGTGACGGCGGGGGTGCTGTTGCCGACGAGGTCCATGCGGGTGCAGTGGCCGCAGTATTGCGGGCAGGTGCTGAGGAGTTCGGCGAGGACTTTGGTGGGGTAGCGGTGGGTGAGGCCTTCGGCGACCCACATGTCGTGTTCGTGGAGGCTGTCGCGGGTGGCGTGGGGGTGTGAGGGCCAGTCGAGGTGGCGGTCGGTGGCGACGGGGATCATGTAGCGGCGGATGGGGTCGGCGTAGAAGCTCGTGGTGTCCGGGGCCTGGTGGGGGACCATGGTGTTGAGCATCTGGGGTGGGACCAGCATGGACATGGTCGCGAGGCGTTCCTGGTCCTTGAGCAGGTCGGTGTAGAAGGTGTCGTCGAGCAGGTCGCCCATGACGTCGTGGAGCTGCTTGATGTTCTTGATGCAGTGGGCGCGCTGCCATTGGGCGCTTTCCCATTCGGTGCGGGTGACGTGGTGCCAGCCGGGCAGGCGGGTCCAGTCGGGTTCGGTGAGGGGTCGGCGGCGGTAGTCGTAGGGCTGGCCGCCGAGGGCG
>NZ_JAUQWH010000019.1 GCF_030757795.1 Actinoplanes oryzae
CGCCGGCGAGCAGGGCGGCCAGGGTCGCGCCCGTCACGGCGTACCGGCGGCGCAGGCGGTGGGGCCGCGGCCCGGCGGCGGCAGGCGGGGTCTCGGGCTCGGCGGCGCGCAGCAGGCGGCGGCGCGTCTCGGCGGCGTCGATGCGCGCGGCGGGATCCTTCTGGAGCAGCCCGTCGAGCACCGGGCGCAGCGCTCCGGCACGCACGGGCGGATCCGGCTCCTCGGTGGCGAGGGCGGTGAGCGTGGCCATGGCGTTGGGCCGCTGGTACGGCGGACGGCCCTCCACGGCGGCGTAGAGCGTCGCGCCCAGCGACCACAGGTCCGACGCCTCGAGCGCCTTGCCGTCCTTGGCCCGCTCCGGCGACATGTAGCTGGGCGAGCCGAGCACCGGCTCGTGGCTGGTCGTGATGACGCTGTCGCCCTCGATCGACGCGATGCCGAAGTCGGTGAGCACGACCCGGCCGTCGTCGCCGAGCAGCACGTTGGCGGGCTTGACGTCGCGGTGCCGTACGCCGGCGCGGTGGGCCGCCTCGAGCGCGCCGAGCACCTCCAGGCCCAGCACGGCCACGTCGCGCGGGTCGAGCGGCCCGTCGGTGCGGATCGCCTCCTGCAGCGAGCGCGACGGCACGTACTCCATGACGATCCACGCGCGCCCGTCGTCCTCGATGACGTCGTAGACCTGGGCGACGTTCGGATGGCTCAGCTGCGCGGCGGCGCGGGCCTCCTGCACGGTCCGCCGGTGCACCGAGTCCCGCTCGCCCTCGACCAGGTCGGGCGGCAGCAGGATCTCCTTGACGGCGACGTCCCGCTGCAGGATCCCGTCCCGCGCCACCCACACCCGGCCCATGCCACCGGCACCGAGCGTCTCTCCCAGCCGGTAGCGCCCGGCGACCTCGACGGGTCCCGCAGTCATAGCGGCCGATATACCCCGCCGCTCCCCTTTCTAGTCGGGGAGTCTCAGTACGCGCGTCCGGTCAGGCAGATGAGTCGCACGGCCGGGTCGTCGCTGGTGGTGGGCACGGGCGGGGCGATGATGCCGAGACCGTCCCAGCGGGTGACGTTGGCTTGGGCGTACGCCAGGGCACGCTCCACCGCCTCCGGGTCGAACGCCTCGTCCTGGCCGGTGGCGCGGGCGAGATCCCAGCCGTGGACGGTCAGGTCGACGAGCATCTGGTCGGCGTACTCGGTCAGCGGAGCCTCCCCGAACGAGAAGCGAGCCGTGCCGGACAGGTCCGCCTTCTCCCACGCCGGGCGGGAGCGCGCGGCGGCCCGGTCCCAGGCCCCGGCCGGGTCGGACCCGACGAGGTCGCCGTCGTAGCGGTCGCCCACCTGCTCGATGGTCTCGCCGGCCAGCAGGTGCGGCGCCCACGCGTGCTCGCTCACGAGATGGTTGACGAGGTCCCGGACCGTCCACTGGCTGCACGGGGTCGGCGCGTCCCACAGGTCCGCCGGAACCCCGTGCACCAGCGCACCGAAACGATCGATGGCGACGGGGATGCGCGTGATCATCCCGCCACGCTAGCGCGGGGAAAGGCCGGCCAGCCGTTCCGCCTCCTCGCCGCCGATCGCCTCGCCGCGGGCCACCATGCCCGCGACGCCGGACAACGGGATCTCCTTGAGAAGGAGCGCGAGAACGAACGCGACCACCATGAAGGGGATCAGATACCAGAACACCGGTGCGAGCGCGTCGGCATAGGCCGCCACGATGCCCTCGCGGACGTCGGCGGGGAGCCCGCCGAGGACGGCCGGGTCGATGGTCGCCGTCGCCCGGGCCGCCTGGTCCGCGCCGGCGCCGGCGTTCGTGAACACCGCGGTGAGGTTCTCGCTGAGCCGGGAGGTGAAGATCGTGCCGAACACGGCGATGCCCACCGCACCGCCGACCTCGCGGAAGTAGTTGGTGGTCGCCGTGGCGGTGCCGATGTCGTGCGGCGAGACGGCGTTCTGCACCACCAGGACCACGACCTGCAGGATCAGGCCGAGCCCGGCGCCCAGCACCAGGAGGTACGCGCAGATCAGCCAGATCGGCGTCGAGGCGGCCAGGGTGGTCATCGCCGCCATCGCGCCGCCGGTGACGAGGGTGCCCAGGACGGGAGGGATGCGGTAGCGCCCGGTGCGGGTGATCAGGAGGCCGGCCGCGACGGAGGCGCCGAGCAGGCCCACGATCATCGGCAGCATGAGCAGTCCGGAGGCCGCGGCCGAGGTGCCGGCGGACATCTGCAGGAAGGTCGGGATGAAGGCGAGGGCGGAGAACATGCCGATGCCCAGCGCCAGGCCGATCGCCGTCGCGTTGACGAAGACCGGGTTCCGGAACATTGACGGCGGCATGATCGGATCGGCGGCCCGCGCCTCGGTGACGACGAACAGGCTCGCGGAGACGGCGAGCCCGGCGGCCCACGCCCAGGTGCTCCAGGCGGCCCACCCGTGGCCTGCCGAGCCGCCGAAGTCCGCGAGGAAGACGAGGCAGGTGGTCGCGGCGGACAGGAACAGCACGCCCGGCCAGTCGATCGGTTTCCCGCGCTTCTTGTCCGGCAGGGTGAGGGCGAGCATCGCGACCAGGAACGCGGCGATCCCGATGGGAATGTTGATGTAGAAGGCCCACTGCCAGGTGAGGTGGTCGACGAAGAACCCGCCGAGCAGGGGGCCGCCCACGGCGGCCACGCCGAAGATGCCGCCGAGCGGGCCGAGGTACTTCCCGCGCTCGGCGGCGGGCACGATGTCGGCGATGATCGCCTGGGAAAGGATCATCAGGCCGCCGCCGCCCAGTCCCTGAGCGGCCCGGAAGACCACGAAGGTCCAGAAGTCCGGGGCGAGCGCGCAGCCGGCGGAGGCGGTCGTGAAGACGGCGATCGCGAGGAGGAACAGGCGCCGCCGCCCGAGCACGTCGCCGAACTTGCCGTAGACCGGCATCACGATCGTGGTGGCGAGGATGTAGGCCGTGGTGATCCAGGCTTGGGACGAGACGCCGCCCAGCTCCCCGACGATGGTCGGCATCGCGGTCGAGACGATGGTCTGGTCGAGGCTGGCGAGCAGCATGCCGGCGACCAGCGCGGCGAAGATCAGCCATATCCGGCGCTTCGTCAGCAGGATCGGGGCGTTCCTGTCGGTGCCGGTCATCGCCGCTTCCCTCCTTCGAGAACACTGTTCGCGAACACTGTATGCGAAGGGTAGGCTGGTGCAACGGAAGAGGGGTGACATGGACACGGTGCCGGTGTGGCTCCGGACGCAGCGCACGGGCGTGGGCCGGCCCGCCGAGCGGACCCGGGCCGAGGTGACCGCCGCGGCGATCGCCGTCGCCGACCGGGAGGGCCTGGCCGCGGTCTCGATGCGCCGCGTCGCCGCCGAGCTGGGCACCGGCGCGGCCTCGCTCTACCGCTACGTCGGCAGCCGGGACGACCTGCTCGACCTCATGGTCGACGAGGTGGCCGGCGCCTACGAGCTGCCGGAGCCGGGTGGCCCCTGGCTGCCCGGGCTGCTGGAGGTGTGCCGACAGGCGCAGGCGCTGATGCTGCGGCACCGCTGGCTGCCGGAGCTGCTGCTCAACAGCCCGGCGCTCGGCCCGCACGGCACCGACCTGCTGGAGCACGTGCTGGCCGTGCTCGCCGGGCATCCCGCGGACGCGGGCCGCAAGCTGGAGGCATTCGCCGTGATGACCACGCTCACGGCCGCCTTCGTCCTCAACGAGCTCGCCGGCGGCTCGGAGACCCGGCAGCGGCAGGGCGCCTACCTCGCCCACGTGGTCGCGCAGGGCCGGCACACCCATCTGACGGCGGCGCTGACCGGGGGCGGTCCGATGCCGGCGCCGCGCCTCGAGGACACCATGACGCGGGTCCTGCGCGGCCTGCTCGGCGAGTGATCGGCCGGGGGCCGCGCGTCAGGCGGTCAGGGCGGCGATCACGGCGTCGGGGTCGTGGCCGGGGCGCAGCGCCGCGCGCAGGGCGACCGTCGGGTCGGGGTCGAGGAAGCCGCGCAGGGCGGTGGTGAACGCCCCGTAGGTCTCCGGCTCGGCCAGCCAGCTCAGCACCTGCTTGCCGAGGGGTGACTCCGGGGTGATCGGGCCGGCGGCACCGTCGAGCACCGCGGCGAGGCCGGGCGCGCCGGCGACGCCGAGCGAGGCGGCCAGGCGGCGCAGGTGGTCGGCGGCGACGGCCCGGCGGCGCTCGGCGGTGGCCCGCTGGGCGGCCTTGAGCAGCGGGGCGGTGCGCAGGCCGCGGCTGAGCAGGTCGCCGGGGCGCACCCCGCCGACGAACCACGGCTCGAGCCGCGCCGAGAGCCGGGGCCGGGTCAGCGCGTCGGCGGGCACCCGGGCGTTGGTCAGGCGCTGCGCGAGGACCAGGGCCTTCGCCTCGGGGTCGCGCCAGGTCTCGTCGTCCTCGCCGGCCGGCTCGCGCAGCCCGAGGGCCTGCATGAGGTGGCGCAGCAGCTCGGGCTCGGCGCCCCAGGTCAGCTCGGGCGACGGATAGGAGGGGTCGAAGGCGACCGCGGTGACGCCGTCCTTCGCGTACGTGAACCGGGGCGCCGCCGACGCGTCCCGGAACACCGAGACGGCCTCGCTGCCGGCGGACACCGCCTCGAGGAGCACGTGGTCGCCGCCGGAGCCGCCGTCGGGCTCGGCCACGAGCGTCCAGCGGCCGAGGCTCAGCGCTGCGGCGTACGCCCCAGGGGTGTCTCTGACCTGGACCGTGCCGGGCAGCGCGCCCATCCGGGTCAGCGCCTCCTGCTCGGACACGTCCTTGACGAAGGTCAGGCAGAAGCGCGCACCGAGGTCGGCAACGCGGCCGCGGGCGTAGTCGAGATCGTCCACCACAGGAAGCACGACCGAGAGTCTAAACGGGTTGGCGAAAATTGTATAAGTGCTGTTACGTTCCCGGCATGGACCTCCTCGACAGCAACCACTGGTCCGACGTCCACCGCCTCCTGGGCGAGCTGGACCGGGACATCGCCGCGCTCTACACCGAGGCCGGCATCCACGGCATCCGCACCCGGTTCGTCGGCCCGCTGATCGCGCTCGGACGCTTCGGGCCGCTGACCATCCGCGAGCTCGCCGAGCGCCGCAGCGTCAGCCACTCCGCGATGAGCCAGACCGTCACGGCGATGCGGCAGGCCGGGCTGGTCGAGAGCGCGCCGGGCCCCGACGCCCGGACCCGGCTGGTGCAGCTGACCCAGCGCGCCCGCGACGCCGTGCCGTTCATGGAGGCGGAGTGGCGGGCGACGGAGGCGACCACGCGCCAGCTCGACGAGGAACTGCCCTACTCGCTGACCCGGGTCGTCGCCGACATCCGCGCCGCCCTCGAGCGCCGGTCCTTCACCGCCCGCCTCCAGGACAACTTCGCATGAGGGCGCTCGCCGACCTGCGGCCGCTGCGCGAGAGCCCGGCGTTCCGCCGGCTGTGGCTGGGCACGACCGCGTCCGGCTTCGGCGGCCAGATGAGCACGTTCGCCGTGCTCTACTACGTCTGGGAGAGCACCCGCGACGCGGCCGCCGTCGGGCTCGTGGGGCTCGCGGCGGGCGTACCCGTGATCGTCCTGGCGCTGGCCGGGACCGCCTTCCTGGACCACGTCGACCGCAAGCGCCTGGCCCTGGCCTGCTCGGGCATCCCGATCGTGGTGACCTCGCTGATGGCGGTGGTGGCGTTCACCGGCCTCGGCGGCGTGCCCGCCATGCTCACGCTCGTCGCCGTCAACGCGGCGTGCGGGGCGCTGGGCTCACCCGCCCGCCGCACGTTCCTGCCGGCGATCCTGTCCGGCGACCGCCTCGCCGCCGGGCTCGCCCTCAACCACCTGTCCTTCCAGCTCGCGATGCTCGCCGGGCCCGCGCTGGCCGGCCTGCTCACCGCGGCCGCCGGGGTGGCCTGGTGCTTCGTCGCCGACGCGGTGACGTTCGTCGCGGCCCTCGCGGGCATCCGCGGCCTCCCCGGCGGGGTCGCGCCCGGCAGCGGCCGTCCCGGTCCCGCGGCGGTCCTCGCCGGCATCACGTACGCCGTGAGCACCCCCGAAGTCCGCGGCGCCCTCCTCGCCGACCTCGCCGCCACCCTGCTGTCCATGCCGGTCGCGCTGTTCCCGGTCCTCAACGCCGAACGCTTCGACGGCCGCCCCGAGGTACTGGGCCTCTTCACGTCCGCCCTCGCCGTCGGAGGCGTCGTCGCATCGGCGTTCTCGGGCCTCGCCAGCCGCGCCGGCCGCGCCGGCATCATCATGCTGGCCAGTGGCGCGGTGTGGGCCGTGACCCTGGGCGCCGCCGGCCTCGTCACGGCCCTGCCCGCCGTCCTGGCCCTGGTAGCCGTCGCCGGAGCGGCCGACACGTGGTCGGTCGTCGCCCGCGGCACGGTGGTCCAGACGGTGACCCCTCCGGAGTATCAGGGCCGCGTGGCAGCGCTGGAGCACGTGGTCGGCGTCGCCGGCCCCGACCTCGGCAACGTCCGCGCCGGCCTGGTCGCCTCGGCCACCTCGGCGGGCGCCTCCCTGGCGATCGGCGGCGCGGCGGCCCTCGTCGCGACGGGCCTGATCGCGCTGAGCACGCCGGCGCTGCGCCGCTTCCGCACGCTCGCTGCCGCCGAGCGATGATCGCGGTGCCAATCCGTACCCGGCGCCGCCTGGGGAACCGCTCGCCGACGTCCCCGGCCGGAGACGCCGGGACGGCGATCGAGGCTCAGTGGCTGTCTCTCTCCCTGTTTCCCGGCTCTCTCCCCGCCGTCACAGTGACGCCGATTCGCCGCACCGCGCGTTGACGATCCCGGTCAAGTCGGTGGGCGGATCCGCCGAACTGCAGGTAGTGGGCCGGGGGCCGCGCTTCCGTCATAGGTCCACTGCCGCGGCCCCTCCTGCCGGCCGAACCGCCGCTGCCGTGGCAGTGTCCCCTCGCATGACGCACGCATGTGCCGCGATCCCCGCATCCACGGAATGACGGTAGCCCGACGTCAGGCGTGAGCTGTCGCGCCGTCGATGACCGGCTCACGACGGTGACGCCCGGTGCTCCTGACGTTCGCGACGAGAAGGGTGTCGAGGTCTGTCGTGACAATCAGATCTCGACACCCTTGACTGCATCCTCCTAGTCGAAATCGATGAATGCATCGTCCGCGTACGCGTACTCATGACAGTAAGCGCGCGAATAATTGGGAGCCCTCACGACGGGTCCGTTCGCGAAATAGATGTTGCCGTCGTTCTCGTTGCACCGGGCTATCGCGTGGTAGCGGTAGCCGGCGTTGTTGCACCATGCGACGCCGGTCCGCGGAGCCTCCACCCAGGTGCTGCAGGCTGCCTGCGCCGGCCCGGTCAAGGTGACGAGCGCTGCGCCGGTGAGTGTCACCGTGGCGAGCACGATCGAGAGCGCCCTTCGCAGCACTGGACGATTCGTCATCATTCCTCCCCGTTGCTGGAACCCTGATTCCTCCCCTTGCCTGGGGCCCCGACCGTACCGTCCGGCGAGGCGAGTGAATGGCGATCAGCGGCAGGTCTCCGGTGGACGAGTCTTTCCACATATCGACCTCCGACGTTGCGTAAAAGCATTCATCCAGGCAGTTCACGCCTGGACCATGACGGCGGCGATCGCAATCTTCTCGTCGAGGTCGCGCCCGGGCAGACGCGGGCGGCGGCAGGTCACCGAGCCGCTCGGGCTCTGACGGCGGCGGCCGGGCGGGTGGTGGCGCCGGCGGCGGCTGCGGTCACCAGGATCAGGGCGGCGATGGGGAGGGTGCCGAGGCGCTGGCCGAGCAGGAGCAGGCCGGCGAGCGCCGCCGCGGCCGGCTGGAGGCTCATCAGGATGCCGAAGACGCGGGTGGACATGCGGCGCAGGGCGATCAACTCCATCGCGTACGGCACCACCGACGACAGGACGGCCACCACCACCGCCCCGGCGAGCAGCAGCGGGTCCCGCAGGGCCCGGCCCGCGCCCGCCGCACCGAAGGGCAGCACCAGTGCCGCGGCGACCATGAAGGACACCGCGAGGCCGCCGAAGCCGGGCAGCACCCCGCCGAGCCGCGCACTGCACCAGATGTAGCCGGCGCCGCACCCGCCCGCGGCCAGCGCCGCCAGCAGCCCGGCGACCGGCACGTCGACGCCGGTGCGCAGGCCGAGCAGCGCCACCCCGGCGCCCGCTGTCACCGCCCACGCCAGGTCCACCGGCCGCCGGGTCTGGACCAGCGCCAGCACCAGCGGCCCGGCGAACGACGCCGTCACCACGACCCCCTGCGGCGCGACGTCCAGGGCCACGTAGCTCAGCCCGTTGAGCCCGGCCGAGCACACCCCGAGCAGCACCGCCGCCCGCCACGCCGCCGGCGGCCACCCCCGGACCCGCGGCCGCACGGCAAGCCCGAACACCAGCGCCGCGACGGTCAGGCGCAGCAGGAGCACCCCGGCGGGCCCGGCCGGGTCGAACATCAGCCGGGCGACCGCACCACCGGACTGCGCACAAGCGACCGACCCCAGAACGCACAGCGTCGCTCTCTCCACACCGGCAACCTACGAGCGCCGCCGGCACCGGTGGTGCGGACCCGTACCACCGGTCGTGCGGTCAGGGAACCGGCTCGGGCGAGGGTGCGGCCGAGGCCGCGGCGATGATCTCGCGGTCCTCGTCGCGGTTGCGGCGGTACTGCTGGATCGAGTACGCCAGGGCCGCCACCCACACCACGTAGATCACCGCGTAGACGGGGTAGCGGACCGGGTCGGCGGCGTCGATCCAGTCGCTGCGCAGCAGGGTGCGGACGTTGGTGAGGATGATGACGCCGCCGACCGCGGCGCCCAGGACGCGGGGTGGGACGTGGCGGACCAGCCAGGCGGCGATCGGGGCGGCGATGATGCCGCCGGCCAGCAGGGCGATCGCCCAGCCGGCGTCGACGCCCTCGCCGCCCAGGCCGACGAGGAAGCCGAGGCTGGCGGCCACGGCGACCAGGAACTCGCTGGTGTCGATGGAGCCGATCGTCTTGCGGGGCTCCAGGCGGCCGCTCGCGAGGATCGCCGGGGTGCCGACCGGGCCCCAGCCCCCGCCGCCGCTGGCGTCGACGAAGCCGGCGACGATGCCCAGCGGGGCGAGGAAGCGGGCGTACAACGGCTTGCCGAGGTTGCCCTTGGGCAGGCCCTGGAAGGTGAAGCGCACGAACACGTAGAGGCCCAGGGCGAGCAGGATGAGCGACATCAGCGGGGCGGCGGCCTCGGTGGACAGGCTGGACAGGAAGGTCGCGCCGGCGAAGGCGCCGAGGGCGCCGGGTACGCCGATCTTGAGGACGACCTTCCAGTCGACGTTGCCGAAGCGCCAGTGCGACAGGCCGCTGACCAGGGTGGTGCCGATCTCGGCCAGGTGCACGGTGGCGGAGGCCGCGGCGGGGTTGGTGCCGATGGCCAGCAGCAGGGTGGTGGAGGTGACGCCGTAGGCCATGCCGAGGCTGCCGTCGACCAGCTGCGCGCCGAGGCCGACCAGGGCCAGCAGGATCAGCTTACGCATCGGTGGGCCCCTGCGGGACGTCGCCGCGCAGCGTGATGCGGTGCATGACGCGGCGGTCCGTACCGTAGTCGCGGTTGGCGTAGTGGGCGGTGCTGCGGTTGTCCCACATGGCCACGTCGCCCGGGCGCCAGCGGTGGCGCACGATGTGCTCGGGCTTGGTCAGATGCGCGTACAGAAGGCTGAGGATGGCCTCGCTCTCGAAGGCGGAGACCCCCTCGATGTGCGAGGTGAAGCCCGGGTTGACGAAGAGCCCGCGCCGGCCGGTCTCGGGATGCACCCGGACCACGGGGTGGGACACCGGGTCGAGGCGGGTGACGATCTCGCCGTCCCACTCGTTGCCCTGCCCGCCCCGGCGCTGCGCCAGGTAGTAGCCGAACTCGCGGGTCCCGTCGTGCACGGCGGTCAGCCCGTCGACGAGCGTACGGACGGCGGGGGCCAGGGACTCGTACGCCAGCTGGCTGTCCGCCCAGTTGGTGTCCCCGCCGGTCGGGGGCAGCGTGACCGCGCGCAGGATCGTGCCGAGCGGCGGCCGGCGCATGAACGTCACGTCGGTGTGCCACACGTCGGCGAAGCCGTTGTCGGTGCTGTCGAGGGCGTACACCTCGGGGTGGGCCGCGTCGACGCCGCCGATCACCGGGTGCGAGGCGGTGAGCTCGCCGATGCGCCGGCCGAGCTCGACCTGGCTGTCGTCGTCGAGGCTCTGGTCGCGGAAGAACAGCACCTTGCGGTCCACGAGCGCGGCGCGGACGGCGGCGATCTCGGCGTCGGAGGCGGCGGCCAGGTCGAGGCCGTGCACGATCGAGCCGAAGTGCCGGCCGAGCGGTTCGAGGGTGAGATCGACAGCGGTCGAGGTCATGCGAACTCCTTGTCAGCGGCGGCGGAGCGGACGGCCTGGCCGATCTCGGCCCGGTAGGCGGCGAAGGCGGGGAGGGAGCGGACGTCGCCGGTGCGCGGCAGGTCCACCGGGAGGTCCAGGGCGATGCGGCCGGGCCGGGCGGTCAGGACGACCACGCGGCTGCCGAGGAAGACGGCCTCCTCGACGCTGTGGGTGACGAAGACGCACGTACGGCCGGTGCGCGCCGACACCTCGCGCAGGTCCTCCTGCAGCCGCTCGCGGGTCAGCGCGTCCAGTGCCGCGAACGGCTCGTCGAGCAGGAGCAGCGGGTTGTCCACGGCGAGCGCCCGCGCGATCGCGACGCGCTGCTGCTGGCCGCCGGAGATCTGCCACGTGCGCCGGTGGGCGACGTCGTGCAGCCCGACCGAGGCGAGCAGCTCGCCGACGCGGTCGGTGGGCAGGCCGGCGTACTTGAGGGCGAGCGCGACGTTGCCGCCCACCGTGCGCCACGGGAACAGCCGGGGCTGCTGGAAGACGAGCCCCGCACCGCGCCCGGGCACGGGAGCCTCTCCGGCGGTCCGGATCGTCCCGTGCGTCGGCTGCTCGAACCCGGCGATCAGGCGCAGCAGCGTGCTCTTGCCGCACCCGGACGCACCCACCAGGACCAGAAACTCACCCGGGGGTACGACAAGGTCGACGGGACCGACGGCGGTGACGTCACCGTAGTCGTGGCGCACACCGTCCAGCGTGATGGCGTCAGCCGAGGACATCGGGCAGGCCCTTCACGTAGACGGACTTCTGCACGGTGGCCAGGTCGGGCACAGCGTCGATCTTCTGCTGGTCCTTGAGGAACTGCGCGGCGCTGACCAGGTTCTCGGCGAGCTTGCCCACCTTGGCCTCGGTGCCCAGCCACTCGTCGGAGGCGAGGTCCGCGGGCTTGAGGAAGACGCCCTGGCTCAGCTGGTGTTCCGCGTCGGACGGGCTGATGTTGAGCTCCTGGCCGACGGCCTTCGCGGCGGCGGCCCGGTCGGTGGCGATGAGGTCGAGCGCCTGCGCCTCGGCCTTGCGCCACGCGTCGACCGCCTCGGGGTGCGCCTGGGCGAAGGCGGTGGAGACGACGCCGAGGTCGAGGGTGGGCTTGCCGGCCGTGGCGAGCTGCCGGCTGGCGATGAGCACCTTGCCGGTCTTGCGCAGGTCGTCCAGCGAGGGCAGCCACGAGTACGCGGCGTCGAGGTCACCGCGCGTCCACGCCGCCAGGATGTCCTGCGGCTCGAGGTCCACGATGGTCAGCTCGGACTCCTTGACGCCGGCCTGGTCGAGCGCGGCCAGCAGGCTGTAGTGGGCGGTCGAGGCGAACGGCACGCCGACCTTCCTGCCGCGCAGCCCGGCCACGTCGTCGATCCCGGTGCCGTTGCGGGCGACCAGGGCCTCGTTGTCGCCGGCGACGTCGAGGACGAAGGCGACCTGGTAGGGGATGTTCAGCGGCGCCGACAGCCCGCGCGCGACCGGGCTCGACCCGATGGCGGCGATGTCGACGCTGCCCGCCACGAAGGCGGTGTTGATGCTGGCGCCGGAGTCGAACTTCGTCCACGTGATCCTGTAGTCCGGCAGCGCCTTCTCGAGCAGCCCCTGGTTCTTCACGATCAGGTCCCCGCTCGGGAAGGCCTGATAGGCGAGCCGGATCGTCTTCGCGTCCCCGGTCGTTCCGCCGGAGGCGGCGCCGTTCCCGCAGCCCGCGAGGGCGAGCAGCAGCACGGCGGCGGTGGCGATGAGCTTCTTCATGGGATCCTTCAACTCCGGCCGCGCCACGGGATCAGCCGGTTTTCGGCGGTCCGCAGCAGGGCGTCGATGAGCAGGCCGGACAGGCCGATGGCGAAGAGGCCGAGCACGACCACGTCGGTCTGCGAGTAGCGCTGGGCGTCGCGGATCATGCCGCCGATGCCCGGCACGCCGTTGATGGTCTCGGCGGCGACCACCGAGGAGTACGCGACCCCGACCGCCAGCCGGATGCCGGTGCCGATCTCGGGCAGCGCGCTGGGCAGCACCACGTCGCGCACGGTCGCCCAGCGGCTCGCCCCCAGGGCGCGCGCGGCCTCGATCAGCCCGGCGGGCGCGGAGAGCACGGCCGCGGCGGTGGCGACGGCCACCGGCGGCAGCGCGGCGATCGACAGCAGCCACAGCTTGGGCGTCTCGTCGATGCCGAACCAGATGATGAAGAGGCTGAAGTACGCCAGCGGGGGCAGCGCCCGCACGAACGTGACCACCGGCTCGACGACGATGCGCAGCACGCCGATCGTGCCCATGAGCAGCCCGAGCACCAGTCCCCCGGCGACGCCGACGACCGAGCCGATGAGGATGCGCCGCAGGCTGACGCCGAGGTGCTCGATCAGCAGGTGCCCGCTGTAGCCGCGGATGCCGTCGTGGGTCGTGGACGTGACGATCAGCTGGTGCCAGACGGCGGCCGGCGAGGGGATGAACGCGGGGTTGCGCGTGGTGCGGGCGGCGAGCTCCCAGAGCAGGTAGAGCACGACCAGTGCGACGAGGCGCAGCAGGACGCGCCGGCGCCGGGCCGCTCGCACCCCGGTGTCACGCCGATCCGGGACCGGCGGCGGCGCCGGGGCGACCGCGGGATCCACAGTCGATGCGGGAAGGGTCACGGATCCTCCGGGAGAACGCTCGTCGATGTGTCGCGCTCTCATTTCCTACCTTGCCGATAGGTCTCATGGCAACTCCCGCGCCTGCTCCTCCCGCCTGCTGGACCCCGAGCCGCGACGAGGCCGGAAACGCGGAAACGCCCGTGGCACAGGGCCACGGGCGTTTCGCTACTTCGGAGGGCGGTGTCAGTCCTCGCAGTCGGCGTCGCCGCCGGAGCCACCGCGGCCGCCGTCGCCGCCGATGACGGCGCTGAGCAGGCTGTCGAGGCCGAGGGCGTTGCCGCCGTCGCCGCCGTTGCCGCCGTCGCCACCGTCGCAGTCGAAGTAGTCGTTGTCCTGGACGACGATGTTGTCGTCGCCGTAGACACCGTCGCCGTCACCGTGGCCGCCGGCCATGGCCGGGGCACCGAAGGCGAACACAGCCGCGGCCGACGCCGCGGTCATGACCAGGACGGTCTTCAGAGACTTCATGTGATTCATCGGCCCTTCACGAAACGAGTGTGCTTACTCGGTCGAGATCACCATAGGGGTCCGTTTCGTGGCTTTTTGGCGAAACGGCCGAACTTTTCGACCGTTTCGTCCGGTAATTCGCCTGCTCGGGTCATCTTTTCGGATCAGAACGCGGCGAGGACGGATCCCTGGTATTTGTCCTCGATGAACTTCTTGACCTCGGGCGAGTGCAGCAGCGTCTCGAGCTTCGTGATGCGCGGGTCGCTCTCGTCGCCGGTGCGCACGACGACCAGGTTCGCGTACGGGTTGTCCTTGCCCTCCTCCAGCGCCAGCGCGTCCTTGGCGGGGCTGAGCCCGGTCTCGATCGCGTAGTTGCCGTTGATCACCGACAGCGCCGTGTCGTCGAGGCTGCGCGGCAGCTGGGCGGCCTCGAGCGCGGAGAACTTGAGGTTCTTCGGGTTGCCCGTGATGTCCTTCTCGGTCGCCTTGACGCCCACGCCCTCCTTGAGGGTGATGAGCCCGTTCTTGGCGAGCAGGTTCAGCGCACGGCCCGAGTTGGACGGGTCGTTCGGCACCGCGACCGTGCCGCCGTCGGGCACCTCCGCGAGGCTCTTGACCTTCTTGGAGTAGACGCCCAGCGGCTCGATGTGGACCGGCTTGAGCGGCGTGAACTTGTAGCCCTTCGACGCGACCTCCTCCTCCAGGTACGGGATGTGCTGGAAGTAGTTCGCGTCGAGCTGCTTCTCCTGCAGGGCCACGTTGGGCTGGATGTAGTCGTTGAACTCGACGATGTCCAGCTTCAGGCCCTCCTTGGCCGCGAGGTTGTCCGCGACGTACTTGAGGATCTCGCCGTGCGGCACGGGGCTGACGCCGACCTTGAGCGTGTCGCTGGACGACGAGGACGCGTCGTCGTCCGAGCCGCCGCAGCCGGCCAGTCCGAGCAGGAGGCCGGTGGCGGCGACGATGGCGGCGAGGGTGTGGCGGCGGCGCATGAGTGGTGCCTTTCTCATCGGTGGGACAGCCGGCGGACGAGGATGTCGCCGAGCATCTGAACGAGTTGGACGAGGACGACCAGGACGACGACCGTGGCGATCATGACCTCGGTCTCGAAGCGCTGGTAGCCGTAGCGGATGGCCAGGTCGCCGAGCCCACCGCCGCCGACCACGCCGGCCATGGCGGAGTAGCCGACCAGCGCGATCACGGTGACGGTCAGGCCCGCGACGAGCCCGGAGCGGGCCTCGCGCAGCAGGACCTTGCCGACGATCTGGGCCCGCGACGAGCCCATGGCCACGGCGGCGGCCACCACGTCGGCGGGTACCTCCCGCAGCGCGGTCTCGACCAGCCGGGCGTAGAACGGGATGGCACCGATCGCGAGCGGCACGATCGCGGCGGTGGTGCCGATGGTCGTGCCGACCAGCGCCCGGGTGAACGGGATGACCGCGACCAGCAGGATGATGAACGGCAGCGACCGGCCGACGTTGACGACCAGGCCGAGCAGCGCGTTGACCGGCCGGGCCGGCAGCAGCCCGCCGCGGTCGGTGAGCACCAGCAGCACGCCGATCAGCAGCCCGCCCACCACGGTGACCAGCGTCGCGACGCCGACCATCCAGAGGGTCTCCTTGAGCCCCTCCCAGAGCAGCTCGGTGAGTTCCTCGGCCGTCATGCCGCCACCCCCGCACCGCGGGCGCGCAGGAACTCGGCCGCCTCGGCGCGCCGGCCGGAGACCGCCAGGCGCAGCCGCCCGGCCCGGCCGGTGGCCAGGGTCTCCACGCCGCCGTCGATCAGGCGGACGTCGATGCCGAGCTCGCGGGCCAGCGACGACAGCAGCGGCGCGTCGGCCGCCTCGCCGCTGACCAGCACGTCGAGCACCTCCTCGCCGTCGCGCGCCGGCGCCTGCGAGGGCGGGAAGAGGCCGCGGGCCAGCTCGGACTCCGGCTTGGCCAGCAGCTCGGTCACCGGGCCGGACTCGACGAACCGGCCGTCGCGCATCACGGCCGCCGAGTGGCAGATCCGCTTGACGACCTCCATCTCGTGGGTGATGAGCAGGATGGTCAGCCCGAGCCGGCGGTTGAGGTCGAGCAGCAGATCGAGGACCGAGCGGGTGGTCTCCGGGTCGAGCGCCGAGGTGGCCTCGTCGGAGAGCAGCACCTTCGGGTCCGCGGCCAGCGCGCGGGCGATGCCGACGCGCTGCTTCTGCCCGCCGGACAGCTGCGCCGGGTACGCCCCCGCGCGGTCGGCCAGCCCGACCAGCTCCAGCAGCTCGGCGACCCGCCGGGTGCGCTCGGCGCGGGGCACGCCGGCCACCTCGAGGGCGTACGCGACGTTGCCCGCCGCCGTCCGCGAGCCGAGCAGCGCGAAGTGCTGGTGCACCATGCCGAGGCGCCGGCGCTGCTCGCGCAGCCGGCGCTCCCCCAGCCCGGTCAGCTCGACGCCGTCCACCTCGACCGTGCCCGCGTCGGGCCGCTCGAGCAGGTTGACGCAGCGCAGCAGGGTGCTCTTGCCGGCGCCGCTGCGCCCGAGCACCCCGAAGATCTCGCCGGGCCGGACCCGCAGGTCCACCCCGTCCACGGCGACGACCTCACGGCGCCGCGCGCGGTACGTCTTGCGAAGTCCCTCGATCCGTATCAACTGTTAAAATCCTATAAACTAGGTAGGCATTGCGTGCCCGAGACCGTAACCCAGCCGTCATGCCCAGCGCGCGCCGGTGTAACCACCGTCACCGGTCTCGTTCCGGACGGGCACGATCTGCTACAAGTCGGCGATGGACCTTCCCGAGGACGAGGTCGTCGCGCTGGCGAGCGAGCTGATCAGGATCGACACCACCAACCCCGGCACGTACGGCGGCCCGGGTCCCGAGCGCGCGGCCGCCGAATGGGTCGCCGCGCGGCTGGCCGAGGCCGGTTACGAGCCTTCGTACGTCGAGTCCGGGGCGCCCGGCCGGGGCAACGTGATCGCGCGGCTGCCCGGCGCCGACCCGTCCCGCGGCGCGCTGCTGATCCACGGGCACCTCGACGTCGTGCCCGCCGACCCCGGCGAGTGGACGGTCCACCCGTTCGGCGGGGAGGTTCGCGACGGGTACGTGTGGGGGCGCGGCGCCGTCGACATGAAGGGCATGCTGGCGATGACCCTGGCCGTCGCGCGGCACCTCAAGCGCTCCGGCGTCGTACCGGCAAGGGATCTGATCTTCGCGTTTCTGGCCGACGAGGAAGCCGGCGGTGTCGTCGGCGCCCAGTGGCTCGTCACCCACCGCCCCGAGCTGTTCGCGGGCGCGACCGAGGCGATCAGCGAGGTCGGCGGCTTCTCCGTGCAGCTCGGCGACGGGCCGCGGGCGTACCTGGTGGAGACCGCCGAGAAGGGCTCGATGTGGCTGCGCCTGGCCGCCCGCGGCACCAGCGGGCACGGCTCCCTGCTGCACACCGACAACCCGATCGCCACGCTGGCCCGGGCCCTCGACCGGCTCGACCGGCACCGCTTCCCGGTGGTGCTGACCGACCCGGTGCGCTCGTTCCTGACCCTGTCCGGGGTTCCCTTCGACGAGCGGGACCCCGAGGCGGCGCTGCAGCACCTCGGGCACCTGCGGCGGCTGATCGAGGCGACGCTGCGCGACACGGCAACCGTGACGATCGTCTCGGCGGGCACCAAGTCGAACGTGGTGCCGTCGGTCGCGCGCGCCGAGCTGGACGGGCGGACGCTGCCGGGGCGCGACGAGGAGTTCCGCGCCGAGCTCGGCCGGGTGCTCGGCCCGGAGATCGAGGTCGAGTGGGACAGCCTGCCCGCCGTCTCCACGACGTTCGACGGTGACCTGGTGGCGGCCATCGGCGCCGCGGTCGCCGCCGAGGATCCGGGCGCGCGGCTGCTGCCGTACATGCTGGCGGCCGGGACCGACGCCAAGGCCTTCGCGCGGCTCGGGATCCGGCACTTCGGCTTCGCGCCGCTGCGGCTGCCTCCCGAGCTGGACTTCACCGCGCTGTTCCACGGCGTCGACGAGCGGGTGCCGATCGAGGCGCTGCGCTTCGGGACACGGGTCCTCGATCGGCTCTTGCGCACCGCCTGACGGGTTCTGCTACCGTCGATCCCGGTCATGAGTGCCAGCGCGTAGCCCCGGCTTGCTGGCCGGCAACCCTTCCTCCGCGATGGGGTGCCCCGGGTGAGGACCAGGCTCGTGCCGGACCCGGTGCGGGCAAGCGCGGACCTCCACGGGTGGGGTCCCCTACCCACGGGAGATCACCGTGACCTCAGCACCTGCCACCGTCGGCTCGCTGTCCCAGGAGCAGGGCCGCGGCCTCGACATCGTGGGCGACGACCTCAAGGCCGAGCTGCCCAGCGGCGAGGTCGTCCGCTTCGCGCACCTCGACTACGCGGCGTCGGCGCCCTGCTGCCGGGCCGCCGCCGACGCGGTCGCGGCCGTGCTGCCGTACTCGGGAAGCGTCCACCGCGGCACGGGAGCGCGCTCGGCCGCCTCCACCCGCGCCTACGAGCAGGCCCGCGAGCGGGTCGCCGAGTTCGCCGGCGCCCGCCCCGGCGACCACGTCGTCTTCACCCGCAACACCACCGACGCGCTCAACCTGCTGGCCCGCGCCCTGCCCGAGGGCACCACGACGGTCGTGTTCGCCGGCGAGCACCACGCCAACCTGCTGCCCTGGCCGAAGCAGCTGCGCCTTCCCGTGACGGGCGACCCCGTCGCCGCCGCCGAAGCCGCTCTCCGGTCGATCGACGGCCCCGCCGTCCTGACGGTGACCGGCGCAAGCAACGTGACCGGCGAGGTGTGGCCGCTGCGGGAGCTGGCCGCGGTGGCCCACGCGCACGAGGCCCGGTTCGTGGTCGACGCCGCCCAGCTCGCCCCGCACGCCCCGATCTCGCTCGACGATCTCGGGGCCGACTACATCGCGTTCTCCGGCCACAAGCTGTACGCGCCGTTCGGGGCGGGCGCCCTGATCGGGCGGGCCGACTGGCTCGACGCGGCCGAGCCCTACCTGGCCGGAGGCGGCGCCAGCGCGGCCGTCGGCGAGACGCCCGGCGAGGTCGTCTGGGCCACCGGCCCGGCGCGGCACGAGGGCGGCACCCCCAACCTGCCCGGCGCGGTCGCCCTCGGCGCCGCCTGCCACGCCCTGCTGCACGCCGACCGCGACGCCCTGCACGACCGCGAGCAGGAGCTCCTCGCCCGGCTGCGCGCCGGGCTCGCGGCGGTGCCCGGCGTGACCGAGGTCAGCGTGTTCGGCCCGGACAGCCCGCGGGTCGGCATCGTGGCGCTGGCCGTCCCCGGGCACGACCCGGCCGCGATCGCCGCGGCCCTGGACGATCAGTACGCGATCGGGGTGCGCGCCGGGCAGTTCTGCGCGCACCCGCTGACCCGCCACCTGACCGGTCGCACGGCCGCGGCGACGTGCGACGACGCGTCCACCGGACTGCTGCGGATCAGTTTCGGTCTCGGCACCCGCGACGACGACGTCGACCGCCTGCTCGGCGCGCTGGCCGAGCTCACCCGACCTTGATGGTGTTGGTCACGCGGACCTCGGAGCCGTCGGCGGCGGTGCCCCGCACGGTCAGCTTGCCGGAGGCGGCCGACTGCACCGGGCGTACCAGGCGGATCCCGGCCCCGGACCGGCTCACCTTCGCCCGGCCCAGCGCGACCGTCTTGCTGATGAAGACGTTCCTGCGCGCGTAGCGGTAGGTCTCCAGCACGGTCACGGTGGTGTTCGGCTTGAAGCCGGTCACCCGCACGGTGATCGAGGACCGCTTGGCCACGGCGAGGGTGGAGAGGGTCACGGTCGGGACCTCGTCCGACACCAGGGCGTACGGGTCCACGACGCCGGCCCCGTACGCGGCGTCCACGCCCGGGTCGCCCGCGTCGTCGGCCGTGGCGGCGAGCGCCTGGCGGGTCTGCACCACCGTGGCGCCCGCGTGCGACGCCCGGTAGAGCGCCACCGAGGCGGAGACCAGCGGCGCGGCCATCGAGGTGCCGGACCGGGTGACGTACCCGCCGGTCAGCGCGTCGAGGCCGGGGATGTCGCTGCCCGGGGCCGCGATGTCGGCGACGCCGCTGGTGTTGGAGTAGGGCGCCAGGCCGCCGTCGGGCTCGGTGGCGGCGACCGCGATCGTGCCCGGCGACGACGCCGGCCACAGCGCCTGGTTGCCCTCGCCGCCGTTGTTGCCGGCGGCCGCCACGACGGGCACGTCCCTCGCGGTGGCGTAGGCGACGGCCTGGTCGTACACCGCGGAGTACGCCCCGGCGGCCGACACGTTGATCACCGTGGCGCCGTGGTCGACGGCGTACACGATGCCGTTGGCGATGTTCGTGGAGGTGCCCGCGCCCTGGGCGTTCATCACGCGTACGGGCAGGATCTCCAGCCCCGACGCCAGGCTGGCGACGCCCTTGCCGTTGTTCGTGGCGGCCGCGGCGATCCCGGCGACGTGCGTGCCGTGCCCCTCGGGGTCGGTGCACCCGTTCCCGCCGCTCACGAAGTCCCTGCCCAGGTCGCAGCGCACCTGCCCCGCCGCGAAGTCCTCGTGCGCCGCGTCGACCCCGGTGTCCACGATCGCGACCAGCTGCCCGGTCAGGTCGACCGCGGGCAGGCTGTCGGCGCGCAGGCGGTCCAGCGACCACTGGTCCGGGCGCCGCGGGTCGTCCGGCGTGGCGGCCACCGTGGCAGTCGTCTCGACCGCGTGACCGACGCTGCCCGGCAGGCTGTCCGCGAGGCGGCGCTCCTCGGCCGCCGTACGGGCACTGACCTCCACGAACGTCGGGCGCCCGGCCTGGTCCACGACGCGCGCGACCGTGGTGACCGCGGCGCCGTCGGCCGCGTACGCGGGGGTGGCCCACAGTCCCGAGGCCGCCACGACCGGCACCAACCACCACTTGCGCACCACGGCTTTCCTCCCCCGGTTCGGTGTTCGCAGGGGAACCATCGGCGTCACACAGCGACTCCCTGAGGGGTCCCCGGAGAGCAAGTCGGGTAAGACTGGGCGGCATGACAGATGAATCACCCATCCAGACCGAGGTCCCGCCGTCCGGCACGGGCTGCGCCGAGTGCCTGGAGAAGGGCGGCTGGTGGTTCCACCTGCGGCGCTGCGCCCAGTGCGGGCACATCGGCTGCTGCGACACCTCGCCCGCCCAGCACGCCACCGCCCACTGGCAGACCACCGGGCACCCGGTGATCCAGTCGTTCGAGCCCGGGGAGGACTGGTACTGGGACTTCTCGACCTCGGAGTCCGGCTCCGGCCCCGAGCTGGCGCCGCCCACCCACCGGCCGCTCGACCAGACCGTCCCCGGACCCGCGGGCTCGGTGCCGGCCGACTGGAAGTCCCAGCTGAATTAGGGGTCCGTCTCCGGGCGTCGCCTGATGCTCGCCGGGGTGCCGCTGCGCCACCCTTGAGTGGTCAGCACGGCACTCCGGCGAAGGGCACCGACCATGGCCACCACATTCTCCGACTCGATGACCCGCCAGGGCCTCACCCGCCCCCGCCAGGGCCGGCTGCTCGCCGGTGTGTGCGCCGGACTCGCGCGCCGCTTCGGCGTCGACCCGTGGCTCTTCCGGCTGCTGTTCGTCCTGGTGCTGCTGGTCATCCCGGGCAGCCAGCTGCTCGTCTACCCGCTGCTGTGGATCCTGATGCCGGCCGAGCGCCCGGCCTGACCCCTGGCCGGCGAGGCCGGGTTGCCCGGCCTGATCCCTGGCATCCCGGCCTGACCCCTGGCCGGCGAGGCCGGGTTGCCCGGCCGGACCCCTAACATCCCGGCCTCCCCTGTCCGGCGAGGCCGGGTTGCATCCGGTACCGGGGTACGGGCTTACCGTCGAGGCATGACGCCCGACGCGTGCACCCTGCCCGCCGCGGACCGCCCGCTGCGGCTCGCGGAGCTCGGCACCCTCATCGCCACGGCGGTCCGCTCCCGGCGCCGGCTGTCCGCCACGGTCCTGCGCTGGGAGCTGGACCCGGCGGCCGAGGCGGAAGCCCGGTCGCTGGCCGCGCGCGAGAGCCGGTGCTGCTCCTTCTTCTCCTTCACGTTCCGTCCCGGCCCGGCGTCGCTGCGGCTCGACATCGAGGTGCCGCCCGCGTACGCCGCCGTGCTGGACCGGCTGTCATGACCGGCCTGCGCAGCGGCGAGGTCGCCGCGCGGGCGGGCGTGAACCCGCAGACCGTGCGCTACTACGAGCGCCGGGGGCTGCTGGCCGAGCCGGCGCGCAGCCTGGGCGGGCACCGGCTCTACCCCGAGTCGGCGGTCACGGTGCTGCGGGTGATCAAGGCGGCGCAGCGGCTCGGCTTCACCCTCGACGAGATCGCCGACCTGCTCGAGAGCCACCGGGAGGGCATGGCCGGGCGGGCCCGCGCCAAGCTCACCGAGATCGAGGCGAAGATCGCCGACCTGCAGGTGATCGCCACGACCCTGCGCGCCGCCGTGGCCGCGGGCTGCGACGACCTGGTCGCCTGCACGGCCCATCCCGCCTGCCCCATCCCCTTCACCGGCCCGCCCACCGGCGCCGCCGGGCCCTGCTGAGCGGGCCGCGCTGCGCCTCATCGCGGTGTCGTCCTTCGCCCTCGCCGCCTACGCGACAGTTGAGTCCGGGCGCGCCCTATTACGCCGGGCCGGACCGGCGTCAGGGCTCCTTGGGCAGGCCGAACACATCGGCGAGACCGGTGACCTGGATCGCCTTGCGCACCGGCTGCGACGGGCGGGTGAGCGTCAGCGTCACGCCGGAGGCCGCGGCCGTGTTGCGGGCGCTGACCAGGGCACCGAGCGCGTAGGAGTCGATGAACCCCAGGTCGCTGACGTCGACGTGCAGATAGCGGACGCCGGCACCCTGGGCGGCGGCGGCGAGGCTGTCCCGCACCTCGTCGGCGCTGTCGAGGTCGAGCTCGCCGGACAGGGAGGCGAGCAGCAGGCCGTCCGTGGTGACCGGCTCGTAGGCGACGGCGGTTGTACCAGACATCTGACGAGAATAGCCGCGATCTTGCCCGCCGTCGCGCCACGCGAGGGGGACCCTTGCCGGCTGCGCTCCGGCTACCGCATACGGGCGAGATCCCGCCGGATGTAGCGCAGGTGTGCCCACTCCTCCTCCAGGATCACGCGGACGCAGTCGCCGACGGTGGGATGCCAGTCGTCGCCGCCCCACGGGTTCGCGCGGTCCTCGGCGAGCAGCTCCGGCGTTGCCGTGGCCAGGAAGTCGGTCACCTGCTGCTGTCGTTCGGCGCGCACCGCGAGGATCTCCGCGTAGGCCGGCGGGTCCGCGCGGAAGATCGACATGTCGAAGCCCGCCTCGGCGGCGCCGGTAAAGATCTGGCCGATCTCGTGGAACGGCTGCTCGATCCGCAGGATCCCCCCGCGCAGCCAGGCGTCGGTCGCCAGGACGAGGTGCCGCAGGGTCTGGGCCAGCGACCACTCGTCGTCGACGCGGGCGTCCACGAGGTCCGGCGGCGTGCTGTCCACCGTCGTCCGCCACGCGGACTGCACGGCGACCCAGCCCTCGCGCAGCCCCTCGGGCGTCTGCGCCTTCTGCAGCTCGCGGCCCGGGAACTGCCGGTTGAGCTCGGCGTCGACGAACGGCACCACGTCGACCCCGTTGACGATCAGGCTGCCGAAGAACAGGTCGTGGCTGTCGATGTCGAGCCCGTTCACATCGACGCCGCGCATCGTCATGCCGCTGACATCGGAGAACCGCACAGTGGCGCCCTTGAAGCTGGCGTTGACGAAGGTCGCGCCCTCGAACTCCTTCGTGCGGGTGTAAGTCGTCATGGCGTCATTATCACGGCCGCGCAGGACCGCCGTACGCCGTCAGCGCCGGTCTGCCGGGCGGGCAGCACGGTCACCGGGCCGATCGCGCCGGACCTGCCCCAGCGGCCGGCCATCTGGCGGGCGATACGAGCGAGACTGTGTCACCACACCGCGAAGACCCGCGCCTGCCCGCCCGAACCCTGCTCGAACGGCAGCAGGCCCACCACCACGGTCGCCCCGCGCGGGGGCAGGCCGGCGAGGTTCGCGAGATTCTCCAGCCCGTACCGGTCGGCGCCGGTCAGGGTCAGGTGCACCGGGAAGTCCTCGGAACGGCCCGGGTCGATGCTCAGCGTGTCCACGCCCAGGCTCCGGATGCGGCGCTCGGCAAGCAGCCACTCGCAGGCGTCCGCGCTGAACCCGGGGAAGTGCAGCACCCCGGCGGCGTCGGTGCCCCGGTAGGCGGCGGGGGAACCGGACCGGGCGCCCCACCCCGAGTGCATGAGAACGGCAGCGTCGCGCGGGATCCGGCCGTACCGTCGCTCGTGGTCCTTGAGGTCGCCCACCGTGACCTCGGCGTCCGGGTCGTGGGCCGCCTTGCCGGCGATGTCCACCACCACGGCCGGGGTGATCAGCTCGTCGAGGCGCAGCTGCGTCGACAGCCGCCCGCCGGGCGTGAAGTGCCCGGGCGCGTCCACGTGGGTGCCGGTGTGCTCGACCAGCACCCACTCCTGCATGTAGTACCCGTCGTCCTCGATGGTGGTGTAGGTGCGCCGCCGCGCCTCCTCACCCGGGGCGAACGCCGGGAACGCGGGCGACACCGGGTAGGTGAGATCCCGCAGCCCGCGCCGGGTGCCGGTCAGCGGGGTCGCGGCCGGTGCGGCCTGCGCCGGGTCGCTCCCCACCGCCGTGTACGCCGCCGCGGCCAGCCCGCCCAGCGCCGCCCGCCGCGACAACCGGGCCGGTTCCTGCCGCAGACACTGCTCGGTACACATCGTCGTGCCCCCTCGCTGCCGGTGACCTTTGTCGCAGGTGACCACACCCGGGCCGCGAGGGCAAGCACCTCCGTCAGGCGGCGCCGCGGTCGACCAGGCTGAAGGCGATGTCGTTCGGGCCGTCGCCGGCCTCCTCGACGTAGATCTCGCGGTCGCGTTCGTTCCACTGCACGATCCCGTACGCGTCGTTGACGATCGCGTAGGTCGGCCGGCCCTGCTCGTCCAGGTGCTCGTTGCGGCTCAGATGGAACAGCGTGGCCTTCGTGACGCCGCAGCCGGTCTCCACCAGGCTCGCCGAGCCCTGCGGGTCGAGCTTGACGCCCAGGCAGCGCGGCGCGCCCTGGTAGTCCGGCACCGCCGAGCGGATGAGGTGGTCGACGCCGCTGGGCACGAGCGTGAAGACCGACTCGGGCGTGGTGCCGCCGCCGGGCTTGGCGCGCTCGGCGACGGGCAGTTCGAGGTCGCGGTCGATGTCCGCGAGATGCAGCAGGATCTTCCGGTCCCCGTTGAGCATGTCCTCCTGCGTGGTGGCCCGGGTGGCGGCCACCGGCGGCGTCTTCCGGTCCGGGGCGGAGGACGAGGCGTAGCTCAGCGCGATGATCCCGCCGCCGGCGGCCAGCCCGAGCAACAGGACCGCGGCGGCGATGGCCCAGCGGCGGCCCCGGCGCGGCCGGGCGACCGGGACGGGGACGGGGACGGGGTCCACGCGTTCCGCGGCGAGCAGCGTGTCGAGCAGCTGCCGCGCGGTGGGACGCGCGGCGGGATCCTTGGCCAGGGCCCGCTCGACGACCGCGCGCAGCGGCCCGTCGAGCCCGGTGAGGTCCGGCGGCTGGGTCATGATCCGCATGGCGGTCGCCGGTGGGGACTCGGCGGCGAAGGGGGTACGCCCGGTGGCCGCATAGGCGACCACGGCGCCCCAGGCGAAGATGTCGGCCGGGAAGCTCACGGTCGCGACGTGCGCCGGGTCGAAGCGCTCCGGCGCCATGTACGCCACCGTGCCGACCATCTGATCCGTCCGCGTGTGGGCGCTCGTGGCCTCCAGCGGCCGCGCGATCCCGAAGTCGATGACCTTCACGCCGCCGGGCGCCACGAGCACATTGGACGGCTTGAGGTCGCGGTGGATGACGCCGGCGCCGTGGATGGCGGTCAGTGCCGTGGCGATGCCGACGGCCACCCCGTGCAACGCGGCGCCCCGCAACGGCCCGCGCTCGCGGATGACGGCGGCGAGGCTGGGTCCCTCGACGTACTCGACGACCAGGTACGGCGGGTCGTGGTCGGGGTCCGCGCCGAGCACCTCGGCCGTGGAGAACGGCGGCACCTGCTGGGCCCGGCGCACCTCGCTGCGGAACCGGCCGCGGAACTCGGGCTCGGCGGCGTACTCGCTGCGCACGACCTTGATGGCGACCGGCCGCTCGTCCTGGCCCCGGCCCAGATAGACGACGCCCATGCCGCCCTCGCCGAGGCGGCCGAGCAGCTCGTAGCCGCCCAGCCGGTCGGGGTCGCCGGGGCGCAGCGGCAGGCTCGTCATGACCCGCGACGCTACCGGGTGCCCGCCACCGCCCGGCGTTCAGGATCTTGCCGTGACGCTCTGGGCGAGGTAGCCGGCGGCGAGAGCCGTGGCGAGGCAGCCGAGCAGCAGGCGCAGCGCCCGGTCGGGCAGCCGCGGCTGCAGTCGCGCCCCGGCGTAGCCGCCCACCAGACCGCCGGCGCCGCAGAGCAGGCCCAGCGCCCAGTACGGCGCGACGTCCCCGCTCGTGACCAGCGCCAGCAGCCCGTACGCCCCGGCGCCCGCGACCGACGTCACGAACGTGCAGGCCAGCGCCGCCGGCGCCACCGCCGTCATGGGCAGACCCCGGCCGGCCAGCACCGGGCCGATCAGCGAGCCGCCCCCGATGCCATAGACGCCGCCGATCGTGCCGGCCACGGCGCCGAGCGCGAGCGTGGTGCGGCGCGACAACGGCGGGCGGGCGGGCAGGTCGCGGTGCAGTGCCCGGACGACGAGCCACAGTCCGAGCGGCAGCAGCACCACGGCGACGATCAGCCGGAAGACGCGGGGTCCGGGCACGGCGAAGACCCGGACGCAGGCGCCCAGCACCACTCCCGGCAGCGCGCCCACCAGCAGCAGCCGGGTCAGCGGCCCGGCGAGCCCGCCGGTGCGCAGGTGGCGGACCAGGGCGCCGGGGCCGGCCACGACGTTGAACAGCAGGTTGGTGGGTGTGACCGCCGGGCTGGGCACGCCGAGCACGCTGAGCTGCACGGGCAGCAAAAACACGGCGCCGGACACCCCGGCGGGCGTGGTGACCAGCGCGATCAGCAGTCCGGCGGCGAACCCGGCGAGCCCGGTGCCCCAGGTCACGCGGCGGCCGTGCGGTCAGGCACGGGCGGCGTTGGCGGCGATCGCGTCGGCCAGCGTGGGCCACAGCTCCCGGGGCAGGTCGTGGCCCATGCCCTCGAGGACGAGCAGCTCGGCACCCGGGATGGCGGCCGCCGTCGCGCGGCCGCCGTCGACGCCGATCAGGGGGTCGGCGGCGCCGTGGACGACCAGCGTGGGAGCGGTGATCGCGCCGAGCGCCGGGGTGCGGTCGGGCGAGGCGAGGACGGCGGCGTACTGGCGGAGTGTGCCCAGCGGCCGGTAGGAGCGGTCGTACTTCGCCGTGGCCCGCCGCAGCCGCTCCTGCTCGTCGATCGGGTAGCCGGGCGACCCGATCACCTTCGCGCCGGCGATGCTCGCGGCGATCGCCTCCTCGCGGCTGCCCACGGGCGGGCGGCCGAGCACCGCCGCGGCCTCGGGGGTGGGCCGCCCGACCGAGCGGTCGCCGGTCATCGACATGATCGAGCACAGGCTGGCGACCCGCTCGGGGAAGTCGATGGTGAGCTGCTGGGCGATCATGCCGCCCAGGGACGCCCCGGCGACGTGCACCCGGTCCAGGCCCAGCTCCTTGATCAGCCCGGCGGCGTCGGCCGCGAGGTCCGCGATCCGGTACGGCGCCGAGGCCGGGTCGCCCGCCATGATCGCGCGCAGGTCGGGCAGCGGGGCGGAGTCGAGCGCGGTGGACAGCCCGGCGTCCCGGTTGTCGAAGGTGATCACCTGGAAGCCGCGCGCCCCGAGCTCGGCGCGGAAGCCCTCGGGCCAGTCGATCAGCTGGGCGCCGAGGCCCATGATCAGCAGCAGCGGCCGGCCGTCAGGGTCGCCCGAGGTCTCGTACGCCAGCTCGATGCCGTTGGTCGTCGCGACGGGCACGCCGTCCCCTTTCCCTCGCACAGGACTGTCGATCCACAGTCTCCCACCTCTTGACCGGAACCCATCGACAGGAGTTGTCTGCCTGGTACAGCCATCAGGCGACGGGAGAGACGAACCATGAGAAACCGGGTGATCGCGGCGCTCGCCGTGAGCACTGTCGTGCTGGGGGCGCTCACTCCCCTGCCGGCCTACGCGGACGGACACGGGCGGCACACGCTCAGCGGCAGCAAGCCCCGCTGGCTCGGCCGCGCCCGGGACGCCGGCGCGCCGCGGGCCGCGGAGACCATCAGCTTCGGCCTGCTGCTCACGATGCGCGACGAGGCCGGCGCGAAGTCCACGCTCGCTCAGGTGTCCGATCCGGACAGCGCGAGCTACGGCAAGTGGCTGACGAGTGACCAATTCCGGTCGCGCTACGCCCCGGCGGCGACGGACGTGCGAGCGGTCACCTCGTGGCTCACCGCCCAGGGCCTGCACCTGCGCGGCACCGTGGCGGGCGGCCTCTACGTCGAGGCGAGCGGCACGACGGCGCAGGTCGACAAGACGTTCGGGACGACCGTGCGCGACTACACGTACGAGGGAAAGAAGGTCCACGCGAACAGCACCGACCTGTCGCTGCCCGCGGACGCCCCGGCGGTGATCTCCGGGGTGGTCGGCATCGACCAGGGCTCGGCGCTCAAGGAGCCCGGCGCCACGCTGCCCCCGCCCGGGGACGGCTTCCGCGCGGCGACGCCCTGCTCCGCCTACTACGGCCAGAAGATCGCCACCACGCTTCCCGCGGCGCCCGACGGGACGAAAGCGCCCTACGTGACGTGCGGCTACACCCCCAAGCAGTACCAGTCCGCGTACGGGGTGAGCAGCGCGATCAAGCGCGGGCTCGACGGGCGTGGGGTGACCGTGGCCGTCACCGACGCGTACGCCTCGCCGACCATCGTGAACGACGTCCAGCGCTACAGCCGGGAGCACGGCCTGCCCGCCCTCAAGCGCGGCCAGTTCCGCCAGATCACGCCCGCCGCCGACGGCTACGGCTACGTCGAGGAGTGCGACGCCGCCGGCTGGTACGGCGAGGAGACGCTCGACATCGAGGCCGTCCACGGCATGGCGCCCGGCGCGGACATCGTCTACGTCGGCGGCAGCGACTGCGTCACCGGCCTCGACGAGGCGTGGGCCGAGACGATCGACGACCACGTGGCGGACATCATCACCAACTCGTGGGGCAGCGGCACCGACGACGTCGAGCTGCTCGGCGCGGAGGCCGTCCGCTTCTACGAGCAGTTCTCCCTCGAGGCGGCCCTGACCGGCATCACCGTCGACTTCTCCAGCGGCGACAGCGGCGACCAGACCGCCGGCGGCACCGACCTGGCGGCCAAGTCGGTGAGCTTCCCGTCCGACCTGCCCTACGTGACCAGCGTCGGCGGCACCAGCGTGGGGATCGACGCCCGGGGCAAGCGCACCTGGGAGTACGGCTGGCAGAGCGCCTACCAGACCCTGGCGAACGGCGCGTGGGGCCCGTCGGCGTACAGCTCCGGCGGAGGCGGCGGCACGAGCATCCTCTTCGCGCAGCCCTGGTACCAGAAGGGCAGGGTCCCGGCGTCCGTCGCGAAGTACTTCGGCGCGACGCCCGCCCGCTCCACCCCGGACATCGCCATGCCCGGCGACCCGAACACCGGCTTCCGCGTCGGCCAGACCCAGCACTTCCCCGACGGCACCTACTACGACGAGTACCGCATCGGCGGCACCAGCCTCGCCTCCCCGCTGCTCGCCGGCCTCCAGGCGGTCGCCAACCAGCAGGCCCGCCACGCCCTGGGCTTCGTCAACCCGCTCTACTACCGCGAGCTGGGCACCGCGGCGCTGACCGACATCAAGGCGCCGCGCAAGCCCGTCTACCAGGCCCGCGCCAACTACGTGAACTCGGTCGACGCGGCGGAGGGCCGCTCGTACCTGCTGCAGCAGGTCGACGTCCAGACCACCACCATCCACACCACCCCCGGCTGGGACGCCGAGACCGGCGTCGGCACGCCCGGCCCGAAGTTCCTGACCGCCGGCCACTGACACCCTCGGGGCCTGCTCGCGCCGCGCCCGGCCTTCCGAGGCCGGGCGCGGGTCGCTACCGTGCGAGACAGGAGGCCGCCATGACTGTGCCCACCGCAGCGCCGCTCGCCCACCTCTCCCCCGCGGCCCAGCGCGCCGTCGTGCTCGCCCGCGCGGCCGCCGAGGACCACCGCAGCCCGGTCGTCGACCGCGACCACCTCATGGCCGCGCTGCTGCGGGTGCGCAGCGGCGTCGCGGCGCGGGTCGCGGCCGCGCTGGGGGCACAGACCCCCGATCTCGTACGCCGGGAGGCCCGCCCGCCGACCCACATCCCCTTCACCCCGGCGCTGCGCCAGGCCGTCACCGACGCCGCCACGGCCGCCGAGCAGCGCGGCGCCGGCAGCATCGGCACCGCCCACCTGCTGCTCGGCGTCCTGCGCGGCGGCGCGCTCGGCGGCCTCACGTACGACGCCGTGGAGGCCGAGCTCGCCCGCCGCCGCTGACCCGTCGCACCCCCGCGTCAGCGCAGGGTGTCGATGTCGATGACGAAGCGATAGCGCACGTCGGACGTGAGCACCCGTTCCCACGCCTCGTTGACCGAGCCCGCGTCGATCAGCTCGATCTCCGGGGCGATGCCGTGCTCGGCGCAGAAGTCGAGCATCTGCTGGGTCTCGGCGATGCTGCCGATGCCCGACCCGGCGAACGACAGCCGGTTGGCGAACAGCGAGAACACCGGCACCGCGAGGGGCTGCGGCGGCGCGCCGACGCTGACCAGAGTGCCGTCGAGGCGCAGCAGCCCCAGGTACGCGGCCATGTCGATCGGCGCGCTGACCGTGTTGATGATCAGGTCGAAGGTGTGCTTGAGCGCCTCGAAGGTCGCCGGGTCGCTGGTGGCGTGGTAGTCCGTGGCGCCGAACGCCAGGCCGTCGCCCTTCTTGCCCAGCGTCTGCGACAGCACGGTCACCTCGGCGCCCATCGCGGCGGCGATCTTCACGGCCAGGTGACCGAGACCGCCCATGCCGACCACGGCCACCTTCTTGCCGGGCCCGGCGTTCCAGTGGGCGAGCGGGCTGTAGGTGGTGATGCCGGCGCACAGCAGCGGGGCGGCCTTCTCGTACGGGATGGCCTCCGGCACCCGCAGCACGAAGTCCTGATCGACGACCACGTGCGTCGAGTAGCCGCCCTGGGTGACAGTGCCGTCGCGGTCGACGCTGCCGTAGGTCTGGGTGTTGCCCTTGAGGCAGTACTGCTCCATGCCGGCCCGGCAGTTGGCGCACTCGCGGCACGAGTTGACCATGCACCCGACGCCGACCCGGTCCCCGACGGCGTGCCGGGTCACCTCGGCGCCCGCCTCGGCGACCACGCCGACGATCTCGTGGCCGACGGTCAGCGGGTACGGCACCGGGCCCCACTCGCCGCGCGCGGCGTGGATGTCGGAGTGGCAGATGCCGGCGTACCGGATCTCGATGAGAACATCGCGCGGCCCGACCCCGCGCCGCTCGATCGTGCTACGCACGAGCGGCTCAGCGGCGGACGGCGCGGCGATGGCATTGACGGTGGCGATGATGCCCTCCGGTGACTGAAGACGATCGGACATCCCAGGTCACCACAGCCGCCGCGGGGCAACGAGTCCCTGTCGAGACGCGTACCGCCAGAGCACCCCACCCGCTCAGCGACCGGCCCCCGCGCCCTTCGCGGGCGGTGGGAAACTCCTCGACCGGCTCGAGGTGGTCGCGACCCGCCGCACCGAGAAGTCCGTACGCAGCCCGGCCGCTGAACACCCCACCCGGCTCGCCGACGGCGGCGGGCAAGCCGTCGCCACCGCGCGAGCACGGGAGGAGGTGTCACCTGGGTTCTTCCCCGTCCGCCGTCCCGCTCCGGGTCGGCCAGCGGCCGGTCTGTGCGGGACGAGTGCACGCGAGGCCGGACTACGCGTCGCGGTGCCGGGGTTCGCCGAACCAGAGAGCCAGGGTGTCGATGAGTGGTGCGGCGCCATCCGGGCCGACGGCGCACGCGATGTAGCCGTCCGGCCGGATGAGAAGGGCGTCGGCCGGTGGTGTCGCCGTGTGGGCGGTGACGAGGCCGACGCGATCGTCCCAGGGCGCGATCAGATCCGCGAAAGGACCGGTGCCCGTGAGGTCCACCAGCAACGGCCGGCCGGGGTGCAGGAGCTCGGCGAGGCGGATGTCCCGGGATGCGATCCGCAGGTCGAGGTCGGGGGCGAACCGGCCGGTGAGCGCGTGCGGCGTGCCGGGGTGCATCGGGTATCGGACGTCCGAGCCGGCCATCAGGTCAGCGATCTGCCGGGTCGCTCCGGGGATCTCGAGCAGCTCGCCGACGACCTGGCGCAGGGCGGTGGTGGCGGGACCGGGTGACATGAGCGCCAGTTGGGCCTGGGTGTGCATGGTGACCCGTTCGGCGGCCGGACGGCGCTCGGCCTGATAGCTGTCGAGCAGCCCGGGCGGGGCCCAGCCGTGCGCCTGGGCGGCGAGTTTCCAGCCGAGGTTGGCGGCGTCCTGCAGCCCGAGGTTGAGCCCGGGGGCGCCGACCGCGGGATGCACGTGGGCGGCGTCGCCGGCCAGAAACACCCGGCCGTGCCGGTAGGAGGACGCGATCCGGGTGTTGGCGACATACCCACGGCGCAGCAGGTGCGGCCCCGGAGCCGGCGGCGCGGCCAGCGGCAGGTCCTGGCCGAGTACCCGGCCGAGGCTGTCGGCCACCTCGTCGATCGTGACCGGGGTGTCGCCGGCGACGGGTGGGCCGTCCCACTCGATCACCGAAGCCATCACCACGCCGGGCGTGTGCGGCACCATCACGTAGGCGCCACGTTCGGTGCGGTGCCAAGCGTACAGGCCGATCCGGTCACCTCCCGGCAGCACAAGTTCGCCGGTCTCGGCGCTCATCGACGACGCCGGCACGGCCACGTGCGCGGCACGCGAGACGATGCTCTGATCGGTGAAGCCGTCGAACGAGACGCCGATCTTCTTCCGCACACCGCTGCGGGCGCCATCGGCTCCGACGAGATATCGGGAGCGCAGCTCGTATTCGCCGTCCGGGCCTTGCACCCGTACGGACACGGCGTGGTCGTCCTGACGCAGTTCCATCAACCGGTGTCCGCGTCGCAGGTCCACGCCGAGATCCCGGGCTCGTTGTTCCAGCAGCGATTCCAGACGGGCCTGCGGAATCGGCAAACCGTAGAGCGGATTGTCCGCCAGGCCGGAGAGATTCAGCACCAGCGCGCCGAACAGAAACGCCGGAGCCGCCTGCGGCCGATGGCCACGGCCGCCGAACGACTGATACAACCCTCGGTGGTCCAGGAAGCGGACCACCTGCCCGATCAGGGCGTTCGCCTTGTACGCGGTGCTGCGCTCGGACAATTGCTCCAGCACGACGGGGCGCACACCGGCGAGCGCCAATTCGCCGGCCAGCAGCAGCCCGACCGGACCGCCACCGACGACAACGACGTCGGTCATCATCACATTCTCTCCTCGGTTCGAGCCTGCCTGTCCGATCGCGTGTCGGATGACCACAGCCGTACCCGCCCAGAGGTCATGAATTTCTCGGCACCGCTGAGCATGCCGGGCACCGTAGCGACAACCGGACAAGCCGAAAGCCACAACCCCGCACTGTCGAAAATGCCGCTCGTGAGATAATGGAAGAGACGCCGAGGGATGCGCAGCCATGGTGAGCAGTCGGTGGTCGTTGGCATTTCTCGGTCGGCGACCGTGCGCTGCTGCCATCCGCGAAGTGCTCCGCGAACCTCGCCGATCGCTGTCGACCCGCGGCCAGTTGACCAGGACGCGCTACTTCGGTGCCGCCGGCCGTGGCGGTGGACCTCCCCGAAGGTGTTCACCTCGACCCAGTCGCGGTGGCTGAGCACCATGGCGTGCAGCCGTGCGGCGTCGAGACTCTGGTCGTCCTTGCTTGCCACTGGGCATCGCCCGCCACGAAGGGTCCGTCGTCGTCGTGGGGCTCAACAGCCTGCGCCTGCACCGCTTCGCCGTCGGGCCGCCGGCCCGCTCCCGAGGCGGGCGGGCGGCGTCAGGCGGGCGTGGCGAGGAGGCGCTCGACGCGGTCCGCGACCGCCAGGAGGTACGGGCCGCGGAGGTGGTCGACCTTGGCGTTCCACGAGGCGGGGCCGTGGCGCAGCAGCATCTCGTCGTGGCGGGCGGCCGCCGTGACGCGTTCGCCCGTCGGGCCCACCGTCTGGTCGGCGTAGGTCAGGGCGTCGGAGAGGGTGTCCTCGTCGTAGCGGTAGACGGCCAGGCGCTCGGCGAGGCCGCGGGCGGCGGCGACGAAGCGGGCGCCGGAGTGGTGGGCGACCATGGCGGCGACGGCGAGGGGCCAGCCGCGGCCGGCGAGGTGGTCGGCGCCGTCGAGGGGGTGGAAACCGGTTGCCGCGATGGGGGCGGCGTAGCCGATGTCGTGCAGCCAGGCGGCGGCGACCAGGACGTCGGGGTCGAGGTCGAGGGCCGTGGCCAGCTCGCCGGCGCGCTCGGCGACCCCGGCGGTGTGACGCCAGCGGTTGCCCATCGTGCCGATGAGACCCCACGCCGTCTCGCGTGCCGCCGTTACGAACGCGTCGGTCCGAACCGTCATGGTCGCATCGTGGTCCGCGCAGGTGAACGGCCGCTTAACGACGCCTGTCCCGGACCTGAATGCGACGCCGGGCCAGAGCCTTTCCCCCGAACGGCCGGAACCGGACATACGATCTTCTTTTTCCCGTCGCCGAGTGCATATGCACGTGCAGGAGAGCTTGCATGTGCCCGCCCGCCTGAGGATGCTGGGTGCTGCATCACGCAGCGTCACCAGGGGTGGAGGACGAATGGAGCGCAATCGGGGCCCGCTCGGGCCGGTCAGCAGTTTCCCGGAGACGGACTACCGGTTCGGCGTCGGCACGCTGCGCATGCGCGTCGAGCGCGTCGACTGGCAGCGGCCTCTGCGCTACGACGACGAGACGTGGTACGAGGTGGTCGGCATGGAGGTCACCGCCGACGGCCGCGACGTGGGGCCCCGGCAGACGCTCGTCCGCGCGCGCAGCCTGGCCGCGCTGCGTGGCAACACGCCACGCCACTGACACGGTACGTTGACGATCATGAGCGTACGTTTCGGATTGTTCGTCCCGCAGGGCTGGAAGATGGACCTGGTCGAGATCGCCGACCCGGTCGAGCAGTACGAGGCGATGACCGCCGTCGCGCGCCTCGCCGACGCCGGCCCGTGGGACTCCGTCTGGGTCTACGACCACTTCCACACCGTGCCCGAGCCCACGATGAACTCGGTCTTCGAGGCGTGGACGGTCAGCGCCACCCTGGCCCGCGACACGAGCAGGGTCAACATCGGCCAGATGGTCGGCTGCAACGGCTACCGCCAGCCCTCCCTGTACGCCAAGATCGCCTCGACCGTCGACGTGGCCAGCAACGGCCGGCTCTACGCGGGGCTCGGCGCCGGCTGGTACGAGCACGAGTGGAAGGCGTACGGCTACGAGTGGAAGGACGTCCCGCAGCGGATGGGCGAGTTCCGCGAGGCCGTGCAGATCGTGCACAAGATGTGGACCGAGGACCGGCCGGTGTTCGAGGGCCGGCACTACCGCATCGACGGTCCGATCAACGAGCCCAAGGGCGTCCGCAAGCCGCACCCGTCGTTCTGGCTGGGCGGCGGCGGCGAGAAGGTGACGCTCAAGCTGGTCGCCCAGTACGCCAACGGCTGCAACGTCGGCAACGGTGACCCGGAGATCATCCGCCACAAGCTCGGCGTCCTGAAGGGCCACTGCGACGCCGTGGGCCGCGACTACGCGAGCATCGCCAAGTCGACGAGCCTGGAGCTGGACCTGTCGTGGTCGCCGGCGCAGACGATCGCCAAGGTGGAGCAGCTCGCCGAGGCCGGCGCCGACTACGTCATCGTGTACGTGCCGCGGGTCGCCTACGACCACGAGCCCGCGCAGCGCCTCGCCGAGGAGGTCATCCCGCAGTTCGCGTGAGCTGCCGGCGGGCCGGGACCACCGGTGCCGCGTGCCTGGCGCGCGGCACCGGCCACGGGCGCAGCCGGGGCGTACGCCGGGCGGCCAGGTCCTCGACCCAGCCCAGCCCGAGCACCGCCGCGACCAGCAGGCTCAGCGCGATCAGCGAGAAGACCAGGTAGATCGCGGCGCCCTGGCGCAGCCCCCACAGCTCCAGCCGGTCGCCGATGAGGATCGCCACGGTGATGGCGACGTTGTGCCACAGATAGATGGTCACCGCCCGGTTGTTGAGCGCGGCGACCAGCCGCTGGACCAGCGGCAGCCGGCTCAGCCAGGCCATCGGCGGGCTCACCCGCAGCAGCGCCAGCACGAAGCCCATCGAGTAGACGGCGTGCGCGAGCGGGAACGGCACGAGGTCCAGCCCCCACGGTCCCGGGTGGGAGATCACCCAGACCAGGCCGGCGACCATGCACACCCCGGCGAGTACGCCGACCAGGGCCGGCCGCATCCGGCGCAGGTCGCCGTCGCGGTGGGCGAAGCCGAGCGCCCAGCACGGCAGGAAGGTCAGCACGTAGCCGGCCGTGCTGACCGCCGCGTTGCCGGTGACGAGCGGCTGGTTGTGCAGGATCGCCAGCGCGACCAGCGGCGCGACGATCGTCAGGACCCGCTGCTTGCGATAGAGCCGCAGCAGCAGGGGCGAGAGCAGCACGAACCACAGGTACGTGGCCAGGTACCACAGCACGCCGGCGCCCTCGGCCGCCACGTCGCCGCCGCCGTGGCTGGCGGGCGGCTGGGCCAGCGGCACGGCCCAGAGCAGCAGCGACGGCCAGGCGGGCCGGTGCACCCAGTCGGTGACGAGCATGACCGGGACCAGGATCAGGCCCATGGCCCAGAGGGCGGGGAGCAGGCGGCGCACGCGGCCCTTGATCACCGTGCGGCCGGCCGAGCGCCCGAGCGAGCTTGCCATCAGCGAACCGCCCAGGGCGAACATCACGCCCATCGAGGGGAAGATCAGGGCGAGCACGGCGTAGTGGAAGGCGTGGTACGCCACGACCCGAACGATGGCAACAGCACGCAGAGTATCGAAATACCCGTCCCGGCTCGACGCCTTCGCGGCTGGCACGCTCGTCACCAGCACCTCCACATGATCGACACAGTTTCACCAAACTCACCGAAGGTAATCGATCATGGGACTTCGCCGGTCGGCCGAACGGGTGGAAACGGCTCGCGGAACAGCCAGGCGCGCCGGCGCTACGCTCGCGCGGTGATCCGCATCCACTTCGGCGACGCCACGATCGACCGCACCCGGATCGCCGTCAGCCCGCTGCTGGAGCTGACCGCCGGGCTCGAGCTCGTCCACCGGCACCCGGCGCGGGCCCCCTGGCCGTACACGGAATGGGCTGCCACCGCCCGCGAGGTGCTGCGCACGGCTCCGGCAACCGCGCCGCTGCGGGTCTACGCCCAGCTGTACGGGACCGAGCACGGCCGCCCCACGCCCGACGTGTTCACGCCCGTGCCGGCGGGATCCCGGCCCGCGCTCGGCGACCAGCTCGCCGCCCTCCGGCGGACCCCGCCCGCGCTCGTGGTGGCGCAGCTCGCGAAGCACTACCCCGAGGGCGTCCCGGAGTTCCTGACGCCCTACCGCGACGACCCCGGGCGGGCGTTCGGCCGGCTCGCCGACGCGTTGCAGGCGTTCGCCGAGCTCGCCCTCGCGCCGTACTGGCCGGCGATGCGGGCGGCGCTGGACGAGGAGGTGCTGCTGCGGGCGCGCACGCTCGCGGCTGCCGGGCCCGAGGAGCTGCTGATCGGCGTCCGCGGCCGGGCGCACTGGGACCGGCCGGTGCTGTCGCTGCCCAAGCGCAACGAGTCGGTGCTCAACGCCCGCGACAAACGGCTGCTGCTGGTGCCCGTCCTCCTGCTCGAGGACAAGATCACCGTGTCCACCGACCACCCCGAGATCGTCATGATCACGTATCAGGCCCGCGGCGCCGCCGTCCTGGCGTCCCGGCCCGGCTCCGGCCGCCGGCCGCGCGACCGCCTCGCCCAGCTGATCGGGCCCGGCCGCGCCGCCGTCCTGCGCGCCCTGGCCGAACCGGCCACCACGACCGGCCTCGCCGCCGCTCTCGGCGTCTCGGCCAGCACCGTCTCGGAGCAGCTCACGGCCCTGCTCGCCACCGGCGCGGTCACCCGCACCCGCAGCGGCCGCCGCGTCCTCTACACCCGCTCGCCCGCGGGCGCGACGCTGGCCGCCCTGTTCGACGATTCGGCTCCGGCCGAAGCCTGGGACTCCCCCGCCGCCGTCTCCTAGCGTCCGGGGTCATGCACCCCCTGCTCGCCGCCACGCTGCGCCGCCGCTCCCGGGCCCTCGCCCTCGCCGGCGCCGCCGCCACCGGGCACCAGGTCTGCGAAGCCCTGGTGCCGCTCGCCATCGGCCTGGCCGTCGACCACGCGGTCGACGGCGGCCCGCCCGGATTCCTCGCCCTGGCCGTGGGCGGTGTCCTCGCCCTCTTCGCGCTGCTGGCCACCGGCGGCGGCACCAACTTCTGGCAGCTCACCGCGGCCACCACCCGGGAGGCCGCCCACCTGCGGGTGAGCACGGCCGCCCACGTCCTCGCCGACCCGGCCGCCGGTGCCGGGCGCCGCCCCGGGGACCTCGCCACGGTGCTGGTCTCCGACGCCAAGGCCGCCGCCGACGTGCTGCGCGCGCTCGTGTACCTCGTCTCGGGCGCCGCCGGCCTGCTCGTGACGGTGGCCGTCCTGCTGTCGGTCGACCCGTGGCTCGGGCTGGGCATCGCCGCCGGCGCCCCGCTGCTCACCCTCGCGGTCAACCGGCTGGGCCCGTGGCTCGAGCACCGCATCGCCGCCGGTCGCCACACCGCCGGGCTGGCCGCGGCGCTCGCCGCCGAGCTGGTCCACGCGATCCGGCCGCTGCGCGGGTTCGGCGGCGTTCCCGAGGCGGTCCGCCGCTACCGGAACGCCAGCCGCACGTCCCTGGACGCGGCGCTGCGCGGGGCGACCGCGTCCGCCGCCGCCGAGGCCGCCGGGGCGCTGGCGACCGGCGTGGTCCTGACCGGCACCGCCGCCGCGGCCGCCGCCCTGACCGCCGCCGGCCGGATCAGCGCCGGCGACCTGGTCACCGTGGTGGCAATGGCGTCCTTCGCCGGCGAGCCCGTCGACCGGATCGCCGCGGGCATCAAGACCCTCGCGACCGCCCGGGCCGGCGCCGGCCGCATCGCCGCCCTGCTCACCTCGTCCGCACGCGGCGGCAAGACCGGCGACCCTGTCCGCCCCGGCGTCGCCGTACGGCCCGGCGAGATGCTCGGCGTCGTCGCCACCGATCCGGCCGTAGCCGCCGACCTCGCCGCATCCTTCGGGCGCCACCGCCGCGACACGCTGGTGGAGCCGCACGCCGTACACCTGCTCGGCCGCACCCTGGCGGAGGTGCTCGACACCGGCCGCGCCGCCGCTGCCGAGGCGACGGCCCGCGCTGTGGCCGCCGCCCAGGCCGGGGACACCGGCACGGCGATCGCCGACGGCGGCGCCAACCTCTCCGGCGGCCAGCGGCAACGGGTGGCGCTCGCCCGGGCGCTCGCCGCCCGCCCGGCGCTGCTGGTGCTGCGCGATCCGCTGACCGCCGTCGACGCCGTGACCGAGGACGCGGCAGCGGCGGGACTGACGGCCCTGCGCCGGGCCGACGGCGGCACCACCGTCGTGATCAGCACCTCACCGGCGCTGCTGTCCCGCTGCGACCGGGTCACCTATGTCGCCGGGTCCCGGCCCCCGGTCGACGGCACCCACGACGACCTCGCCCGGGACCCCGGATACGCCGCGGCGGTGCTGCGATGACCGGACGGCGGACCCACGACGACCCGGCCACGGGACTGCCCGTCGCCACCGGGCGGCAGAGCCTGCGAATCCTGGCCAGGGCCGTGCGCGGACATCGCGGCCAGCTCGCGGCGGCCCTGTCGTGGACAGCCGTGGCCGCCAGCGCGACGGTCGCCGTGCCGCTGCTGCTCGGGCGGCTGGTCGACGCCGCGCGCGCCGGGGGTGCGTACCCGACGGGGGTGATCCTCACGACCGGGACCGTCGTCCTGGCCGCCGCCGCCGGCACGGCCCTGAGCCTGCGCGCCACCGAGCGCCTCGGCGTCACCGTGGCCGCCGGCCTGCGCGAACGCGTCGTCGAGCGCACGCTCACCCTGCGCCCGGCCACCCTGGAGAGCGCCGGCAGCGGGGAGGCCGCCTCGCGCGTCACCGAGGACCTGGAGAACTTCGTCACCGCCGTACCGCTGCTGGCCGACGTCCTGCGCGCCGGCGTGACCGTCGCGCTGTCCGCGGCCGGGTTCGCCACCCTCGACTGGCGGCTGGCGCTGGCCTTCCTGGTCGTCTTCCCCGTGTACGCGATCGGCCTGCGCGCCTATCTGCCGCGCGCCGCCCGCCTGTACGCCGCGGAGCGCCGGCTGGCCGCCGAACGCGGGCGCGTGCTGCTGGAGTCGCTGCACGGGCGCGACACCGTGCACGCGTACGGGATGGCGAAGCTGCAGACCCGCCGGGTGGCCGCGGCCACCGGGGACACCGTCGCGGCGGCGCTGCGGGCGGCTCGCAGCTACCTGTGGTTCAGCAAGAGCATGAACGCGGCCGAGGCGATCGGGCTGTCGGCCGTGCTCATCGCCGGCTACTGGCTGGTGCGCGCGGACCTGGTCACCGTCGGCGCCGTGACGGCCGCCGCGCTGCTGTTCCACCGGTTGTTCACGCCGCTGGGGACACTGCTGCTGTCGTTCGACGACGTGCAGCGGGCGCAGGCGTCGCTGGCGCGCACGGCCGGCGTGCTGCTGGTGCCCGCGCCGGAGCCGGGCGAGCGGCGCGAGGCCCCGGCGTCGGTCACCGTCACCGTGCGCGACGTGCAGCACGCGTACGGGACCGGGCCCGCCGTCCTGCGCGGGGTCGGCCTGGTCGTCCCGGCCGGCACCTCGCTCGCCCTCGTGGGCAGCAGCGGCGCCGGCAAGACGACCCTGGCGAACCTGCTGGCGGGCACCTTCCCGGCCACCGGCGGCGAGGTGGTCCTCACCGGCCCGGACGGGGACATCGCCGTCACCGATCTGGATCCCGGCGTGCTGCGCGACTGGGTCGGCGTCGTCGCCCAGGAGACGCACGTGTTCACCGGATCGCTGCGCGAGGACCTGACGTACGCGGCGCCGGGCAGCGACGACGATCGGATCCTGCGGGCGCTCGCCGCGGTCCGGGCCGGCGCCTGGGTGGACGCCCTGCCCGCCGGGCTGGACACCGCCGTGGGCCCGGGCGGACACGCGCTGACCGCCGCACAGGTGCAGCAGCTGGCCCTCGCCCGGCTGCTGCTGCGCGATCCGCCGGTGGTCGTACTCGACGAGGCCACCGCCGAGGCCGGCAGCGCAGGCGCCCGGGAGCTGGAGACCGCGGCCGCCGCACTGATCCGCGGGCGCACGGCGATCGTCGTCGCGCACCGGCTGACCCAGGCCCGCGCGTGCGACCGGATCGCGGTGCTCGCCGACGGGCGGATCACCGAGACGGGGACGCACGACGAGCTGCTCGCGCGCGGCGGGGCGTACGCCAGGCTGTGGGCCGCCTGGACCACGTCCGGCGTCAGCACGACCGACGCCCGGGAGGCCGGCATCAGCGCGGCCGGCGTCGACGCGGCCGACGCCGGCACGACCGACGTCAGCGCGGCCGGAGTCGGTGGGGCCGGCGAGCGGACCTAGCGGAGGCGGTCGCGGACGGCCCGGACGAAGGCGTCGGCGGAGCCGGGCAGGACATCGAGGGCGTAGCCGGGCTCGAACACCTCGACCTCGATCACCGTGCCCGCGGCGATGTCGATCCGGGCGTACAGGGGAAGCTTGGCGTCGGGGTCCTGCGCCCCGGTGATGTCCGCGATCGCCGCCACCGCCCGCCGCCCGAGTGCGATCTCCTCGTCGTCCGGCGCGCCGAGGGTGATGGTGCTGGTGTAGGTGCCCCCGACGTACGCGCCGCCGGGCAGCAGGATCGGACCCTTGTGGAAGGCGCCGGCATACTCGCCGTTGAAGAAGAACAGCCCGTGCTCGCCGCCCTCGGTCACCGCGTCGAGGGCCGGCTGCACCATCGCGGTCTTCCCGGCGCCGGTGATGCGCCGCCCGAGCCCGGCCGCCGCCGGATCGTCCGCCGCGAACAGCCCGGTGTCCCGCGACCCCGCCGACACCGACGGCTTGACCACGACACGGCCGCCGCCGTGCTCCCGCAGGGCGGCGTCGACCTCGCCGGCCGTCGTGCAGAACGCGGTCGGCACCACGGGCACCCCGGCGGCGGCGAAGTCGTCGAGGTAGCGCTTGTCGATGTTCCACCGGATCAGCTCGGGCGCGTTGAGCACCCGGGCCACCGCCGACACCCGGTCCAGCCACGCCAGGAACTCGGCGTACCGCTCCGAGTAGTCCCACGGCGTCCGGATCACCACCAGGTCGAAGCCCGCCCAGTCCACGCCCGCGTCATGCCAGATCACCACCTGGGCGTCGTGCCCGTCCCGCCGCAACGCCCCGGCGAGCACGCCGGTGTCCGGCTCGGGTGTGCGCAGTCCGGCAGGATCCGTAGTAACTAGTCCGATGCGAGCCACCCCCTTACCCTACCCAGCCGGGCCCGAGCACGAGCAGGCTGTTCGCGGTGCCGGCCCCGGGGGGCTGCGGGGCCGTGAGCGCGGCTCGCTCGCCGGTCGCTAGCGCCGTCCCGCGGGAAGGCCCGCGTGCGCGTCGCTGTGGTGCTCGATCGGCGGGGTGTCCGGGCGTTGCCGGGCGCGGTCGGCGGCCAGGGCCGCGGTGAGGATGCGGCCGAGGAGGGCGAGCAGGGGTTCGGCGCCGGTCAGGCGGCTGTCGCCCGTATGGGCCTGGGGGTCGAGCCCGCAGATGGCGCCGAAGACGCTGCCGTCGGGCTCGCTGATGACCGCGCCCGCGTAGGCGCCGATGTCGATCAGGTCGTTGACGCCCGCCGCCGCGTAGACGGGGATGCCTTGGGCGTCGGGTGCGACGGCCGGGGCCCGCCCGGCGGCCATGTGGACGCAGAAGCTGTCCTCCCACGGGTGGCTGTCGCCCTGGCGCAGGCCGTAGCCGTTGTCGTCGAGGTAGAGGTAGACCTGTCGGCCGTTCTCCACCCGGGTCACGGCCCAGAACGCCAGCGGCAGGTGCTCGTGCAGATAGTCCAGCACCAGCCGGGCGGTCTGCTCGAAGCCTGGGGCGGGCGCCGGCGGTGGCAGGGCGGCCGTCGGGGCGATCGGTGCCGGCGGCGCCTTGACCTCGCGCGGCGGGACGTCCGGGGCGGCGGGCTCGTGGGCCCGCACGGCGACGCCTTCGGCGGGCAGGGTGAACACGAACTGGGAGCCCTGCCCGGCAGGGTTGTCGGCGGCGGTGATGGTGCCGCCGTGCCGTTGCACGATGCGCCGGCAGATGCCGAGTCCGAGGCCGGTGCCGGTGTAGCCGCCGGTGCGGTGGGCGCGGTGGAAGTTGGTGAAGATGCTGGTGTGCTGCCCGGCGGGGATGCCGATGCCGTTGTCGGTGATCGTCACGCGCACCTGGTCGCCCTCGGTGTCGCTGGCGATGCGCAGGCTCGGGACCACGCCGGGGGCGGTGTACTTGATGGAGTTGCTGATCAGGTTGTCCAGCAGCTGGCGTACGAGCACCGGATCGGCCTGGACGGTGTGCAGCTCGCCGATGTCGAAGACCGGCACGGGCGTGTGATTGCTCTGCGCCTGGTCGATGCGGGCGGTGGCGATGTCGGTGACCACCGCGTTCAGGTCCAGGGGGATCGGGGTGATCGACGCGTCGCGGGCGGTGGTGTAGGCGAGCAGGTCGTTGATGAGGTTGCGCATGCGCCCGGCGGCGCGGCGGATGCGCGCGACCCCGTCGGCGGCCTCGGCGGCGGCCGGATGGCCGGGGTCCTCGGCGAAGGCCTCGGCCAGCAACTCGGTCCACCCCTCGACCGTGGCCAGCGGGTTGAGCAGGTCGTGGGCCACCACACCGGCGAAGGAGGCGAGCTCGTCGCGGTGGCGGCGCTCGGCGGTGACGTCGTGGAAGACCGTCACGGCGTAGTGGATGCCGTCGAGCTCGCCGGGGATCGCGCTCGAGCTGACGCTCACGATGCGGCCGTCGGGTACGCCGGGATTGCGGACCAGGATGTCCATCGCTGTCACGGGGTCACCGGCCAGAGCCCGCCGGTAGGGCATCTGGTCGCCCTCCAGCGGGGTGCCGTCGGGGTGGAACAGCCCGTAGTAGCCGGGATCGGCCATCTGCCCGGTGCTGCTCACCACTCCCCCGAGCAACTGGCGGACCGCCGGGTTGCGCAGCAGGAGCCGGCCCTGCCCGTCGACCACGGTCAGGCCCTCGGTCAAGGAGTCGACGATGGCTCTCATGAGCCGGGTCTGGCCCTCCGCCGCCTGCTCCGAGCCGCGCAGCCGGGACACCAGGGCCGTGCGCTCGTCGCGGCCCAGCGCCAGCGCGAGGCCGACCACCGCCACCATCCCGACGAACAGCTGCGCGATGAGCGCCCGGAGCGGATGGGAGTCGATCGCGGCGAACGGGCCGTGCCCGGCCAGGGTGAACAGCACGGCGACCGTGCCGAAGACGATGTCGTGCACGATGACGAACCCGGTGTGCAGCCGCAACCCGGCCCACACCGTCATCACCAGCAGCGGAAACGCCAGCGGCAGCCCCTGCGAGGCACCGAAGGCCAGCACGTAGGCACCGGCCGAGGCCAGCACCAGCGCCCCGTACTCCAGCCGGCGCAGCGACGGCATCGCCGCCCAGGCCGCGCGCGAGCGCGCTCGCAGACTGCCCACGCTGCCGGGCGTACGGGTGTGCAGCAGGTGCCCCAGCCGGATCCCCGCGACGCCGATGAGCAGGATGCTGACGGTGTTGCGGGTCATCCACACCGCGGTGGCCGGCCACGAGTAGAACCCGCTGACGATCATTACCCCGGTCGGGCCGAGCACCGCTCCGCACGCCGTGGCGATGAACGCCGCGGCGACCAGCCGCCACAGCTCCTGCAGCCGGGCCAGCGGCTGCAGCCCGCCGCCACCCCACAGATGCGGCAGCCACCGCCCGAACAGCCAGGCGAACATCATCGCCTGGGCCAGGTTCGCCGCGACGAAGAAGGCCGCGAGCTGCCAGGACGCGCCCGTGGCCGTGTTCACCACCATGGTGACCCCGGCCAGCGCCACCGCGTCCAGCCAGCGCCACCGCGACGCCCGCTGCGCGACGAACCACACCGCCGAGACACCCGCGGCCGGCCACACCAGGCTCAGGTTCGTGGCGTCCATCACCGTCTTGCGGCCCGCGTAGGTGGCCACCACGTACAGGGCCGCGAAGCCCAGCGTCCGCAGGACCGACGACCGTCCGCTCGTCATCCGCCCACCTCGATGCCGGCGCCGCAGCCGGGCAGGCCGAGCATCTGCCGCACGCCGGCCGTCAGCGCCGCCCCGGTGAAGGGCTTGGCCACGAACACGGCCGGCACCTGCCGGGCGCGGTCGTACACGTCGCCGCCCCACAACACCGACAGGATCAGCGCCGGCAGATCCGGGTGCCGCAGCCGCAGCCGCTCGAGCAGCTCGAGACCGTCCATGCCGGGCATGTCCAGGTCCAGCACCACCGCGTCGGGCGGGCCTCCGGCCTCGACCAGCGCCAGCGCCTCCGCCCCGCCGCCGGCCGCCAGCACCGCGTGCCCCTCCTGCACCAGCCGCTTCACCACGAGGTCACGGATGTCCGGCTCGTCGTCGACCACCAGCACCGTCGCCACATCGCCCCCTCACCCCTCCCTTCGGCGGCCGCAGCGATCCGATGAGCCGGAACCCGGCACGGCAGGCGTCGCACCGGCGTGGGCGCCGCGCCGGTCGTGCCGGGTCCGGAGGGGGTCAGCGCGTGTAGCGGTACGCGCGGGTGACGGTCTGGCCGAACGTGCCGCCCGCGCTGTCGGTGGCCCGCACCCGGGTCGACACCCAGCCGCTGCCCTTCGGGTAGACCACCGTCGCCGCCGACCCGGCGATCGGTGCCTTGACCCAGCTCGCGCCGTCGTCGAAGGAGACCTCGAACGTCAGCGCGCGCAGCGTCACCGGGGCCCCGGCCTGCCCGGCCGGCGTCAGCGGGATGCGGTCCCTGGTGCCGGCGCGGGCGGTGTCGGCGGCGTCGAGGTGCGGCTGGTAGCGCACGGCGAACACCGGCAGGTTCACCACCTCGCCGGAGGCGCCCGACGTCCAGGACAGGACGGTGTGCGAGGTGGCGGTGTCGTTCTCGACGCGGTAGCGCGCGGGCTCGGCCGGCAGCCCGTCGGCGTAGGCGCCGCCCGCGTCCGTGGCGATCAGCTCGTCGCCGCGGTAGAGCCGGGTGGTGACGTCCTGGGTCTGGTCGTAGCCGGAGTGCCCGCCGCCGTCGCCGGCCCACGGCACGGTGACCGCCATCTGGTCCTGGTAGCGCTGGAACCACGGGATGCGCCCCTCGAACTGCATGGCCTGCGGCGCGGCGCCCCACGTCTCGGCGAGCTTCTGCCCGGGGCGGTAGGTGCGCGCCGGGGCGTGCAGGACGTTGCCCTCGATGCCGCCCCACTCGCTGGGGCGGCCGATGTTCGCGCCCGCGATCCAGCGCAGGCCGGGGTCGCCGGTGAGATAGCTGACCCGTACGCCGGGAGCCGTCACCCGCGGCGCCCCGGAGACCACGTAGTTGCCGTCCGCGTCGGTGGCCTCGTGCCAGTGGTTGGCCACGGTGTCCGGGCCCCGGCCGCGGAAGGTCTCGGTGACGGCGGCGAAGTCCTTCGTGGTGAAGGCCCTGCGGTAGCCGCCGAGCAGTTCCTCACCCGTCACCGTGTCGCCGGCGAAGTAGGCGTACGGGCTGCCCGCGTGGTCCTCGCCGCTGTCGCGCTGCATCCAGACGCTGCTCACGTGCCCGGTCAGGCCCGCGCCCCCGCCGCCGTCGGAGCGGCCGATGCTCAGGTCGCCGAACGTCGGCGCCGACGCGCTGTAACCCCAGCCCGCTCCGGCGGCACCCGCCTCGGCGACGCGGGTCTCGGCGTCCGGGCGGTCCACGCTCTGGGTCACGCGTACGGCGTCGCGGGCGTCGAAGACCAGCGTGGTGTCCTTGGTCAGCTCCAGTTCGGGCTGGAAGAGGATGCTCACGCCGGCGCCGGCGAACACGTAGGACCCGGCGGTGAAGCGGCCCTTGGGCAGCCGCAGCGTCACGGTCCCGGAGGCGTCCCACGGCGTCCAGAAGTCGCCGCCGTCGCCGGGCGTGTAGATCTGGGTGAAGTAGTCGGCGGCCGCCGCGCCGTCGGCCCCGATGTGCTTGATCGTCAGCTGGTAGCGCTCCGGCTCCTTCTCGATCGCGACCGGGGTGACGACCCGGCTGTCGCCGCTGGTGGCGGCCAGGTGCGCCTGGTGCACGCCGACCGCCAGCGCGCGGGTGTCGGCCGTGACGCTCACCTGGGCCGTACCACCGGCGGGGACCGCGACGGTGTCCGCGCCGAGCCGGAACGCCGGCGAGTCCAGCGCGAGATCGAGGGTGACCGCCGCCGGGCCGAGGTTGCGGTAGGTGACGGTCTTGGTCACCGCGGTGTCGTTGTCGTGCGGCCACAGCTGCGTGCCGTAGGACAGAGACACCGGCTCGGAGACCACGCTCTGCCGCAGCGCGCGGGCGACGTCGACGCGTCCGGCGCCGATCTCGGTGGGGGCGCCGGGCGTGCGCTCGGCGGAGGCGGTCAGGGCGGCCTTGAGCTGGGCGCCGGTCCAGTCCGGGTGGCGCTGCGCGAGCAGGACGGCGGCGCCGGCGACGTGCGGCGTGGCCATCGAGGTGCCGTCGGCCGCGACGTAGGAGCCGGGGAACTGCGCGTCGGGCGTGCCCATCTCCGTGCCGGTCGCGCGGGCGGCGACGATGCCCACGCCGGGTGCGGCGATGTCGGGCTTGACGAACCCGTCGCCCGTACGGGGACCACGGCTGGAGAAGTCCGCGACCGCGTCGTCCCGGTCGACGGCGGCGACCGTCAGCGCGGCGTCCGCGCTGCCCGGCGATCCGACCGTGCCCGCGGCGGGACCGTCGTTGCCGGCGGCGATGACGAACAGGGCGCCGGTCTGCGCGCTGAGCGTGCCGACGGCCTCCTCGAGGGGATCGATCGACGCCGTGTCCGGGCCGCCGAGGCTCAGGTTGATCACCTTGGCGTGCTGCTCGACGGCGGCCCACTGCATGCCGGCGAGGATGGCCGAGTCGTCGCAGCCGGCGCCCGCGCAGACCTTGCCGGACAGGATCCGCGCGCCGGGGGCGACGCCCTTGTACCTGCCGCCCGAGGCGGTGCCGTCGCCGGCGATCGTGGAGGCGACGTGCGTGCCGTGCCCGACGGTGTCGGTCTCGCCGTCGGTGAAGGACCGGGACGTGACGCGGCCCGCGAGGTCGGGGTGCGACTCGTCGACGCCGGTGTCGAGCACGGCGACGGTCATGCCCTCGCCGGTCAGCCCGGCCTGCCAGGCGGCCGGGGCGCCGATCTGAGGGACGCTGCGGTCGAGCAGCGGCTGCCGCTTGCCGTCGAGCCACACGGTCTGCACGGTGCTGTCCTTCAGCGCCGGCCACACCGCCGGGGTGTCCCGCTTCGGCGCCTTCATCGCCACGGACCGCAGGGCCGCGAGGTCGCGGGTCGGCTCGGCGCCCCGGGCGCGCATGGTGGTCGTCACCTTGGGCAGCTGGGCGGCGGTCGCCGAGCGCACGATCAGCGGCACGTCGGGGCGGCGGGCGTCGTCGTAGCCGAGCCGGATCAGCTCGGTGACGTCGAACAGGCGCCGGTCGACCCGCCCGGTACGCACGAGCCGGGCGGCGTCGGAGGGGATCACCCGCAGGTGCCCGCCGGCCGAGGTGGTGGCGAACGTCAGGTGCTCGCGGCCGGGGCCGGGCTGCACGGCGGCGGTGGTGGCGTGCGGGGAGGAGACCTTCACCCGGTCGCCGGTCACGAGCGTCACCTCGTAGGCCTGTCCCGCCGTCGGAGCGGCCTCGGCCCGGCCCGGGGAGGGCAGCACGATCGCGCACGGGGAGAGGACCGCCACGACGGCCACCACCGCCAGCCGCGGTAAAGCATCGAACTTCGTCATACCCCGTACGACTGGATCACCCGGCCGGAAAGTTGCATCAGGCGGCGGTGCCTTGTTGCCGTCGGGGTCGGCGTCGATGCGCGGCACCCTAGCCAGGGTTCCGGACGGTCGGCTTCCGGAACCCTGGACGCGGCTCAGAGGTGCGGGCCGAGCAGGGACAGGTCCGCCGGGGAGAGCCGGTCCCTGGCGGTGGCGGCCTGGTGCCAGTACGGGTAGAGCAGCGGCAGCGCGCTCACCTTGTCCAGCCGTGCCCGCTCCTCCTCGGCGAGCTTCAGCTCGGCGGCGGCGAGGTTGTCGGCGAGCTGCTCGTCCGTGCGCGCGCCGATGACCAGCGACGCGACGGCCGGGCGCCCGAGCAGCCACGCGAGGGCCACCTGAGCCGCGGAGACGCCGTGCGCCTCGCCGATCGCCACCAGCTCCTCGACGGTGTCGTAGAGCTGCTCCTGGTCGCGGACCGGCGGCTCGTTCCAGTCGGTGAGCTGGCGCGACCCGGCCGGCGGCTGCTGGCCCCGGCGGTACTTGCCGGAGAGCAGGCCCCCGGCGAGCGGGCTCCACACCAGGACGCCGAGGCCCTGGTCGACGGCGGCGGGGATCAGCTCGTACTCGGCGTCGCGGGCCTGCAGCGAGTAGTAGATCTGCTCGCTGACGAAGCGCGGGGTGCCGGTGCGGTCGGCGGTGCCCAGTGCCTTGAGCAGCTGCCAGCCGGCGTAGTTGGAGGCGCCGACGTACCGGACCTTGCCCTGCCTGACGAGCAGGTCGAGGGCCTCGAGGGTCTCCTCGACCGGGGTCTGGCCGTCCCACTCGTGGACCTGGTAGAGGTCGATGTGGTCGGTGCGCAGGCGGCGCAGGCTGGCCTCGGCGCCGCGGATGATGTGGTGGCGGGACAGGCCGGCGTCGTTGGGGCCGGCGCCCATGCTCATGCGCACCTTGGTGGCGAGCAGCACGTCCTCGCGGCGGCCCTCGAGCACCTCGCCGATGATCTCCTCGGAGAGCCCGTCGGAGTAGACGTCGGCGGTGTCGATGAGGTTGATGCCCGCGTCGATCGCGCGGTCCACCTGCCGGCGGGCCTCGGCGACGTCGGTGCTGCCGACGTTGGCGAAGTTGCCCTTGCCGCCGAAGGTCATGGTGCCCATGGTGAGGACGGAGACTCTGAGGCCGGAGCGGCCGAGCTGGCGATATTCCATGGTCCCAACCTATGCCCAGGATCGAGTTGCGGAACCCGACCCAGCTCTTCGGCCGATACTTCATCGAACTTCGTCCATGGCTTGGGAAAAGGCCGACACTGAGGGTTCCCCGATCCCCGCGGAGGAATCCCCATGAAGAAGGTGCCCGCCATCCTTGCGGCGCTGCTGGCATCCGCCGGAGCAGTCGCCGTCACCACCGGACCCGCCGAGGCCGCCACGGTCACGGTGCAGGCCGAGGCGTTCGCGGCGCAGTCCGGCGCCGTCGTCGAGGCCACCGCCGACACCGGCGGCGGCCAGAACGTCTCCTATCTCGCCGCCGGCGACTGGCTGCGCTACGACGGCGTGGACCTCGGCGCCGCCGGCACGCTCTCCCTGCAGGCCCGGATCGCCTCGGCGGCCGGCTCCGGCGCGGTCGAGCTGCGCACCGGGTCGGTCACCGGCCCGCTGCTGGCCAGCTTCCCGGTCTCCCCCACCGGCGGCTGGCAGACCTGGGTCACCCGCACGGCCACCGCCGCCGGCCACCCGACCGGCAAGCAGACCGTCTTCGCGGTGCTGCAGAGCACCGGCGGCGGCGATTTCGTCAACCTGAACTGGTTCAAGTTCGGCGACGGCGCCGGCGACACGGCCGGTTGGGTGCCGATGGACCAGGCCCGGTGGAACGCCCAGCTGGCGGCCTACCGCGCACTGCCGATGCACCCGGCGCCGGCCGATGCCGTACGCGTCTCGGAGTTCAACGCGGCGTGTACGTACAGCCACTCCCGGCCCGACGACCCGATCGTCTTCCCCAACATGCCGGGCGCCTCGCACATGCACACGTTCCTCGGCAACACGAGCACCAGTGCCGCCACGACCACGCAGTCGCTGCTGGCCAACGCGGGCACCAGCTGTGCGCCGTCGACGGACCTGTCGGCGTACTGGATCCCCACCCTGTACGAGAACGGCCGCGCGGTCGAGCCGTCCGGGGTGACCGTCTACTACGGATCGCGGCTGCCCGACCCGAGCGCGACCGTGCCGTTCCCGCAGGGCTTCCGGATGATCGCCGGCGACGCCCGGCTGCAGGTGCCCACGCCGAAGGGCTCGGTGAACCAGTTCTTCTGCGCCGGGCCGGGCGGTGAGATCGGGCGCAGCGCCGACGGCAACTGGCCGGTGTGCGCGCCGACGGCGGACCTGGTGTTCCAGCTGGTCTTCCCGGACTGCTGGGACGGCGTGCACCTGGACAGCCCGGACCACAAGTCGCACGTCGCGTACACCTACACCGGCACGTGCAGCGGCGACTACCCGGTGGCGATCCCGAACATCTCGTTCGTGATCGCGTACCGGACCAGCGGGTCGGCGGCGGGCTTCGAGCTGGCCTCCAAGATGGCGTCGTCCATGCACGGCGACGTCTTCCTGGCGTGGAACGACGCCGCGCTCGGCCAGCGGGTCAAGGATTGCGTGGTGCAGCGCGCGAAGTGCAACACCGCGGGCGGGTTCTAACAGGATGAGCCGGTGGCGCAGGCCCGGAGCAGCTCCAGGGCCTGCGCCACCGGCGGGTTCTGCGCGACGGCGTTCTGGACCACCGCATGCACCGCGCGTACGGGGGTCGGCGCGACCAGGCCCACGACGGCGACCCCCTCGGGCAGGTGGGCCGCGCCGAGGCGGGGCAGCACGGTGATGCCGATGCCCGCGTCGACGAAGGCGATCGCCGTCGGATAGTCGTGCGCCTCGACCCGGAACGACGGGTGGAAGCCGGCCGACTCGCACGCGTCGAGCAGGTTGCGCCGGCACCAGCCCCGGGCGAAGTCGTTGTCGATCCAGCGCTCCGCCGCGAGGCTCGCCAGCTCGACCTCGGTGCGGCCGGCGAGCTCGTGGGAGCGGGGCACGACGGCCACGTACGGGTCGTCGTGCAGGTGGTGGGCGCGGGCGGTGCCCGTACCCCGGAAGCCGGGCGGGGCGACGGTGACCTGAAGGTCGGGCAGCTTGCCCGGCCCCGCGCTCAGCTCGTCGCGCAGCTCGAGGTCGAGGCGCAGGCCGGGAAAGGCGGCGAGCAGCCCGCGGGCGACGGCCGGCAGCCAGGCCGCGCCGACCGACGGGAAGTAGGCGATCGACAGGGACCCGGTGCGCCCGGCGCGCAGATCGGCGACCAGCGCCTCGACGTCGCCGAGGCTGGCGAGCACCCCGTCCACCTGCCGCGCGAGGGCGAGCCCGACGGCGGTGGGCTCGACGCCGCGGCCGCTGCGGGCCAGCAGGACCAGGCCGGTCTCGCGTTGCAGTGCCGTCACGTGCTGGCTGATGGCGGACGGCGTGTAGCCCAGCGCGGCGGCGGCCGCGTGCACGGAACCGCCGGCCACGACGGCCCGGAAGACGCGCAGCCGGTGCAGATCGAGCATGCCCCGACCGTACAGTCCGGCTTAACAATACGAAAGATCTACTCGCTTGTGCTAACGACTTCCTCCGGCCAGAGTCGGCGGAGTGAACCAACGGACCCTTCCCCTGCTCGCCGCCGGCGTGACCATGCTGCTCTGGGCGTCGGCCTTCATCGTGATCCGCTCGGTGGGCCCGCACATCAGCCCGGGCGCGCTCGCGCTGGGCCGCCTGCTGACCGGCACGATCGCCCTGGGCGCGGTCGCGCTGGTGCGGCGGCGGCCGGTCCCGCGCGGGCGGCCGTTGCTGCTGGTCCTCGGGTACGGCGTGCTCTGGTTCGGCATCTACGCGGTGCTGGTCAACGCCGCCGAGCAGCACCTGGACGCCGGGACGACCGCGCTGGTGGTCAACCTCGGGCCCATCCTGATCGCCGTGCTGGCCGGGCTGTTCCTCGGCGAGGGCTTCCCGCGGCCGCTGCTCGCCGGGCTCGCGGTCGCCTTCGCCGGCGTGGCGATCATCGCGGCGGCCACCTCGACCGGGCGGCACGACACCGCCGGGGTGCTGTTCGCGCTGGGCGCCGCGGCCCTCTACGCCGTCGGCGTGCTGCTGCAGAAGCAGGCCCTGGCGACGGTCGACCCGTTCACCGCGACGTGGCTGGGCTGCGCGGCCGGGGCGGCGGCGTGCCTGCCGTTCGCCGGGGACCTGGTGCACGACCTCGGCTCCGCCTCCGGGGGCACCGTGGCGGGCATGGTCTACCTGGGCCTGTTCCCCACCGCGATCGCGTTCGCCACCTGGGCGTACGCGCTGGGGCGCATGAGCGCGGGCCGGCTGAGCGTCTCGTCGTACCTGGTCCCGGCGTTCACCGTGCTGCTGTCCTGGCTGGCACTCGGCGAGGTGCCGACGGCGCTGGCGCTGGCCGGAGGGGCTCTGTGCCTGGCCGGGGTGGCGGTCACCCGCCTGCCGTCGAGAGTCAGATCTTGAACAGTGACTGCCCGTGAGGCATCGACTCCGGTACTCTGCGCCGCCTAGGTTCGTGACGCCATTACTTAGAGCAGTGTCGATGCACAAACGCGATCAGGAGGCGGGATGAGCACGGGTGACCAATCGAGGACCGTGACCACCCGTTACATCTGGATTCCGCACGGTGGCAGCGGCGGCTGGCTGCTCGTGCACCGCAGCATCGCCGGCACCGTGCCCGGCGGCGACGGCGGGCGCAGCTCCGAGGAGTTCTGGGTCACCGGCGAGATCGCCCCCGAGGACGCGACCGACGTGCTCCGGGAGTCCGGCGACGCGTGGCGGCCCATGGTGCTCGGCGAGCCGGTCAACTTCCTGCTCTGGCCGTATGTGCTGACCGCCGTCACCGGGCGCCAGCTGCGCCGCGTCCGCGAGCAGGTGCTGCTCACCCCGATCCGCCCGCTCGCCGACATCCGCGTCCAGGTCACCGAGACCCCGGACGGCCCGGTGGTCGCCGCGCCCGCCCTGGTGACCGTGGCCGACGACCCGTACGCCCCGCGGACCGCCGACCTCGCCCTCGACGACGGCTGGGAGACCGGCGGCCTCGACCCGGCCCGCCGCCGCGAGGTGCTGCTGGCCGCCCTCGACCGCCGCGTCGAGCTGCCCGTCGCGAGCCCGGCCTGCGTGGTGCACATCAACCGCTTCGTCGGCTCCCACGACGAGCCGCCCCTCGACCGGCGCGGCGTCCGGGCCGCCGTGGCGGCGGTGCTGGCCGACCCGGCCGACCCCGGCCCGCGCGAGCGCCTCGTCGACGAGCTGGCCGGCCACGGCTGGAGCTGCACCGCCGAGCCGCTCGTGCTGCGCGGCATGCCCAAGCCGGCCTTCCTCGACCGCATCGCACTGTTCCTGACGCGCGAGGGCGACCGGGCGGCGTACCGGATCGTCGCGCCGCCCGCCGTCGCCGAGGTCATCGCCCAGGACGAGGAGCTGGCCACCGAGCTGGCCGCCTTCCTCGCCCCGCTCGAGCCGGCGCTGCGCCCGTCCGACGTGACGTTCCTCGAGCTGCTGCCGGGCATGTGGGACGTCCCCCGCGAACGCGCCATGTCGCTGGCCCCGCCGGCCTGGGACGAGGTCGTCGCGCTGCCGGAGGGCGGCACGGTCACGGTCGGCAAGCCGCCGGTCCTCGACATCCGCCACGTCGAGCTCTTCGACAGCCAGGGCCTGCCGAGCGGCACGTTCGACCTGTCGTCCATCCCGATGCAGACCACGGGCGGCAGCGCCATGGAACGGTCCTCCGGGCTCGACCCGCGTGGACGTCGCTGATCCCTACCGGGCCCGGCCGTGCCCGGCTCAACGCACCGGACAGGCGGCGGCTGACCCGCGGACGCACCGCATCACCGCTGATGTCGCCGAGGCCCGGGCTGCCGTCACCGCGGTCGCGGCGGTCGACCGGAAGCTCGTCGGCCTCGACCGGCTCGCCGCCCAGGAGGCCTCGGCACCGGTCGTCCGGGGCTACCGCTCCTGGCCGATGCGTCGCACCTGCCCGGCGTGGACATCGCTGACCCACTCCCAGCCGGGTGCGGCCCGCGGGCCGATGCGGGGGTCGTCCGGCGCCGTCCCCCGCCGGAGATGGTGCAGGTAGGCCCGGTCGCGATCGATGCGTTCCTTCGTGTCGTGCCCGGCCGAGCCGTGCCCGGGGACGACGACATCCCCGTCCTGGTCCGCCAGCAGGTCCAGCGCCGCGAGGTAGTCCCCGATCGGGTCGGCGGCCTCCGCGTCGAGCATCGGGATCAGCACATCGGACAGCATGTCGCCGGCGACCAGCACCCCGCGGTCCTCGATGACCAGGGCCGCGTGGCCGGGCGCGTGGGCCCGGTGCTCGGCGATCCGCACCGCGGGCCCGTCCCAGGGGACGTGCACGGTGCCGGCGGGCAGGCCGGTGATCTCCCCGTACAGGTCGAGCGACATGTGCTCGGCGATGCCCGTACCGTCGAGGTGCTCGATGACGGCGGCCTTGGTCTCCGGATCGTTCTCGACCGCGGCCGCGCACCGGGCCGTCCCGTAGCGAGGGGCCACGCCGAGGCGCGCGTGCCACAGCAGGTGGTCCCAGTCCGGGTGCGTCGAGAAGCCGGCCGCGACGGTCCAGCCCTCGCGGGCAAGGTCGTCCGCGAGGCAGGTCAGCTCGTGCTCCTGCAGCCCGGGATCGATGAGCAACACACGGTTGCCGCTCCCCCGCACGACGACGGTGTTGCTCATCAGGAAGTCGCTCCGGTGGAGGTGAACGCCCTCCGCGATCGGCGTCAACATACCGAGTACCGCCGCATGGTCACTCCCCGCTCGAAGGACTTCTGCTCGACAAGCTCGAGCTCGACCGTCCCATCATGCCCGTCGAACAAGGGCCGGCCCGCGCCGAGGATCACCGGATGGGTGAAGAGCAGCACCTCGTCGAGCAGCCCGGCCGTGAGCAGTTGCGTGGCGAGGGTCGCGCCGCCGACCCCGATGAGGCCGTCGGTCTGCTCGCGCACGGCGGCGAGTTCGCCGAGGTCGCTGACGATCCGCGTGTTGTGCTCGGCGCTGGTGCGGGTGCGGGAGACGAGGACCTTGGGCTTGGCGGTCCAGATCTCGCCGTACTCCCGCAGGTAGTCCGGCAGCGAGGCATCCCCGGCGGCCTGCGGCCAGAAGGACTCCATCGTCTCGTGGATGATCCGGCCCTGCACCATCATGGACAGCGCCCGCGCCCGGTCATTGAACTCCCGATGCAGCTCCTCGCCGATCCGCATCCACTCGCCGCCGCCGTTCTCCCCGGGCGTCCGCTCGATCCGCAGATCAAGAGAAACATTCATCCAGTACGCGAATCGTCCCGCCATGCGCCCATCCTGGCCCATGGCGCCCCGGCCCGCGGGCCGACGCGCTCAGTGATCGGCGTGCTGGGCCGCGTACTCAAAGTAGATGTCGTCCAGGACACGCCGTGCGGCCACGAAGTCTTCCGCGTCCTCGGGATGCTCAAGGGTGTAGGCGCATGTGGCGAGGGTCTTCCACAAGGCCCAGCCACGTCCGCGTGCCCACATCGCATCGTCCACGGACAGCTTCTCGCGGAATGCCTCTCGGCCGTCAGCGGTCAGCATCGTCCAGGCGATCGCCAGATCGCAGGCCGGGTCGCCGACGCCGCAGGTCCCGAAGTCGATGACGGCCGCCAGCCGGCCCTCCGCAAGCAGGAGGTTTCCCTGGGCGACGTCGCCATGGAACCACCGGTCCACACCGTCCCAGCGGGCGTCGAGTGCCCTCGCCCAGATCTCGCGAACCAGCCCCGCGTCGACGTGACCGTCCAGTGTCGCGAGCGCACGCTCCACCTCCTTGTCGTAGGTGCGCAGGGTCGCGCCCCGGAACCAGTTGTGGACACCCGGCTGCGGACCGCCGGCGGCGTCGACGCCCTGCAGGGCCGCCAGGAACTCTGCCAGGTCGATCGCGAATCGCACCGGGTCGGCGATGCGGTCCACGCTCGCAGGTTCGCCGTCGAGCCACCGATAGATCGACCACGGGAAGGGGTAGCCCGCGTCCGGCCTGCCCTTCGCCACCGGGACGGGGATGGGCAGCGGCAGCCTGGCGGCCAGGACGGGAGCCACCGATGCTCCTTGTCGACCGCCAAGGCGTACTCGGCAGCGCTGGGCAGACGCACCAGCCGCTCGGGGCCGAGGTGAAAGGTCCAGTTGTCCCAGCCGCCTCTGACCACCGGCTGGATCGGGAGGTCGGCCAGGTGCGGAAACTGGCCCGCGATGAGGCGACGAACTTGTCCCGCGTCGACGGTGATGCGCTGCGGCAGGGGACCGAGATCGGGAATATCTTTCTCCTTGAGGCGAGCGGGGACGGCATTGCGGAGCGGCTATGAGGCAGCGGTGGCTGTCGGATACACGGTAGAGCCTGCCTCCCCGACCGTGGCGACGGCGGTCAGTGGGTCATGACGCGCTGGTGCAGGGCGGTGACCACCGCGCGGGCCGAGGTGAAGGCGCCGTGCTGCCACGCGACCTCGTGGGTCAGCCAGTCGCCGGCGAAGTAGACGCGGCCGCGCGGCTGGAGCAGGAGGTCGTAGGCCGGGGTACCGAGCGGGACGCCGGTCCACGCGCCCTCCAGGTGCCGGGTGCGGTGCCACGCCTGGGACCATGATGCGGCGACGCCCTGCCGGTACACGTCACCGTGGATCTTGGCGCCCTGGGTCAGTGCGCGCTCCAGCCGCTGGGCGGGCGTCAGGGCGCCGTACGCCAGGGCGTTCTGCCCGGTGTTGTAGTAGCCGACGACCAGGCCGCGGGCGCTGTGGTAGCCGGTGGAGGGGTACCAGATGTGGGACAGGTCCAGGTCGGTCTCGGTGATGCCGCCGTAGATGCGCAGGTCCTCTTCCCACCAGCGGCGCCGGTACTCGAGGCCGATCTTGCCCGAGGGGGTGACGCTCCACGCGCCCAGCGCGGCGGTGATGTCGGCGCCCAGGTTGTGCGGGATGCGGGCCAGCAGGTGCGGGGGCAGGGCGGCGACGCAGTAGTCGGCGGTCAGCGAACGGGTGCGGCCGGCCTGCTCGTAGCGCACCTCCACCCCGGCCGGGCGGTCGGTGACCGAGGAGACCACGGCGCCGAGCTTGATGCGGGTGGGGCCGATCGCCCTGCTCAGCGCGTACGGGATCCGGTCCATCCCCCCGACCGGCTGGAACATGACCATGGCCTGGTCGTAGCCGAACTCGAAGCTGAAGTAGCGTCCCACGTTCGAGGCGAACACGTCCGCCAGCGATCCGGGACCGGCGAGCGGGGTGCCGGCGTCGTGTCCCGCCCCCGGGTACGCCGCGTAGCCCCGCCGGCTCGTGCCGGTGTACTCCCAGCCGGCGGTGCGGCCGCCGATGGCACCGTAGCTCTGCAGGAAGCTGAGCAGCCGTTCCTTGTCCGTGGCGCTCAGCTCGCCGTCGAGCGCCCCCTGGTCGGTGGCCTTCGCGAGCAGCTCGCTGACGTAGCCGTACACGTCGGCCTTGGCGGTCCGGTACTTGACGAGGGCGCCGGTGGACTCGTTGTAGATCAGGGCGTCGGCGTTCTGGTTGGTGAACACCTCGATGGGCACGCCCAGCTCGCGGCAGTAGTCGAGGGTGACCATCCACTGGGCGATGCGCGCGGGCCCGGCGTTCATGGAGATGCCGGGCGAGAACGCGGCGCGTTGCGTGTGACCGTCCAGATCGGTTTCGGTGGTGCCGCCGCGCACGGTGAAGTTGCGGCCGCCCGCCACGCCGCGCGCCTCGAGGACGGTGCAGTCGTAGCCGGCCTTGCCCAGCTCGTACGCGGTCGCCAGCCCCGCGACGCCGCCGCCGAGGATGACGACCTTCTGCGCGCCGCGGCCGGTCAGGTGGAAGTCGGCGCGGCTCGGGGCGCGGAACGGTGGGGCGGGTGCGGCGGCGGCCGGGGCCAGGCCGAGCGCGCCCATCGTGGCGAAGAGCGCGCCGGCGCCGCCGGTCACGCCCACGGTCTGCAGGAAACGACGCCGCGAGATGTCGGACACGAGGTCATCGTGCGGCGGCTTTGTTTCGTCATGATGTCGATAGATGTAAACGCGTGAATGCATTGTTAGGGTCGGGCCGTGGACCTGCTGCGTACGCTGACCGCGCTCACCTTGACCGCCTCCGCCTTCGCCGTCCCGTCGGCCGCCCACGCCTCCCCGGATGACACCGCGCACCGGGACTTCGCGAACGGCGCCGACCGCAACACCACGGCTGCCCTGATCGACGAGCCGCTGCAGACCCTCGGCACGACCGACCGGCCGAAGGCCCGCCAGGGTTATCCGCGTCAGCAGGAGCTGCGGGTCTACCCCGAGGACCCGGCCGACAAGGCGATCAAGCTGGGCCTGGTGCCGTACCACGGGATCGCGCCGCGCCTGAACGCCCTGCAGCAGGCCAGCCGGCGCGTCTCGGCGGAGGTCGTCGGGCACTCGGCGCTCGGGCGCGACCTCTACCTGGTCACCGTGACCGCCCCGGAGACCGTTGCCGAGGCCGCGCGGCAGGACAAGTGGCGCGCGCTCATCGAGGACGATCCGGCCGCCGCGAAGCGCGACCGGCAGCTCGCCCGCGACTACAAGACGCCGGTGTGGATCAACGCGAACATCCACGGCGACGAGTGGGAGGGCACCGACGGCGCGCTGCGCGTCATCGAGCGGCTCGCCACGGCCACCGACGCCGCCACGGCGCGGCTGCTCACGCGTACGCGGATCTATGTGACCGTGACCAACAACCCGGACGGGCGCATCGCCGGCACCCGGGCCAACGGCGCGGGCTTCGACATCAACCGGGACCACGCGACCAGCTCGCAGCCGGAGTCGCGGGCCGTGCGGGACGTGGTGATCGCCACCCAGCCGTTCGTGATGCTCGACGAGCACGGCTACACCGGCACCACGCTGATCGAGCCGGCCACACCGCCGCACGGGCAGAACTACGAGTACGACCTCTACATCAAGCACGCCCTGCCGGACGCGCTCGGCATGGAGAAGGCCATCCAGCAGCTCGGGCACGCGGAGACGACCCGCGCGGACATCCCGTTCCGCGACTACGCTCCCGGCGACTGGGACGACTGGCCGCCGATCTTCACCCCGATGTACGCCATCTATCAGGGCGCCGTCGGCCACACCGTCGAGATCCCGTTGCAGGTCAACCGCGGCCTCTACGACTCGCTGCCGGTCGCCGAGCTGCGCCGCCGCTCGGGCGTCAACACCGACGTGGCCGAGGCGACGATCAATGCCGCGATCAGCTACGCGGACGAGAACAGAGCGAGCCTGCTGGCCGGCCAGATCGAGCAGTTCCGTCGCGGCTGGGCGGGCGAGCCGTCCCCGGCGATCCCCGACGGCTTCGTGCCCGGCTTCGGCCCCGAGGACCGCTACTCGACGAGCTTCCCCCGCGCGTACGTCATCCCGGCCGGCGCCGCCCAGCGCTCCCCGGCCGCCGCGGCGCGCCTGGTCGACCACCTCGTCGCCCACGACGTGCGGGTGACCCGCGCCCGCACGGCCTTCCGGCTGGACGGCGTGTCGTACGCCGCGGGCTCGTACGTCGTGGACATGCACCAGCCCAAGCGCGGCCTCGCCAACGTCCTCCTCGAGGCCGGCCGGGACATCTCGGACCTGGTCCCGCAGATGTACGACATCTCCGGCTGGAGCCACCGCCTGCTGTGGGGTGCCTCGGTCTCCGTCTCCCGGCGGGAGAAGCCGCGCGTCGCCACGTCCCCGGTCGCGGTCGCCTCCCCGACCGGCTCGGTCACCGCACCGCGCGGCCGTGACCTCGCCCTCTCGCTGCGCGACGCCGCCGACGTCCGCGCCCTCAACGCCCTCCTCGACCTCGGCGTCGCCGTGCGCAAGACCTCCGCGAGCACCGTCGTGGTGCCGGCCTCCGCGCGCCCGCAGGCCGTCTCGCTGGCTTCCCGGTACGGCGTGAGCTTCGCGACCGCCCCCCGAGGCGCCACCGGCCCGCGCCTGACCAAGCCGGCGATCGCCGCGGCGGCCGCGGCCGACGAACTGTTCGCGCTGCGCGAGATGGGCTTCGAGGTGCGGCCGGTGTCCACGGCCGTGCTCAACGCCGGCTACGACCTGTCCGGAGTCGATGTGCTGCTGGTCTCGTCGGGGCTGGCGTACCCGCAGCTCTCGCCTGCCGCCCGCGCCGCGGTCGACGCCCTGCTCGCCCGCGGCGGCGTGGTGACCCGCGGCACGACCGGCGCCGCCTTCAACACCGCGGCCGCCCTGCTGCCCGCGACCGCCGTGGCCGGCCGGAGCGACGCCAACGGCGTGGTCTCCGTCACCAACACCGGCCCGGTCGTCGGCGCCGGCTCCCTGCCGAACGCGTTCGTCTACTCCCCGCTGTGGTTCACCGGCACCGGCTTCACGGTCGAGCAGCGCTACGCCGCCGACCCCCTCGTCGCCGGCCACTGGCTCCCCTCCGCCCCCGGCGCCGGCGGCCAGGAGCAGGCGGCGGGCCAGGCAGCCGTCATCTCGGGCACCACCTCCCGCGGCGGCCGCGCGGTCCTGTTCGGCACCGAGCCGCTGTTCCGCGCCCACCCCAAGGGCCTGTACGCCCAGGTCGCCCGAGCCCTCTACTGGACCGCCGGCTGAGCGCCCGCCGTGGCGCCGCAGCGGCCTGAGCTTCAGGGACGCGGTCACATCTGATCGGTGAGGAGGTCGGGGCGGCGGGTCCCCAGCCAGGCCAGCAGAGCCTTCGCCTGGGCCCTTTGGAAGTCCCGGACGGCCGGTGCCGCCGGCGGTGGTGGCAACAGGGAGCGGCTGACGAAGTAGCCTGCGCCGGCGATCAGGATGGTGTCCAGGTCTTCGCGGTCGGCCTCGCGGGTCAGCGGGTGCTCGTCGAGCAGTTGTTCGACGTCGACGCCGTGGATGGCGAGGCTCGGGGTCATCAGGACCAGGTCCAGCCAGCCGGCGCCGGTGCAGGCGTAAGGCCAGTCGACGATCCGAACCCCGTCGGCCGCCAGGATCATGTTGTCCAGCCGCAGGTCCCCATGGACCAGGGCGGTTCCGTCGGCGGCGTCCGTCCAGCGCTTCTCCCGGGCCGCGAGCACGTCGATCGAGGCGCCGGAGAGCTCCGGGTAGGCGGCGGTGACCGTCGGCCACGAGGCGGCGCCGGCGATGTCGCGCCAGCCGGTGAAGTCCCCGGCGAACTCGTCGACGAGCCGGGGCAGGCCCGGCGGTCCGGGCGTCTCCCCCAACGCGGCCACCGCCGTCATCACCAGGTCGAGGTCGGCGATGCCGGGGGTACGACCGTCAACGTGCTCGAACAGCATGACGATCCAGATCCCGTCGTCGTGCCACCAGAGCAGGCGGGGGCTCGGTGTCTGCGGCGGCAGCGCCGCGGCGATCCCGGCCTCACGCAGATAGGCCCCGGCGACCTCGGACGTGTGCCGGGCGATCGCCTTCACGAAGAACCGGGCACCCGACTCGCCGGCCACCGTCGACGCCACACCGGGGGTGAACCCGCCGGATGCGCTGGAGACCTCGTGCAGCGGGGTGGCCACGGCCTGCTCGGCGCGGATCCGGAGGGCACGCGGGATATCGAGCCAGCGCAGCCGGGTCAGGTTCATGCCGTGGCACGCTACCGCCGGGCAGCTCCCCCGGGCATCGCATTTACGTCGGCGACAGCCACCGGGAACGGTCAGTGGGCGGGCGCGTAGCCGGTGCGGTCGGCGTCCGTGATCGGTCGCAGCACGCGGGCGGGATTGCCGGCGGCGACCACCCGGGCCGGCACGTCCCGGGTCACCACGCTCCCCGCCCCGACCACAGCGCCGGCGCCGATGGTCACGCCGGGCAGGATCGTCACGCCGCCGCCGATCCAGACGCCGTCCCCGATCGTGATCGGCAGCGCCCGGCAGGCACCCGCGACCCGCTCGGCGCGGTCCAGGGCGTGGTTCGAGGTGTAGAGCCCCACCTTCGGCCCGAGCAGCACGTCGTCGCCGATGGTGATGGGCGCGCCGTCGAGCAGCACGCAGTCGAAGTTGGCGAAGAAGCGCGCCCCGAGCCGGATGTTGCTGCCGAACTCGCACCGGAACGTCGGCTCGAAGTGCGCGCCCTCGCCGGCGGCCCCGAGCACCGCGCGCAGCAGCCGCTCCCGCTCGGGCTGCGGCTGCCCGAACGCCGCGTTGTACGCGTTGGTGGCCAGCACCGCCCGCTGCCGGGCATCGATCAGCTCGGCGGTCAGGTCGTCGTACATCGCGCCGGTGGCCATGTGCGCGAACTGCTCGGCGAGGCTGGGCACTCGATCCCCCTGATGGTGCTCGGCGACGTGATCGAGGCCATTCTGCTTCACCTGCGCCGCAGGAAGCGCGGCGTCCGCCTACCGGGACTCCGCGGCGGTGATCTCGACGCCCTGCTTGCGGAGGCGGGCGACGAGCGCGTCCCCGATCCCGGTCGACGGCGTCAGCACACCGCCCTCGCCCGGCGGCAGGGCGTCGCGGTCCAGGGCCAGGGCGAGCGCCGACTCCCCCATCAGGACGGCGGTGGCCGCGTACCCGGGATCGCCGGTCATCCGGAACCGCGACTGGAAGCGTCTCCCGGTCGTGGTCGTGGTGAAGATGTCCATCGTGAAGTGCCCGGCGCGGCGGGTGCTCTCCGACGGCCCGTCGCCCGGTTTCGGCAGGATGCGGTCGAGCACCACGCGGGCCGGCGCGAGCGCGAGCCCGGCGAACAGGCCGGTGATGCCGAGCTTGACCCCCTGGGCGAGTACGGGCGACAGCGGCGACGTTCCCGTGCTGACCGTCTCCCGATAGCGGAACTGCCGGCCGTACGCGTAATCGCGCAGGGCATTGCTCCGCCGCACGATGCGCGTGTTGTAGCTCGCCATGAAGAACGGCGCCAGCGTCCCGCGCAGTTCCGGGCTCACCTCACGGGCGGGCACGGTGACCAGGTCGGGCTGCCTGCCGAGGTCCGGCTCCGCGGCCCGGTCCGGCGTCAGCGAGTACGGGCTGGCCGCCACCCGCCGCGCGTCCCGGTCCCGCCGCACGGTGTCGATCTGGTGCCGCATCGTGTCGATCGTGCCGCCGCTGGCCGTCCCCTTGAGCCGCGTCACCACGAGCGTCGTCCCGGTGAGCTGCCCGGCGCCCGCCTCGGCCACGGCCGCGTGCAGCACGTGCACCCCGAGGTCCGAGGGAACGGAGTCGAAGCCGCACGAATGCACGATCCGGGCACCCGTGCGCCGCGCGGTCTCATGATGCGCGTCGATGCTCTGCCGCACGAACAAGACCTCGCCGGCCAGATCGACATAGTCGGTCCCCGCGGCCGCGCACGCCGCGACGAGGGCCTTGCCATATTTCGCGTACGGCCCCACGGTCGTCGCCACGACCCGGGTGCTCGCGGCCAGGTCCGCCAGCGCGCGCTCGTCCGCCGCGTCCGCCACCACGATCGGCCACTCGACGCCGTGCCGGTCGCGCAGCCTGTCCCTGACCGCCGCCAGCCGCTCGCCGGACCGCCCCGCCAGCGCCACCCGCACGCCCGCCGGCGCGTGCCCGGCCAGATGCTCCGCGACGAGCGCCCCCGCGAACCCGCTGGCCCCGTACACCACGACGTCGAAGTCCCTCATGCCCCCGAATTCTGCCCGTGATGACCCCGGCCCGCTCGGTGACGCCCCGCCGCGTCACCCACGGTGCACTGCCCGGCGCAACGGCGGTCGCACGGGAGCCGTTGCCGCCGTCCGGATCCGCCGGGCCGCCTTTCCTCGCCGGCCCCCAGCGCGGCGTTGCGAGCGATCAGCCGTCGCAGGCCTCGGCGCCCTCGCACGCCCGCAGCTTCGTCAGGGTGTCGTGCAGGTGGGCGACGCGGTCCGCCGGCAGCTGCGCGGCCGTGTTGGCGAGCTCGTCCGGGTCGGTGGACCGGTCGTAGTACTCCCGGGCACCGCCCGCGTACTCGACATAGGTGAAGTCCGCTGCGCGCAGCGCGGCATAGGTCGGCGGGTTCCCACTGGCCGCCGTCTGCTTGTCCGGGTCGTCCGCGGCGGCGCCGGGGCCGTGGTGCTCGATCAGACCGGTCTCCCGCCAGTCCGCCACCCGGCCGTCGTGCAGCAACGGGACGAGGCTGCGTCCGTACGGTTCGCCCGCCTCGGCCGCCGCGGTGATGAACGAGGTCGCCTTGCCCTCGAGAACGGTCGTCAGATAATCCTCATCGTCAGGACGGCCGCGACGGCGAGTGGATCATCGGCGTCAGGCGGGTGCCGGCGAGGGCAGGACAGCCCAGACGCTCTTTCCGGCCCGGCACGTGCGGACGCCCCACTGCCGGGCCAGCGACTGGATCAGCTGTAACCCGCGCCCGCCGGGCCGGGCCGGATCGACGGCGGGCAGCACGGGTGCGCGGGTGCTGCAGTCCCCCACCTGCACCAGTACGCTGCCCGGCTTGACACTGATGATCAGCTCTCCGGCACCGGCCGCGGTGTGCCGGACGACGTTGTGCACCAGTTCGCTGATCACGATGAGCACGTCGTCCAGCCACGTAGAGTCGCGATCGTCCCCGGCCCAGCGCAGCAGGATGCCGCGAGCCTCGCGCCGCAACGGCGAGGCGGTCGCACCCTGAAGGAACTGCCGCCGGAGGACCTCCGTCATGTCGCCGTCTCCGTGCACCCGACCGGCTCGCTTTCCTGATGACCTGTGCTCGGCACCGGCCCGTCCGACGGCCGAAGCAGGGACATCATTGCCGCCCGGCGCCGCCCCAAACCACGCTGCACCAAGCCGGGGCAGTGAGCGGGCCTACGCCCTGGCGCGCACGGGGTACGGAAATGACCGTCAGGAGGTGGCGGACGGCGCCGGGGCGCCTTCCTGACCGGGCCGGGGCCTTCCCTCGGGCCCGCCGGGACCGCGCCGTCCCTCAGGACGGTCCGGCGCCGGGGTGACCGTGGTGGCGTCGAGCGAGACGCCGTCGGCGTTGACGGTGCCCTCGGCGTGCACCCGGACGCCGACCTTGACGTCCGACGGCACCGTGGCGATGTTGATCTGGCGGGTGAAGCCGTCCCGGTCCTTGATGAGGATGCGGCCGCCGTCGATCGAGGTGACCGTGCCGCTCAGGTGGGGTTTGTGCTCCCGCGGCGCGGGAGCGCCCTCCGCCGGCGGGGCCGACGGCGCGGACGAGGTGGACGGCGCCGGCGCCGGGTCGGCGTAGGCCAGGCCGGTGACGCCGAGAGCGATGCCGCCGCCGGTGACGACGGCGATCGCGACCCGGCTGAACCGGCCGGAAGGGGTGACGGAGTCGGGCAGGGACAGCTTCACGGTCAGCTACTCCTCGGTCGGGGCGCCGCGGTGATCGGGCGCCTGAACCCACGCTGACGGCCGATCCTGAAGACGACCTGAAGCGGACGGCTTCTTCAGCTGGTCTTCAGCTTCGTGAGGGCCCCGCCATAGGTGACCCGGCCAGAATGGGACCGATGGTCGCCCGGGTACTGGTGGTGGAGGACGAGGACGCGATCCGCGACCCGCTGGCGGCGGCGTTGCGGACCGCCGGCCACGAGGTCCGCGCGTGCGCCGACGGCGCCGGGTTCGAGGAGGTGGTCGACTCGTTCCGGCCCGATCTGGCGCTGCTCGACGTGCACCTGCCCGGCGGGCGGGACGGCTTCGAGCTGGCCCGCGCGCTGGGCGGGCGCAGCGACTGCGCCGTGCTGCTGGTGACCGCCCGCGACTCGGTGGCCGACCGGCTCACCGGTTTCGGCGCGGGCGCCGACGACTACGTGGTCAAGCCGTTCGTCACGGCCGAGGTGCTGGCCCGGGTCGCCGCCGTGCTGCGCCGGCTGGGCCGGGTGCCGGCCACCATCCAGGTGGCCGACCTGATCGTCGACGAGGGGGCGCGGATCGCGTCCCGCGCCGGCCGGCCGTTGACCCTGACCGGCACCGAGTTCAAGCTGCTGGCCTACCTGGCCGGGCACCGCGGCCGGATCCTGTCCAAGACCCAGCTGCTGACCCAGGTCTGGGGGTACGACGAGTACGACCCCAACCTGGTCGAGGTGCACGTGAGCGCGCTGCGCCGCAAGCTCGAACAGCACGGGCCACGGCTGCTCCACACCGCCCGCGGACTCGGCTACGTGCTGCGGCCGTGAGAACACCGGCATCGCTGCGGGGGCGCGTCACCCTCGGCGTACTCGTCCTGCTCTCGCTGGTGCTGACCGGGCTGTTCACCGCGGTCGACGTGGCCCTGTCGGCGCGGCTGCACGCCGACGCCCGCACCCGGCTCACCGACCGGGTGGCCCTGGCCGAGCAGTTGCAGGGCACCTTGAGCATGCAACGGCTGGCCGACCGGCTGCGGGGCGACGGCGTGGTCGTCCGGCTGTGCACGGCCGACGGGTCGAGCTGCGCCACCGCCGCCTCCGATCCGCCCCCGCCCGGCGCCGGCCGGCCACGCGGCGAGCGCCCGGATCCGCCGGACGCCGCGCGCACGGCCGCGGTGCCGGTGGAGACGGCCGGGAGCGTGATCTTCGTACGCTCGTCGCTGGCCGGCGACCAGGTGCTGACCCTCAGCCTGGACACCACCCAGATCACCGAGGCGGTGCACCGGCTGATCGTGTTCGAGGTGGCGGGCGGGGTGGTGGCCCTGGTGCTGGCCGGTCTGGCCGCGGCCCAGATCTCGCGGGCGGCGCTGCGACCGCTGGAGGACATGACCGCGGTGGCCCGGCAGATCGCGGCCGGCGACCGCGGGCAGCGGCTCGGCGTGTCCCGGTCCGACACCGAGCTGGGCCGGACGGCGGTGGCCTTCAACGCCATGCTCGACGAGCTCGAGGCAGGCGAGGACCGGATGCGCTCGTTCCTGAGCGACGCGTCGCACGAGTTGCGTACCCCGATGGCCGGTCTGCAGGCCAGCGCCGAGCTGCTGCTCCGCGAGAACCCGCGCCGCGACCAGCGGGAACGCCTCGCGGTGGCGATGATCCGCGAGACCCGCCGCGCGGCCCGGCTGGTCGACGACCTGCTGACCATGGCCCGGCTCGGCCAGGGCATGCCGCTGCTGCTCGAGCGGGTCGATCTGCTCGCCCTGGCCGAGGCCGAGGTGGACCGGGCCCGCTCGCTGTCGCCCGGCCTGATCTTCGAGACCGCCGGCGAGGCGGAGGCGTACGTCGAGGGCGACCCGGTGCGGCTGGGCCAGATCATCACCAACCTGCTGGACAACGCCCGCCACGCCACCCCGCCCGGCGGCACAATCTCGGTGCGGGTCCATCGCCAGGACCCGCGGGTACGCCTCGAGGTGGCCGACACCGGGCCGGACGTCCCCGCGGCCGAGCGCGCCTTGATCTTCGAACGCTTCGGCCGCGGCGACGCCTCCCGGTCGAGGCACACCGGCGGCGCCGGCCTGGGCCTGCCGATCGCCCGCGGCCTGGCCCAGGCCCACGGCGGCGACCTCACCTACGCCGGCCCGGGCCCCGGCGCGACCTTCCACCTCGATCTCCCCGCGGCGCGCCAGGACGATCCGTGAGACGAGCGGCGGCGGTGATGCGGTCTTGTTGTCCTCCGAGGGAAGGCCGGCGACAGCCACTCCCCCGCCGACCGGCTTCTACGACGCCCTACCCCCCTGCAGCACCTCGGGGCGAGTGACCTCGGCCTTGCTGCCGGTCTCGGCCAGGCGGGCGTGCACCACGTAGCGCTGACGTGAGGAGAAGCGCGGATGGCACGCCGTCATGGTGAGCATCGCGGTGTGGGGGGTGACGCCGGGTTGCTCGGGGACGGGCGCGACCACGTCCACGCGGTCCGGCGTGACGACGAGGTGCCCGGTGACGCGGTAGACGTACCAGGCGGTGGCCGTCTCCACGACGATCGGATCGTTCTCACGCAGCTCGTCGATGTCGTTGAAGGGCAGGCCCTCGGGGCCGCGATGCCCGGCGATCGCCACGTTGCCGAGCTGCCCGGGCAAGGCGGTGCCCGGGTAGTGACCGGGCCCCTTGCGCAGGTCAGCGGTCGTGACGCCTTCGACGATGGTGTACCTAGTACGCCACCGGGGCACGTGCAGCACCGCGAATGGCTGTCCCTCGGCCGGAGCGGCTGCGGGCGCGTCGAGCCCGGTGACGCTTCCGGCGTCCAGCGTGGGGCCCGGGGAGGCCCAGCCGGCCGCCAGTCGATCGGCGAGCGCACTCTGGCCGGCAGCGGTCTCACGGGCGGGAACGACCGCTTGCACGACCAGGACCGCGGCGCAGACCACGCCCGCGCCGATGAGACCGATGCCCCCGGCGCGCACCGGCGACAGGCGTACCCGGCGCAGGGTCACGACAGCCACCGCGAACGCGGCGAGCAGGACGGGCAGCAGCCACGGCCAGCACGACGTGCGCGCGGTGAAGACCTGTCCGTCCACATTGCCGGTGATCGTGTAGCGGCCGATTGCGGGGGCGGACACCGTGAAGGGCACTTCCACCGTACGGGCATCGGCCGCGGCCAGCGCCACGACGGGTACGGGCGCGAGTGCCTGCCGACCGGCGGCCCGGCCCAGATCGAGTGCCAGGTCGGTGGCCGGAGCGGGAGCCGTGCCGTCGTTGCGTACGGTGACTTCCAGCACCCGCCGTGCCGGACCGCCGAGCAGCGCGCTCAGGCCCCACTCGTTGCGGACCCGGGCGTCGGTGACGGACAGGCGTGCCGTCTCGTTTCCGGTGGCGACGGTGGCCGCGTCGGCAACGCCGGTGACCTCGATCGGCGTGGTGGCACTGCGGTCGCCGGTGACGGTCATGGCACGCAGCACACACGGGCAGCCGACCGGCGGCGCGCTCGGCCGTACGGTCAGCTGCACCGAACCGGAAGCGGGCACCGAGGCCGAGGAAGCGGTCGTCATCGCGCAGTCCGCGGAGCCGTCGTGGGCGCCGTTGCCGCAAAGCGCGACGGTGACGACTCCGGCCGGCCAGCCGCTCAGCCGCACGCCGACGGACTCGCCCGGCCGTGCCTCGCCCGCCTCCGTGACGATCGACGGTCCCGCGGCAGCGGCCGGCGCCGGTGCCGCCAGTGCCACCAGCGCGGTGAGCAGCACCAGCCGTCTCACGCACGCCTCCGCAGCCGGCGCACGAGCAGGACGGCACCGATGGCGAGCGGCAGGGCCGTCAGGTAGTACCAGGAGTACGCCCACACGGTCACGGTGGATCGCGCGGAGGTGCCGTCCGCGCCGGTCAGCGTGACGGCCGCACTCAACCGCAGCAGCGCGGGACGTCCGGAGATCCGGGCGGTACGCACGACCGCCGCGCCGGGCAGCAACTCGGGCGCCGCGGGCAACCGCACCGATCCGGCGGGCAGCCCGAACAGGCCCTCGATCTCGGCGCTCTGTTCCGGCGCGCTGCGGGTGTTGCCGGTGTTGCGAGAGGTCCAGCGCAGAGTCAGTTCGCCGGTGAACGGCGTCCATCCGGGCGACCAGCCGGCGCTGAGGTCGTCGACGCGCAGCCCGGGCCGCAGCTCTCCGGTGACGCGCAGGTAGACGCGGCTGCCGACGCGCTGTTCGAGCCGGGTGGTCGCCCCGGTGGCATCGGCGGTGGTGCTGGTCACGGCGGCCACGATGCCACCGGCGTGGTCGCCGGGCGTGGCGTTGGCGGGCACGGTGAGCGCGAACGGGATGTCGGCGCGGGAGCGGGCGGGCACGGTGACCGCCTGCCGGCCCAGCCGCACCCAGCCGCCCACATCGGACGGCTGCTGCGCGGCGGGCAGGAGGTCGTATCCGCCGGTGGCGGTGGTGAAGGCGTCACTGGCGTAGACGTGCACGGTCAGCGGCGTGGTGCCCAGGTTGGTCACGGCGACGTAGTCGGTGACCGTGCCGCCCGGGGCCAGGTCGTAGGTGAAGAACGGGCGGTTGCCCGGCCCGGTACGGCTGGAGGGCTGCACCGACCACGCCGCATTGCCGCCGTCGGCGCGGGCGGGGGCGGGGACGGCGAGCAGGACCGCGGCGGCGGCCAGGGCAAGCGCTCGCAGGCCGGGGCGTGCGTGCACGCCCCGGCCCGATCGGACGACGGCGACCATCAGATGGCGGTCAGCGTCAACGTCGCCGCGTAGTCGCCCGGCGCTGTCGTGGTGGGCAGGCGCAGCTCGAGCCCGGCGCCCAGCTGGGCGGTGCCGCGTCCGCCGCCGGCAGTGGCGGTGGCGAGGGGCGCGGCGCTCTCCAGGCCGGTGCCGGCGGCGACCTTCGCCCCGGCGGTGACGGTCTGGCCCGGGGAGGTTGCGACGATCGCCGGGGTCCAGCCGAGCTGCTTGCCGTCCACCGTGCCGGCCGCGCCGGTGAAGTCGCCGACCTGCCCGGAGACGCTCCAGCCCGGGTTCGCGGCACGCAGATCGGTGACGGTGACCGTGGGCAGTTGTCCCGTGGCCACGAGCGCGTCGAGCTGCGATGTCAGCTGAGGCGTGCCCAGACTCACCGAGTTCGCTGCCACGGTGAGCGCGAGCGCCCCGGTGTCCGGCATCGTCGCCGTGATCCGCACGGTGGCCGACGCGCCGCCGGGTTCGCCCGGCTCCTCCGGCTCGTCCGCCACGGTGAATCCGACAGCCACGCTGACCCCGCCGGCGGCGAGGAAGTTCAGCGTGTGCGAACCGGCGGCCGTGCCCGCGGGCACGGGCACCGTCTTGCCGGTGAAGCTGCCGTCGGCACCGGCGGTGAAGGTGGTGAGGGTGGCGGAGCGGTCGAGCTTCACCGTGACGGTCGCCGAGGCCGGGAAGCCGGTCCCGGACGCGGTCAGCTCGGCTCCGGCAGTTGCGGTGTCGGAGGCGAGGCTGACGGCCGGGGCCGACGGGGCCGCCACGGTGAACATCTCGGTGTGCAGGCTGCGCACCGCGTCGCCGGCGGCTCCCGAACCGGTCAGCAGGCGCAGCCAATGGCCGGAGCCGCTGAGGCCGGTGGGCACCGTGAGCGAGCCGCTGATGTCACCCGTCGTCGCCGTCGCGGTGACCTCGGCGAACACGTCGCTGCCGTCGGCCTGGCGCACCGCGCCGTCGTCGATCTTCACCATGACCACCGAGCCGGAGCCGTCGGCGTTGACGAAGCCGGAGCCGGTGAAGCGCAGGGTGCCGCCGGGGGCGACCGTCGTGCCGGTCAGTGCCACGGTCGCGCCCGCGGGGTTGTCCGGGCGCGGGTCGGCGGCGGCCGCCGGTGCGGCGAGGGCGAGGGCTGCCGCGCCGCCGACCACGGCGGTGAGCAGGGTTGCCGCCAGTCGGGGCGGGTGGCGCGCGATTGTCATGGACGTCCTTTCCGGAGCCGGCGGCGAGGGGTGACCCGTCGCCCGAATGGAGGTTAGGCTAACCTAAGCAACCACGGCGTGGATCAGGAGGACGTACGTGATTTCTCACTCCGGGCGCCGGTGGCTGGCGCTCGCCGCCGGGCTGCTGGCCCTCTCGGTCACCGGATGTACCAACAGCTCCGGCGATGACGCGGCAACCGGCGGCACCACCCGCACCGTGACCGACGGCAAGGGCGCCACCGTGACCGTGCCGGCGAGTCCGGCCAGGGTCATCACCCTGAGCGAGCCCACCTTGGACGGTGCGCTGGCCCTCGGCGCGAATGTGATCGGCACGACCAGCGGGCGCGGCCAGTCCACCGTCCCCGCCTACCTCACCGAGAAGGCCGCGGGCATCCCCGTCGTCGCGTCGGTCGCCGGCCCCCAGGTCGAGCAGATCCTCGCCCTGAAGCCCGATCTGATCGTCACCGACGGCACGGTCTCCGCCGACGACGCCGTGCTCGGCCAGCTCGCCGAGATCGCGCCCACGGTCTACGTCAGCACGACGGGCGCGGATTGGAAGACCGCCTTCACCACGCTGGGCGCCGTGCTCGGCAAGCAGCAGGAAGCCACCCGGGTGCTCGACGGCTACACCGGCCGGGTCGCCGAGATCAAAGGCAAGCTCGGCAGCCACGCCCAGGAGACCGTCAGCATCGTGCGCTGGGGCACCGGCCAGCCGTCGCTGCTGCTGCGCGAGCTGCCACCCAGCAAGATCCTCGCCGACCTGGGCCTGAAGCGCCCGCCCGCGCAGGACAAGGACGGTCCCGGGCACTCCCAGCCGGTCAGCCGGGAGAACCTCGACCAGCTCGACGCGGACTGGATGTTCTTCGGCACCCTCGGGGGCGCCACCAATCCCACCGGCGGCAACACCGGCACCGCCGCCGGTACGGAAGCCAGCCGCACGATGCTGACCGGCGACGCGGTGAAGGCACCCGGCTTCACGGATCTCGAGGCGTACCGCGACAAGCATGTCGTCCCGGTCGACGGCTCCGCCTGGGCCAGCTCCGGCGGGCCGCTCGCCGCCACCGTGATCCTCGACCAGACCGCCGAGGCGATGACCGGAGACCCCGCATGAGAGCCTTCGCCGCAGCCGCCGCGACCGCCGCCCTGGTGGCCCTGACCGCCGCCCCCGCGGCGGCCGCCCCGCGGCCGTCCAACCCGCAGGGCGCGGCGGTCACGCTCGCCGCGTCCACTGTGGCCGCCGGCACGAGCCTGCGCTTCACCGGCACCGGCTGGATCAATGACGGCGGCCGGGGCCAGGTGGTGACCGTCAAGCTCGACGACACCGACATCCTCACCACCGTCACGGCCAGCGACGGCGGGGCCATCTCCGGCGCCGCCACCGTCCCGGCGGCCACCACCGCCGGAGACGGGCACTGGCTGCGTTTCCTGGCCGGGTCCGGCCAGGAGAACGACACTCCGGCGCGGAGCCTGGCCAGCAGCGAGTTCACCGTCACCGCGGCGCCGGGCGGGGACAGCACCTCCGCACCCACTCCGGCCGTCACCGCCACCGCGGGCAGCGGCACCGGTGACGACCTCGAGACGCTGCCGAAGACCGGGGTGGACAGCGGCCCGTGGCTCGCGGGCGCGATCGGGCTGCCGCTGGCCGGATTCGCGCTGCTGCTGGCCGAACGGCGCCGGCGGCGGCGCGCCGCTTCGTGACCAAGCGTCTCGTCGGTCTGCTTGTCGCCGTCGTCGTCCTGCTCGTCGCGGTGATCGCCAGCGTCGCCCTCGGCGCGCGGCCGGTGCCACTGCCCGAGGTGTGGTCGGCGCTTGGCGGCACGGCCGGCGGCCCCGATGCGATCGCGGTGCGCGAGCTGCGCGTGCCGCGGACCCTGCTCGGCCTGGTCGTCGGCGCCGGGCTCGGCGTGGCCGGCTGTCTCATGCAGGCGCTGACCCGCAACCCGCTCGCGGAGCCCGGCGTGCTCGGGGTCAACGCGGGCGCCGCCGCCGCGATCGTCACCGCCATGAGCTTCGCGGGCATCACCGCGCCTGCCGGGTATCTGTGGTTCGCCCTGGCCGGCGCGGCGGGAGCGTTCGCCCTGGTGTATCTGCTCGGCAACCGGGGCAGCGGCGGCAACGACGCCTCCCCCGCCCGGCTGGCCATCGCCGGTACCGCGGTCACCGCCGCCCTGACCGGATACACCTCGGCCGTCGTGCTGTTCGACTCCGCCGCCTTCGACCAGTTCCGCTTCTGGGCCGTCGGCGCCCTCGCCGACCGCGGTATGACCGTCTTCTGGCAGGTGAGCCCGTTCCTGGTCGCCGGTCTGGCGGGCGCGGCGCTGCTCGGTCCCGGCCTCAACGCGCTTGCCCTCGGCGACGACCAGAGCCGTGCGCTCGGCGCCCACCCCGTCCTGATCCGCGGCGGAGCAGCGCTCGCCGCCGTGGCACTGGCCGCGGGCGCCACCGCCGCGGACGGGCCGATCGGCTTCGTCGGCCTCGCCGTCCCGCACGCCGCCCGGGCGATCACCGGCCCCGACGAGCGGTGGGTCATGGGGTACTCCGCCGTCCTGGCACCGGCGCTGCTGCTGCTCGCCGACGTGGCGGGCCGGCTGCTGGGCCGCCCCGGCGAGCTGGAGACGGGCGTGGTCACGGCCTTGATCGGCGCACCGCTGTTCATCGCGATCGTCCGGCGCCGCAGGATCGTACGGCTGTGACCGTCCTCCGCTTCCGCACGCTGTCCCTGCGGCTGTCGCCCCGTGCGCTCGCCGTCGGCGCCACGATCACCGTGCTCGCGGCGGCCGTCGCCGTGGTCAGCCTCACCGTCGGCGACTACCCGCTCAGCGTCGCGGACGTGCTGCGCACCCTGGCCGGCCACGGTGACAGGGCCGACGAGTTCGCCGTCTACGACTTGCGCCTGCCCCGCGTGCTCACGGCCCTGGCCGTCGGCACGGCCTTCGGCGTCGCCGGATCGATCTTCCAGAGTCTGTCGCGCAACCCGCTCGGCAGTCCGGACGTCATCGGCTTCACCACCGGGTCCGCGACCGGGGCGCTGATCGCCATCCTGCTGCTCGGCGGCGGCACCACGGTCATCGCCGGCGGCGCCGTCGCCGGGGGTCTGCTCGTGGCCGTGCTCGTCTACCTCCTCGCCTGGCAGAACGGCGCCGTCCGGCCCCAGCAGCTGGTGCTGGTCGGCATCGGGGTCAGCGCTGTGCTCGCCTCCGCCAACGGTTACCTGCTGACCCGGGCGGACCTCGGCGACGCGATGAAGGCCGCCGTCTGGCTCACCGGCAGCCTCAACGGGCGCGGCTGGCAGCACGCGGCGGCCGCCGGGACGGCTGTCGCCCTCGGGGTCCCGCTCGCGCTGGGCCTGTCCCGGCCGCTGCGGGTGCTCGCGCTGGGCGACGACGCGGCGGGCGCCCTGGGCG
>NZ_JAUQWH010000190.1 GCF_030757795.1 Actinoplanes oryzae
TGGCTGCCGTCGCCGACCGGGCCGATCAGCGTGCCGCGGCGCAGCTCGACGCCGTCGGGCATCGCGACGACACCCGACTCGACGACCACCGCGTGGGTGGGCCCGGCCAGGATCACGGGTGCCCCGGCGGGCAGCCCGACGGGGTGGGCGGAGGCGATCAGGGCGAGCCGCTCGTCCCCGGCCAGTCCGGCCAGGGCGGGCGTGTCGGCGAAGAGTGCCTCGGCCTCGGCGCGCTCGGCGGGCGGCGGTCCGGGCAGCGGGCCGATCACGGTCGCCACGGCTGCCGTCGGTACGGCCAGCAGCGTCGTCCCGGCCGTGAACCAGTCCAGCGCCATCGAGCGGCCGGTCAGCGCGTCGGCCAGCCCGACCACGCCCCCGGGGCCGACGTGGTGCCGGACGATGCCGCCCGGGTCGCCCGGCTTGCGGGCCTGCACCGCACCCTCCACGACCACGTAGACCGCTTGTTGCGCGCTGCCCGACAGGACGAGCGGGGTGCCCGACGGCGGGCGCACCCAGCGGGCCCGCGCGGCCAGGCTCTCCAGCGCCGCCTGCGGCAGGCCGCCGAGCTCGGAGTGGTGCAGCGCGGCGATCCGCCGGGGCAGGTCCGCGTCGCGGTCGCGTTCCGCCGCCCGCTGCCGCGCCTTGCGCACGGCGCGACCCACCCGCCGCAGGCCGGGTACGAGCACCGGCGCGCACAGGCCGAGCACGATCGCCACGAGCAGCAGCTTGCCCGCGGCGCCCGAGTGCCACAGCCCGGTTGTGACGCCGCGCAGCCGGTCCGACCACAGCTGCCACGCCACGTTCAGGGCGACGACGAGCCAGAGGACGGCGAGGATGCCGTACAGGGCGATGATCTTGCCCTCGCGGTCGAGGCCGCTCCAGGCCGGCGGCCGGCCGCGCAGCCGGGCGGACAACCAGGCGATCCCGCGGCCGCGCAGGTGCGGGATCTCCAGCCAGTCCATCAGCAGGCGGCTGCCGTCCCGCGGCAGGAACGGGTTGAGCTGCAGGAACAGGTGCAGGTACCAGACGAAGGCGAGCTTGAACGCGACGGGACCGGCGGCCGGCAGCGCCACGGCGAGCAGCTGCGCCACGCCGGCCAGGGCGAGCGACGTCGCCGGGCCGGCCGCGGTGACCAGGACCCGGGCCCGCCGGCCGGCCATCCATGCGTCGGACGTGTCGGCGTGGATCGCGGGCAGGCCGTGCCGGAAGGCGATCCCGGCCCGGCCGACCTCGCGGCCGGCGTGCTTGGTGGCCAGGGCGTGGCCCAGCTCGTGCAGCGTGACAGCGATGGCGGTGAGCAGCACCAGGGTGAGCGCGCCGGTGAAGTAGGAGCCGCCGGTCAGGAAGAGCGACTGGCTCCCGCGCCACCAGGTCGCCGCGAACAGCACGAGCCCCGCGAGCGACAGGACCGCGCCCACCAGGACGACGGCCTTGCTGAAGAGGATCCGGCCGCCGGCGCGGTGCAGGACGGTGGCCAGCGGGTCGGCGGCGAAGGAGAGCCCGCGGCGGCGCGGCGCGGGCCGGGAGTGCCGGGCCTGGTCCACCGGCGCCTGGTGGAACGCGTCGTCGGGCAGGTCGTCGAGCATCCCGTTGGCGGCGAGGTCGGCGACCACCCGGCGCACCTGGTCGGGAGCCAGCCGGCCCGCGAGCCGCGCGAACTCGGCGACCAGCCGGGACACCGTCTGCGTGCCGTCCATCAGCAGCGCGAGCTGCCACTCCTCGGGCGTGAGACGCAGATAGCCGGTGCCGGCCTCGTCGGGCGAGCGCAGCATCACGTACGGGGTCCCGCGCACGCCGGTCAGCTCGGCGGCCTCGATCCCCGAGCGCAGCGCCGGCCGCGCCCGCGACGGGTCCAGGCGATCGGCGACGACCCCGCCGAAGCCGGCCTGCCCCGGCGGGTCACCCGGCCCGGACAGGGCGTCCCAGGCACTGCTCCGAATCTCGACGTCAGTCACGCTGTTTCCCATTCCACGACGGCGAATGGAGAGTAGGCGGTCGGCAGCACCGAAGGCGAGACCTCATTTTGTGCATCCACGGGGAGATATCGCCGCAAGAAGGCACAAAGCGCAATGGGTGACCGCGACCAACCCCCTTGGTCACGGCCACCCACCGGCGTCGAGGGTTGTTCCCGGCCCCGTCGACTGCGCACCTTCGCCGCCGGTCGACTCGCCGGGAACCCATCCTCGCTGGCGCCACCCGATGGCCCGGGTGGCACCGGGACGTGGTCTGTCAGGATGCCTCGGCCAGCGTGGCGCTGACCGTCTGCTGCTGCCCGTTGCGGGTGAAGACGATCTCCACCTTGTCGCCGACCTTGGCGCCCTGGATGATCGCCACCAGGTCGTCCGAGTCGTTGATCGTCTTGCCGTTCACCGTCTTGATGACGTCGCCCTGCTCGATGCCGGCCTTCGCCGCGGCGCTGTTGGCGGTGACGGAGCTGACCAGCGCGCCGCCGTCCTCGCCCTCGGTCACGCTGACGCCCAGGGCCGGGTGGCTGACCTTCTCACCCTTCATCAGGGCGTCGGCGACGGTCTTCACCTTGTCGCTCGGGATCGCGAAGCCGAGGCCGATGTTGCCGGTGCTCTGGCCCGAGGTGTAGATCGCCGAGTTGATCCCGATGACCTCGCCGTTGGTGTTGACCAGCGCGCCGCCCGAGTTACCAGGGTTGATCGGGGCGTCGGTCTGCAGCAGCCCGGACATCGTCGTGCTCGCCGACTGCTGCTGTTGCTGCTGGCCGCCGAACGGGTTCTGCGGGGTCTGCTGCTGCTCGTCCTCGCTGCTGGACTGGATCGTGCGGTCCTTGGCGCTGATGATGCCCTCGGTGACCGAGCCCTCCAGGCCGAGCGGGCTGCCGAGCGCCAGCACGGTGTCGCCCACCTGCATGTTGGCGCTGGAGCCGAGCTTGGCGGCCTTGAGGTCGGAGACGCCGGTGGCCTTGACGACCGCCAGGTCGGTGCGCTCGTCGGTGCCGACGATCGTCGCCTCTGCCTTCTTGCCGTCGGCGAAGATGACCGTCACCGTCTTGCCCTGCGCGGTGGAGACCACGTGGTTGTTGGTGACGATGTAGCCGTCGGCGGTCAGCACGACGCCGGAGCCCTCGCCGCTGTCGGTGGTGATCGACACGACCTGGTCCTTGACCGCGGCGACGATCTGCGCGAGCGACGAGCGGTCCACGACCCGGGTGACGGCCGAGTTGCTGGTCTGCACGGACGAGGAGCCGTTGTTGTCGTCGAACGCGAGCGCGGTGGCCGCGCCGACCCCGCCCGCACCGAGCGCGATCAGGACCGCGACCGCGCCCGTGACGAGGATGCGCCGGCCGCGCCGCGCCTTCTCCGGGTCGCGCTGACCGGTCGTGGTGCCGACCCCGGTCGCCCAGATCGGGGCGTCCGCCTGCTGACCGGTCCACTGCTGCTGGCCCTCGGCGCCCGGCTGACCGGCCCACTGCTGCTGGCCCTCGGCGCCCGGCTGACCGGCCCACTGCTGCTGGCCCTCGGCCGCGGGCTGGCCGGCGGGGATCGCGTATTGCGGCTGCTGGCCGGCGTAAGCGTGGGCATAGCCCGGGTAGTGCTGCTGGCCGTGCCATTGCTGCTGGCCGCTCCACTGCTGGCCGTATTGCTGCTGGCCGCCCTGCGCCCAGGGCGAGCCCTGCCACTGGCCGGGCGGGGCCTGCTGCGGGGCCTGCGGAGGGGCCGGCTGCTGGGTCGGCAGGGCGCTCTGCTGCGCCGTGATGTCGGACGTCCCCCGCTCCGGGCTGGTGCCTGCGTGGGAGGCGTCCGCGGGCCGGTGCGACTGCTCCTCGGTGGAGGAGTCTTCGTGCCGCTGCGGGGTCTCGTGCTCGTTCATGTGGTCCACACTGCTCCTGCCCGCTCCGACAGACCTGTGGCTGCCCTGGGTGTTTTCTGAGAATGGCGGATGCCCGGTTGTGTCAGCTTTCGTCCGGGACAAGAGCGGGCAGAGTGACCCGGAAAGTGGCGCCTTCGCCCGGTTCGCTGTCAACTTCCACAGAACCATGGTGCGCCCGCACGATCGCCGCGACGATCGCCAGCCCCAGCCCCGTGCCCGTCGCCTGCCGGTCGGTGCGCCGGGTGCGCGCCTCGTCGGCCCGGTAGAACCGCTCGAACACCCGCTCACGCTGCTCCGGCGAGAGACCCGGGCCGGTGTCGGAGATCTCGATCACAGCCCGGTTGCCCGGGGCCGTCGACAGCGCCAGCTTCACGGACGCCTCCGGCGGCGTGTGCACCAGGGCGTTCGTCATCAGATTGCCGATCACCTGGCGGAGCCGGGCGTCGTCGCCGTACGCCACCAGCTTCTCCGGCACGTCGCGCACCTCGAGCTCGATCGTCCGCTCCGGCGCCGTCGCCTGGGCGGCCTGCACCGCGTCGAGCGCGAGCACGGGCAGCTCCACCGGCGCCAGCTCCACGGGGCGCTGGCGGTCGAGCCGGGCCAGCAGGAGCAGGTCCTCGACGAGCAGGCCCATCCGGGAGGCCTCGTCCTCGATGCGGCGTACCAGCTTGGCGGTGTCCTCCGGCGTGGCCACCGCGCCCTGCCGATAGAGCTCGGCGAAGCCGCGGATGGAGGTCAGCGGCGTGCGCAGCTCGTGCGAGGCGTCCGCCACGAACTGCCGCATCTTGCCCTCGGACCGCACCGCGCGGGCCTCCGACGCCTGCGCCGCCTCGGCCGCGTCCCGGGCCTGGGACTCCGCCGCCCGCGCCGCCGTCTCGGACAGCGCCCGCGCGGTGAAGGCCGCCTCGATCTGCGCGAGCATGGCGTTGAGCGCCCGGGACAGCCGGCCCAGCTCGGTGCGCGGCTCCCCCTCGTCGGGCTCCGGGTCGGGCACGCGCTGGGTGAGGTCGCCCGCCGCGATCGCCGCCGCGGTGCGCTCGATCTGCACCAGCGGGATCAGGCTCTGCCGCACGATCGCCGCCCCGACCGACGCCAGGGCCAGCAGCACGCCCGCCCCGACCAGGATGTCCACCCAGACCAGCCGGCTGATCGCGTCGTCGATGCCGATCATGCGCTGCGCGACGTGCAGCACCGAGCCCGTCGACGTGTAGGAGACCAGCACCCGCCAGTGCACCGTGCCGTCCGCCGAGGTGGCCGTGTAGGGCACGCCGACGTGCTGGTTGACCTCCTTGGTGCCGGTCAGCAGGGGCGGCAGCTGCTCCGCGGTGTAGGAGCTCTTGTCGTACTTCTGCGCGGAGGGGTTGAAGATGCCGTCGACGGTCGTGACGTTGACGTAGTAGTCCGACGGCAGGAAAGCGATGTCGTACGCGCGCAGGTTGTCGACGAGCTTGGTGTTCTGCACCAGCTGCGCGTCGAGCCGGCCGATCAGATAGTTGTGCAGCGCGTAGGTGCTCGCGGCGCTGATCAGGGTCAGCGCGGCGAAGACGAGCGCGAGCACGGACGCGACGAGCTTGGTGCGCAACGGCACCCGGCGCAGGGCGGGCTGCGCCGGGACGTGACCGACGCGGATGCGGTCGCCTAGCTTCACCTCAACCCCGGCTGACGGACGGAAGCGGGACAAGGATGAGCATGCCGCCATTTTCGCCCCGGGCACTGCGCCGGGGCTGCATGCCGCCTGAAAGTTTTCTGGGACACGCCGGGCGGCGCTCGTCCCCGGTCGGGAAGGTCACGGGCGGGGGGCTCAGGCCGCGGGCTTGCGCAGCACGTAACCGACGCCGCGGAGCGTGTGGATCAGCCGCGGCTGCACGTTGTCCACCTTGCGCCGCAGGTAGGAGATGTAGGACTCCACGATGTTGTCGTCGCCCCGGAAGTCGTACTTCCACACGTGGTCGAGGATCTGCGCCTTGGACAGCACCCGGTTGGCGTTGAGCATCAGATAGCGCAGCAGCTTGAACTCCGTCGGCGACAGCTGCACCCGCTGGCCGGCCCGGTAGACCTCGTGCGTCTCCTCGTCCAGCTCCAGGTCGGCGAAGACCAGGCGGGACGGCTCGTCGTCGCCGCCGGCCGTGCGGCGCAGCACGGCACGGATGCGCGCGGTGAGCTCCTCGAGGCTGAACGGCTTGGTCACGTAGTCGTCGCCGCCCAGGGTCAGGCCCCGGATCTTGTCGTCGGTGCCGTCGCGGGCGGTGAGGAAGACCACGGGGGTGCGCTGGCCGCCCTCGCGCATGAGCCGGATCACCTCGAAGCCGTCGAGGTCGGGCAGCATGACGTCGAGGACGACGAGGTCGGGCGTGGCGTTCTTGGCCGCGGTGACGGCGGCGCTGCCGCTGGTGGCGGTGCTGACGTCGAACCCGGCGAAGCGCAGGCTGGCGGAGAGCAGCTCGAGGATGTTGGCATCGTCCTCGACCACGAGGAGCTTCGCCTCGCTCTGCTTGCCCTGCGTCTGTGTAGCGGCCATGGGTTCCATCTTCACGCAGGCCGCTGCACTGCCGCTGCGCACTCCCTGAAAGTTTTCTGTGAGCCGCCTAAGCGGCCAGGGGCAGTTCGCTGTGCGCCGCCTAAGCGGCCAGGGGCAGTTCGCTGCGCCGGCTAAGCGGCCAGGCCGAACCGGGCGGCGGGCAGACCCGACGAGGCCTGCGCCGCGCGGGCCAGCGACCGGCGGCTCGCGCCGGGCTCCGGGCGCAAGGCGGGCGCCGCCACGACGGTGACGGTGAGCTCACGCAGGGCGGCCACCCGCCGGACCGACTGCCACAGGGTCTCGTGGCCGACGAACGACGCGGCCGGGGTGCCGTACCGGATGGTGACGGGCACCACCGGGGCCGCGGCGTCGACCGCGGCCTGGAACATCGCGGGCCGGAAGCGGCCCGGCCGCGCGCCGCACGACGTCGTCCCCTCCGGGAAGACCGCGACGGTACGCCCGGTGCGCAGCGTGGCGGCGACCTCCGCGACGGTGGCCGGCAGCAGCATCGGCCTGGTCCGGTCGATGAAGATGACGCCCAGGGCGCGGGCCATGGCGCCGACGCCCGGCCAGCCGCCCACCTCGCGCTTGGCCACCAGGCTCAGCGGGGTGGCCGTGAGCAGGGCGAGGACGTCGATCCAGGAGACGTGGTTCGCGGCGAGCAGGCTGCCCGGCCGCGGCGCCGGACCGCGCCGCACGAGACGCACGCCCAGGACCGTGAGCAGGGTGCGGGCCACCCAGCGGACCGCGGCCCCGCGCGCCAGCGGGACGATCACGAGCCCGGCCAGGAGTACGGCCGCCGCGGCGCCGATCCGCGCGGCCTGCACCAGCGGAGACGCGGTGTCGTCGCCGCCGGGCACACAGTGCGGCCCGCAGCCCGACTCCGGACGCCACATCATCGCGGTGGCCGGGTTCATCGGGTCGCACCCAGGAAGTGGCGGCGGTAGCGGGGGTCCATGCGGTCCATCGAGAACAGCATGTAGAAGTCCGCGCAGCCGAAGTCCGGGTCGTACGCCGGCGCCCCGCACACCCAGCTGCCCAGCCGCAGGTAGCCCTTGAGCAGCGGCGGCGGCTGGATCCGCGGGTCGCCCGCGAGGCCGCTCATGGCCGTCCAGTCCCGGCGGGGCGTCACCCGCAGCGCCGGCGGCGAGAGGTGCTTCGCCTGGATCCGGGCCCACACCCCCGCGGCCTGCGCCCCGCCGTCGGCGAGCGACACGGAGGCGCAGCCGGCGAGCCAGCGCAGGTTGTTCAGGTGCAGGTAGCGCGCGATGCCGGCCCACATCAGGTTGACCACGGCGCCGGAGCGGTGGTCCGGGTGCACGCAGGAGCGGCCGGTCTCGACCAGCTGGTCGCGCAGCGGGCGCAGGCCGCTCAGGTCGAACTCGGCGTCGCCGTACCGGCGGCCCGCCCGCTCCGCGGCGCGCGGCGGCAGCATCCGGTACGTGCCGACGACCTCACCGGTCGCGTCGGAGCGCACGATGAGGTGGTCACAGAAGTCGTCGAACTCGTCGACGTCCCGCCCGTCCGCGGTCGCGCCTACCAGAGTCGCGCCGAGCTCGCCGGCGAAGACGTCGTGGCGCAGCCGTTGGGCGGCGGCCACCTGATCGGCGCTGTCCGCGATCAGGAGGGAGTAGCCGCTGGTCCCCGTGGGTGCGGCGGCGGTCATGAGTACCGTCATGTGACCTGTGTAACGCTCGCGTCTGCCCTCGGCGTGTCGGCTCAGGTGGCGGTTGATGTCGGCCAAGTGAACTGAACGCGCTTGACGCCTCCACTACGTTGATCGGAACCGATGGGGAGGACGTGACTTGACGGACGTACCGGGGGAGATCGTCGTCTCCCGTCTGACCAAGCAATACGGACAGTTGCGCGCGGTCGACGATCTGTCCTTCACCGTGCGGCCGGGCCGGGTCACCGGCTTCCTCGGGCCCAACGGCGCGGGCAAGACGACGACGCTGCGCATGATGCTCGGCCTGGTCCGGCCCACCTCGGGCACGGCAACCTTCTCCGGCGTCCCCTATGCCGAGCTGGAGGAGCCGATCCGGCACGTCGGGGCGGTGCTGGAGGCGTCCAGCGCGCACAAGGGCCGCACCGGGCGTAACCACCTACGCGTCATGGCGACCGCGGCCGGGCTGCCGGGCAGCGCCGCCGACCTCGCCCTCGAGCGGGTCGGGCTGACCCCGGCGGCGAACCGCAAGTTCAAGGGCTACTCGCTCGGCATGAAGCAGCGGCTCGGCATCGCCGCCGCGATGCTCGGCGACCCGGGGGTGCTGATCCTCGACGAGCCGGCGAACGGCCTCGACCCCGAGGGCATCCGGTGGATGCGCGACCTGCTCAAGGCGCTCGCCGCCCAGGGCCGTACGGTCCTGGTCTCCAGCCACCTGCTCGCCGAGATGCAGCAGCTCGCCGACGACGTGGTGATCATCGCCGGCGGGCAGCTGATCCGGCAGGGCCCGGTGGCCGACGTGCTGGCGTCCCTGAGCGTCCACCAGGTCCGCGTGCGCACGCCCCGGCCCGCCGAGCTCACCGCCGCCCTCGAGAAGGAGCAGGCGGAGGTGGCCGAGCTGCCCGACGGCGCGCTGTCGGTGACCGGGCTCGACGTCGCCCGCGTCGGCCACCTCGCCTTCACGGCCGGGGTCGAGCTGCACGAACTCGCCGGCGAGCGCGCCGACCTGGAACAGGTCTTCCTCCAGCTGACTGCCGGAAGGGCGGGGATCCGATGAGGCTCGTCCGGGCGGAGCTGCTGAAGATCCGTACGACCAGCACCTGGTGGGTCTTCGGCCTGGTCTTCCTCGCGCTGTGGGCGCTCACGCTCGCCGTCAACTGGTTCGCCACGAGCGTGGGGCTCGACGCCGGCGGCAGCGTCGAGGTCGACCCCGCCACCGGCGACTTCGTCATGCACGAGTCGGACATCGCCGCGAACCTCTACACCAACGGGCAGTTCTTCGGCGTCCTCGTCGTCATGCTGCTCGCCGCGATCGTGGTGACCAGCGAGTACTTCCAGCAGACCGCGACCACGACATTCCTGCAGACGCCGCGCCGCGAGCTGGTCGTCGCCGCGAAACTGCTCGCCGCGGTGCTCGTGGGGCTGGCGTTCTGGCTGGTGAGCACGATCCTCAACCTGATCTTCGGCGCGCTGATCCTGACCGCGTACGACGCGGGCACGTACTTCGGGTCGGGCGCGGTGTGGCAGGCGGTCCTGCTCAACGCCCTGGCGTACGCCCTCTGGGCGGTTTTCGGCGTCGGCGCGGGCGTGCTCATCCGCAGCCAGATCGGCGCCACGGTGACGCTGAGTGTGGTCTACGTGCTCGGCTATCTGGGCTCCAACACGTTCTTCCTGCTGATCGGCGACAGCCTCGGCTCGTGGTTCCCGAAGCTGCAGGTGCTCATCCCCCCGCTGGCCTCGCAGCTGCTGGTGTCCGGTGCGAGCCTGCCCGGTCAGCCGCCGCGCTGGCTGGGGGCGGTCGTTCTGATCCTGTACGCGGTCGTGGCGGGCGCCGTGGGCACGGTCATCACGAGAAAACGCGACATCACCTGACGTATCCGGCACCTCACCGTGCAGTCAGACCGGATGTGCGCATGGCCGTGCGCATTCCACGGCGTAGCCTTGACGCCGAATCATTCGTCCATGCTGTGACGAACGTCGCGTGCTGACAACATGGTGAAAGAGGCGAACACGGAAGTGTCGACCCAGCAGACTTCGCATGAGAATCCACTCGCGGACTTCGGTCCCAACGAGTGGATCGTCGACGAGATGTACCAGCGCTACCTGGCCGACCCCGCGAGCGTCGACCCGGCTTGGCACGACTTCTTCGCCGACTACAAGCCGGCGACGGCCACGACGGGCTCGATCGTGACGCCTGACGAGGCCACCGCCGCCAACGCGAAGGCCACCGCTGCCAAGGCCGGCACCGATGCGCCCGCCGCCACCACCGTGGCGCCCGTCAAGCCGACGGTCCCGGCCGCCCCCGCTCCCGCCCCGGAGAAGAAGGCGCCCCAGCCCAAGGCCGCGGCTCCCGTCGCCGCTCCCGCCGGGGCGAAGACGACGACGCTGCGGGGCGTCGCCGCCCGCATCGTGCAGAACATGGACGCCTCGCTCGAGGTGCCCACCGCCACGTCGGTGCGCGCCGTCCCGGCGAAGCTCATGGTCGACAACCGCATCGTCATCAACAACCACCTCGCCCGCGGGCGCGGCGGCAAGGTCAGCTTCACGCACATCATCGGCTACGCGCTGGTCCGCGCGGTCATGGCGAACCCGGAGATGAACAACTCCTTCGCCGAGGTCGACGGCAAGCCGGCCCTGGTCGAGCCCGAGCACATCAACCTCGGCATCGCGATCGACATGAAGAAGAAGGACGGCTCGCGCTCGCTGGTCGTGCCGTCGATCAAGAACTGCGAGCAGCTCGACTTCCGGCAGTTCCTGCAGGCGTACGAGGACATCGTCCGCCGGGCCCGCCGCAACGAGCTGACCATGGACGACTACGCCGGCACCACGATCTCGCTGACCAACCCCGGCGGCATCGGCACGGTCCACTCCATCCCGCGGCTCATGACCGGGCAGAGCGCGATCATCGGCGTCGGCGCCATGGAGTACCCGGCGCCCTACGCCGGCATGTCCGACGAGATGCTCACCGACCACGGCATCAGCAAGGTCACCACGCTGACCAGCACCTACGACCACCGGGTCATCCAGGGCGCGCAGTCCGGCGAGTTCCTCAAGGCGATGCACGAGTTCCTGCTCGGGGACCACAACTTCTACGACGACATCTTCACGGCGCTGCGCATCCCGTACGAGCCGGTGCGCTGGGTCCGCGACGTCGCGCACACCTCCGAGGGGCAGATCGACAAGGCCGCCCGCGTCGTGGAGCTGATCCACGCGTACCGGGTCCGGGGTCACCTGATGGCCGACACCGACCCGCTCGAGTTCAAGATCCGGCGGCACCCGGACCTCGACGTGCTCCAGCACGGCCTGACCCTGTGGGACCTCGACCGCACGTTCCCGGTCGGCGGCTTCGGCGGCAAGCAGAAGATGAAGCTGCGCGACGTGCTCGGCGTGCTGCGCGACACCTACTGCCGCCGGGTCGGCATCGAGTACATGCACATCCAGGGTCCCGAGGAGCGGCGCTGGATCCAGGACCGCATCGAGATCAAGTACACGAAGCCGGACCAGGAGGAGCAGAAGCACGTCCTCAACCGGCTCAACGCGGCCGAGGCGTTCGAGACCTTCCTGCAGACCAAGTACGTGGGCCAGAAGCGCTTCTCGCTCGAGGGCGGCGAGTCGCTGATCCCGCTGCTCGACGCGGTGCTCGAGGACGCGGCGAAGGCCGGGCTCGACGAGATGGTCATCGGCATGGCCCACCGCGGCCGGCTCAACGTGCTCGCGAACATCGTCGGCAAGCCGTACGAGAAGATCTTCAACGAGTTCGAGGGCCAGATGGACCCGAAGTCGGCCCACGGGTCCGGCGACGTGAAGTACCACCTGGGCCAGACCGGCAAGTACACGACGCCCGACGGCGAGAACAGCACGACGGTCAGCGTCGTCGCCAACCCGTCCCACCTCGAGGCCGTCGACCCGGTGCTCGAGGGCATCGTCCGGGCCAAGCAGGACCGCCTCGACCTGGGCCTGCACGGCTACACGGTGCTGCCGGTGCTGGTGCACGGCGACGCCGCGTTCGCCGGGCAGGGCGTGGTCGCCGAGACGCTCAACCTGTCGCAGCTGCGCGGCTACCGCACGGGCGGCACGGTGCACGTGGTCGTCAACAACCAGGTCGGCTTCACCACCGCCCCGGAGTACAGCCGCTCGTCGCTCTACTCGACCGACGTCGCGCGCATGATCCAGGCGCCGATCTTCCACGTGAACGGCGACGACCCCGAAGCCGTCGTCCGGGTCGCCAAGCTGGCCTTCGAGTACCGCCAGGCGTTCAACAAGGACGTCGTGATCGACCTGGTCTGCTACCGCCGGCGCGGCCACAACGAGGGCGACGACCCCTCGATGACCAACCCCCGGATGTACGAGATCATCGACACCAAGCGCTCGGTGCGCAAGCTCTACACCGAGGAGCTCATCGGCCGGGGCGACATCACCGTCGAGGACGCCCAGGACCAGCTGCGCGACTACCAGTCCCAGCTGGAGCAGGTGTTCAAGGCCACCCGCGACGCCGCGGGCACCGCCCCCCGGGTGCGCCCGTCGCTCGCCGACGAGCCGGAGCCGCAGGTGGACACCGCGATCGACGCCGCCGTCGTCAAGTCGGTCGGCCAGGCCCACCTCGACCTGCCCGAGGGCTTCACCCCGCACAAGCGGGTCCAGCAGCTGCTCGACCGGCGGGCCAAGATGGCCGTCGAGGGCGGCATCGACTGGGGCTTCGGCGAGCTGGTCGCCTTCGGCTCGCTGCTCGCCCAGGGCGTCACCGTCCGGCTCGCCGGACAGGACTCGCGGCGCGGCACGTTCGTCTCCCGGCACGCCTCGGTCGTCGACGCCAAGACCGGCGACGACTTCCTGCCGCTGTCCACGCTGGCCACCGGCAACGCGCGGTTCTTCGTCCACGACTCGCTGCTCAGCGAGTACGCGGCGATGGGCTTCGAGTACGGCTACTCGGTGGAGAACAAGGACGCCCTGGTCCTGTGGGAGGCCCAGTTCGGCGACTTCGTCAACGGCGCCCAGTCGATCGTGGACGAGTTCATCTCCTCGGGCGAGGTGAAGTGGGGCCAGCAGTCGTCGCTGGTGCTGCTGCTCCCGCACGGCATGGAGGGCCAGGGCCCGGACCACTCGTCCGGCCGCCCCGAGCGCTTCCTGCAGCTCTGCGCCCAGGACAACATGCGGGTGGCCAACCCGACCACCCCGGCGAACTACTTCCACCTGCTGCGCCGCCAGGCCCTCAGCAGCAAGCGCAAGCCGCTGGTTGTCTTCTCCCCGAAGTCGCTGCTGCGGCACCGCCTCGCGGTGTCCTCGGTCAACGACTTCACCACCGGCACCTTCCAGCCGATCCTCGCCGACGCCGGCATCAACGGCACGCCGCTCGACGCCGGCTCGGTCAAGCGGGTGCTGCTCTGCTCCGGCAAGGTCTACTACGACCTCTTCCAGGCCCGGGCCGAGCGCGGCGTCACCGACACCGCGATCATCCGGATGGAGCAGATCTACCCGCTGCCCGTCGAGGAGCTCAAGGCCGTCCTCAACCAGTACCCCAACGCGGAGGACTTCGCCTGGGTGCAGGAGGAGCCGGCCAACCAGGGCGCGTGGTCGTTCGTCGCGCTCAACCTGCTGGAGCACCTCGAGGGCGTACGGCTGCGGCGGGTCTCGCGCCCGGCGGCGGCCGCACCGGCGGTGGGCTCGGCCAAGATGCACGAGGCCGAGCAGGCCGCGCTGATCGAGGCCGCGCTTCCGCGGTCCTGATCCTGTCGCCACTCGCCGCCCCGTGGGTTCGCCCGCGGGGCGGCGCTTTACTATCCGCTCATGTACTTCACCGATCGTGGCATCGAAGAGCTGGTCGAGCGGCGCGGCGAGGAGTCCGTGACGCTGGAGTGGGTGGCGTCGCAGCTGCAGGTCTTCGTCGACCAGAACCCGGAGTTCGAGACGCCCATCGAGCGCTTCGCCACCTGGCTCGCCCGCGACGACGACGAGGACGAGTCCTGATCGACCGCCCGATCCGCCGCGTCGAGCTCCACCCGGACGCCGTCGTCGACCGTTCCTCCTGGTGGGCCCGCATCCCAGCCGTTGCGGCGGTGCTCGAGCACGGCCTCAACATCCCGGCCGGCGTCACCTTCCTGGTCGGCGAGAACGGCTCCGGCAAGTCCACGCTGGTGGAGGCCCTCGCGGGCGCCCACGGCCTCAACCCCGAGGGCGGCTCCCGGGACGCCCGGCACAGCAGCCGGGCCACCGAGTCGCCGCTCGGCGGGCTGCTCAAGGTGATCCGCACACCCGGGCGTCCGCTCTCCGCATACTTCCTGCGGGCCGAGACGATGCACGGGCTGTACACCTATCTGGAGAGCCTGCCGGGCTCGCCCGACTTCGATCTGCACGAACGCAGCCACGGGGAGGGCTTCCTCGAGATCCTCGACCGCAAGTTCCACGGGTACGGCTTCTACCTGATGGACGAGCCGGAAGCGCCCCTGTCCTTCACGTCGACGCTGGGGCTGCTCGCGCGTCTGGGATCGTTACGTGACGACGGGGCGCAGGTGGTGATCGCCACCCACTCGCCGGTGCTGACCGCTCTTCCCGGGGCGACGATCCTCGAACTGGGCGCGCACGGGATCCGCCGGGTTTCCTGGTCGTCCCTGGAGATCGTGGCGCATTGGCGGCGCTTCCTGGACGAGCCCTCCAGTTATCTGCGCTCGTTGCTCTGAGCCCGCTCGCCTCGGGGTCGTGGCCTGCGGTCTCTGCCGCGCTTGCGCCGGGTCGTGGCCTGCGGTCTTCGCCGCGCTTGCGCCGGGTCGTGGCCTGCGGTCTTCGCCGCGCTTGCGGCGGGTCGCTTGCGGCGGGTCGCTTGCGGCGGGTCATGGCCTCCGGCCTCCCCCACCCGGGATCCTACTCCGGCCGGCCGACGTCTCCGCCGCGTTGTCCACAGGGCCGGCGGGACCTTCGGCCGTTGTCCACAGGGCCGGGCGACCCCGGGCATGATCTTGGGCGTGCCGGTAGTTTGGGCACGTGGCAAGCGTCTATGTGGCCGGGCTGGGTCCCGGTGTCGGCAAGGGCACCGTGGCCCTCGGGCTCGCGGAGCTCCTCTCCCGCCAGGTCGCGCGCATCGGGGTCTTCCGGCCCTTGGTGCCGGCGTCGGGGCGGGATCCGCTGCTCACCCTGCTCACCGAGCGTTATCCGGTCAGCGCGGGCTACGAGGCGTCCTACGGGGTCACCTCCGCCGAGGCGGCCGAGCTGGTGGCCGACGGCCGGTGGGAGGAGCTGATCTCCCGCATCGTCGAGCGCTATCGCGAGGTCGAGCGGGACTGCGCGTCGGTCGTGGTGATCGGCAGCGACTTCGCGGTCCGGCAGGACGACGGCGGCGACGAGATGCCACGCGAGCTGGGGTTCAATGCGCGGCTGGCGGTGGAGTTCGGCAGTGTGGTGGTGCCCGTCGTCAGCGGCCAGGGGCGCAGGGGCGACGTGAGCGGGGCGGCCCGGGCGGCGTACCACTCGCTCACCGACCTGGGCGCGACGGTGCTGGCCGTGATCGCCAACCGGGTGCCGGAGGGCTTCGCCGTCCCCAACGGCGTGCCGGTGCCGGTGTGGGCGATCCCCGAGGTGCCCGCCGTGGCCGCGCCCACGGTGGCCGAGGTCGCCGCCGCGCTCGACGCGACCGTGGTGACCGGCGGGGAGGCGGCGCTCGACCGCGACGTCCTCGACTATGTCGTCGGCGCCGCCCATGTCCCGGCCGTCCTCGAGCACCTGACCGACGGCGCGCTGCTGATCACCCCGGGCGACCGGGCCGATCTCCTGGTCGCCGCGAGCGCCGCGCACGCCGCGGGCAACGTGACGCTGGCCGGGCTGGTACTGACGCTGGGCGAGTTCCCCGACCCCCGGGCCGTGCAGGTGATCGAGCGGCTCAACACCGGGCTGGCCATGCTGGTCGTGCGGTCCGACAGCTACGACACGATCAACGCCGCCGATCGCATCGAGGCCAAGCTGAGCCCGGCCACGCCCCGCAAGGTGCAGGCCGCGCTCGGGGTCTTCGACGAGCATGTGGACACCGCCGAGCTGAGCCGCCTGCTGGATGTGACCCGGTCCTCGCGGGTGACGCCCCTGATGTTCGAGAACGATCTGATCGACCGGGCCCGCGCCACCCGCCGCCACCTGGTCCTGCCCGAGGGCACCGAGGAGCGCATCCTGCGTGCCACGGAGACGCTCCTGCGCCGCGGAGTCGCCGACCTCACCCTGCTGGGCGACCCCGACGAGATCAACCGCCGCGCCCGCGAGCT
>NZ_JAUQWH010000191.1 GCF_030757795.1 Actinoplanes oryzae
CGCGGTGATCATCGGCTACTTCTTCGAGGAGCGCCCGATGGCGGCGATCGCGGCCGAGCTGGGCGTGACCGAGTCCCGCGTCTCCCAGCTGCGCGCCGAGGCGTTGTCGCTGCTCAAGGACGGCCTCAACACCCACCTCGACCCGGCGCTGGCCCAGCCGGCCAAGGAGGGCTGCGTGGCCCGCCGCCGGTCCGCCTACTACGAGCAGATCGGCAGCCGGGGCACGCTGCGCGACCGCCTGGCCGTCACGTCCCCCGACGGCCTGCCGCTGGTCGTCGCGGCCTGACCCCATGACGATGCCCCGGTCCGAGCGGACCGGGGCATCGGTGGTTCCGTCCTAGGCGTTGGCGCAGGTGCCGGCCTTCTTCTGCGCGGCGATGGCCTTGTCGGCGCCCTTGGCGTAGAGCTCGAGGCCCTCCTTGGCGGGCTCCAGCTTCCACGCGTCGCCCTCGTACACCATCGTGTAGGACTGGGCGTTCACCAGCTGCTTCGCGATGACGACCGCCTTGTCGGTGCCCTCCATGCGCGCGCTGGTCAGCGTGATGGCCAGCCCCTTGCGCGAGCACGTCTCGTTGAGCTTGACGTAGTCGGCCTGGCTGATCGCCTGCTTGCCGGCCGAGGTGTACATGTCCCAGGCGCCGCCGAAGTCGCCGCCGCTGAACCGGTCGAACACGGTCTGCGCGGCGGCCTTGGCGCCCTCGAGGGTCTTCGGCTCCGGGCCGCCGGCCGCCGCGGCGGCGTTGCCGGCCGGCGCCTCGTCGTCGTCGGAGCAGGCTGCGGTGAAGGTGAGGGCGGCGGTGGCGGCGAGCACCAGCGCACCGGCGCGCCGGAAGGAGTGGCTGTGGTTCATGACCCGGTTAAAGCTCCGGGCGCCCGGCACGTAACGGCCACGGCGAGTCCTGACGGATTCCGGACAGCTCGTCACCGCGGCCGGCATGGGCTATTGTTTTCGCTTTGCGGGAAACACAAAAAGCGCCCACGAAGGGGCGCTGACCTGCCGAATGTTACCACAGCGAGGAGTGGCCTTGTCAAGCTCCGCCGACGACATCGCGTCGGAACAGGAACACCTGACGACCCTCTACCGCCGCCTCGACGTGCTGCGTGACGAGGCGGCCGAGCGGTTGCGCCTCATCCTGCTCGAGGGCGGCGGCACCCCGCAGGGCCGTGAGCAGCGGGAGGCCATGCGCGGTCACTGGACCGAGCAGGTCGCCCAGATGAACGCCGTGGAGAACGGCCTGTGCTTCGGCCGGCTCGACTTCGCCGCGGACAATCCGCGCTACATCGGCCGCATCGGACTGTTCGCCGAGGACCGTGACCTCGACCCGCTCCTGATCGACTGGCGCGCCCCGGCGGCCCGCCCCTTCTACCTCGCCACGGCCGTCTCGCCCGACGGCGTGACCCGCCGCCGGCACCTGCGGACCAAGGGCCGCAAGCTGGTCGGCGTCGACGACGAGGTGCTCGACCTGGCCGCCGGCGGGCACAGCGGCCGCGAGGACGTCACCGGCGAGGCCGCCCTGCTGTCGGCGCTCAGCGCCGGGCGCACCGGCCGGATGCGCGACATCGTCGAGACCATCCAGGCCGAGCAGGACGAGGTCATCCGGTCCGGCCTCGAGGGCGTCATGGTGGTGCAGGGTGGCCCGGGCACCGGCAAGACCGCCGTGGCGCTGCACCGGGCGGCGTACCTGCTCTACACCCACCGCGCCCAGCTCACCCGCTCCGGCGTGCTGATCCTGGGTCCGAACGCGACGTTCCTGCGCTACATCTCCCAGGTGCTCCCGACCCTGGCCGAGACCGGTGTGCTCCTGGCCACCCTCGGCGACATGTTCCCGGGCGTGGTCGCCCGGGCCGCCGAGCCCGCCGCGGCCGCCGAGATCAAGGGCCGGCTGTCCATGCTGGACGTGCTCGCCAAGGCGGTCGCCGACCGGCAGTCCGTGCCCGGCGACTTCGTCGAGGTCGACCACGACGGCTACCCGCTGCGCATCGAGCGGGCCGTCTGCGAGGACGCCCGGGCGGCTGCCCGCCGGACGGGCCGCCCGCACAACGTGGCCCGGCAGGTGTTCGTCACCGAGGCGATCCACGCCCTGTCCCTGCAGATCGCCGAGCGCATCGGCACCGACCCGCTCGGCGGCGAGAATCTCCTGGAGGAGGCCGACCTCGCCGAGACGCGCCGGGAGCTGCGCGAGGACCTGGACGTCCAGCAGGCGCTCTTCGACCTCTGGCCGGTCCTCACGCCCCGCCAGGTGCTGCGTGACCTGCTCAGCGACGCCGACCGGCTGCAGTCGGCGGCCGTCGAGCTGACCTCCGAGGAACGCGACCTGCTCCTGCGCAGCCGCGAGTCGCGCTGGACCCCGGCGGACGTCCCGCTGCTCGACGAGCTGGCCGAGCTGCTCGGCGTTGACGACACCCTGCGGGCCCGCCAGGCCGCCCAGGAACGCCGCGAGGCCATCGAGTACGCGGAGGGCGTGCTCGAGATCGTCGAAGGCTCCCGCTCCCTGGACTTCGAGGACGACGCCGAGGACGAGGTCCTGTCCGCCATCGACGTCGTCGACGCGAGCGCCTTCGTGGAACGGCACGAGGTCCTCGACACGCGCACCGCCGCCGAGCGCGCGGCCGCCGACCGTACGTGGGTCTTCGGTCACGTGATCGTCGACGAGGCCCAGGAGCTCTCCCCGATGGCGTGGCGGCTGCTGATGCGCCGCAACCCGAGCCGCTCGATGACCGTCGTCGGCGACGTCGCGCAGACCGGCGACCTGGCCGGCACGACCACGTGGGACCAGGTCTTCGAGCCGTACGTGGCCCAGCGCTGGCGCCTCACCGAGCTGACCGTCAACTACCGCACGCCCGCCGAGGTCATGGCGGTCGCCGCGGACGTCCTGGCTTCGGTCGACCCGTCCCTCACCCCGCCCCGCTCGGTCCGCGAGGCCGGCGTCACCCCGTGGGCCCGCCGCGTGCAGCCGCCCGCCCTCGCCGAGGACCTGATCGCGACCGTACGCAAGGAAGCCGCCGAGGTCGACGACGGCCGGGTGGGCGTCCTGGTCCCCGCCGCCCTCGAGCAGTCCCTCGGCGACGCCCTGATCGAAGCCGTCCCGGGCGCGGCCGTGGGCGAGCAGCCCGACCTGCTCAACCACATCGTCCTGATGACCGTGAAGCAGGCCAAGGGCCTCGAGTTCGACAGCGTCCTGGTGGTCGAGCCCGACGAGATCATCGCGGAGAGCCCGCGCGGCCTGAGCGACCTCTACGTCGCCGTGACCCGCGCCACGCGCCGCCTCGGCGTGCTGCACACGGCCGACCTGCCCAAGGAGCTCAACTCCCTGGCGTGACGACGGAAGCGGGGGCCGGTGCTCATCCGGCCGGCCGCTGCGCCGGCTCGTCCCGAGGCCGCATCCCCGGCGTGCCCTCGGCGGCGGCCCGCTCGCCAGGCCGCGCCGGGCGTGCCCTCGGCGGTGGCCCGCTCGCCAGGCCGCGCCGGCGGAAACGGCACAGCCGTGGGTTGCCCTGTGGACAACCCGCGGCTGCGGAGAAGGGTGGTTCAGGCGGCGCCCATGGCTACGGGGGTGTGGCCGTAGGCGTTGGTGAGGGCGAGGCGGGAGCGGAGGCTGGTGTTGCCGGCGATCTGCTCGAAGTAGGCGCCCCGGCGGCGGGCGACGATGCTGTCCGGGTTGTCCGGGACCGGGGCCAGGTGCGGGTCGAGGTGGGTGTTGAGGCCGTCCTTGAGCAGGGAGAGGGCCTCGGCGCGGAGCTGGGAGACGCGGGACTCGGTGACGCCCAGGTCGGCGGCGATGTCCGCCATGGGGCGCTCCTTGATGAAGTACTCGTTGATGACGTACTGCAGGCGCTCCGGCAGCGAGTCGATCGCGTGGTGCAGGTAGCCGATCTGCTCGCGGCGGATCAGCATGTCCTCGGGGCCGGGGGCGGCCTCGGTGACCAGGTCGTCGGCGCTGCTGGTGGTGAAGCCCTGCAGCGACAGGACGGTGGCGCGCTGCACGTCGTTGTCGGTCTGGTGCAGGTCGGTCGTGGTGGTGCCCAGCGCCTGCGCGAGCTCGTCGGCGGTGGGGGTGCGGCCGAGGGCGACGGTCAGGTTCTGCCGCGTGGCGTCGGTCTGGCGCGCCTTCGTCCGCACCGAGCGCGTCGCCCAGTCCAGCGAGCGCAGCTCGTCGAGGATGGCGCCGCGGATGCGCGTCGTGGCGAAGCGGTGGAACGGGATGCCGCGGGTCGGGTCCCAGCCGCGGGCGGCGGTCACGAGCGCGTGCAGGCCGGCGCTGGTGAGGTCGTCGCGGTGGATGTGGTTCGGGATGCGGCTGAGCATGTCACGCACGAGGTGCCCGACGAGCGGCATGTGCTGACGGATCAGCTCCTCCTGCTCGGCGGCGGACAGCACGGCGATGGCGGTCGTGGTGTCGGCGGCGAGGTCGGCAGCGATCGTCATGGTGCTGGTCATGTGAAGTCCCCCGTGTGCTGGTCGGTGGCCCGGCGGTGGGCCGTACCGGCTTGACACGAGTAATTTCGGTGACCCGGGGTGACGGTTCGAGTCGCTCTCAGTTGCCGCCTGGTTGCTTCGTCACTTCCCCTCAAGTGCCGCCCCGGCCGCCCAGCGAGCGATCGTCCGCGCCAGCGCCGCAAGCGCCGCGGCGCTCGCTCAAACGCCGCAGTGTCCGCACGAGGGCCGCAGCGTCCGCACCAGCGCTGCCCCGTTTGCTCAAGTGCCGCTGCGTCCGCACCAGCGCCGCTCCGTTTGCTCAAGCGGCGCTGCGTTTGCTCAAGCGGCGCTGTGCTCGCTCAGCGGGTGAGCGCCGCCCGGCGTGGTCGCTCAGCTCCAGTCGCGGGCGAGATCCCAGACGAACCGGTCGGGCGCGAACGCCTCCGCATAGCGCACCCGCGCCTGGGCCCCGAAGTGGCGGGCCGTGGCGGTGGGAAGCTCCGGGTCGTCGGTGACGGTCAACTTCGTGCTCAGGTACGGCGTGATGTCCACGAACAGCGACGGCTCGAACCGCAGCGTCGACTCGCCGTTGTAGAACAGCACCCGGCTGCTGTGCCGCGCGGCCGCGACCGTGGACTCGGCGGCCGCCCGGCGGTCCGCGTCCCGGTCCTCGGGCGCGTGCACGTAGACGACGTCCGCGTCGACCCCGGTGAGCACGTTCTCGATGGCGGCCGTGACGGGCGGCGCCTCCGTGCGCTGCCGCCGGTCGGGGCCGTTGCGCGGGTTCGACCGCCGGTCGCGGTGCCGGCGCTCGGCGGCGTCGGGACCCCAGACGAGCAGGCAGTCGAGCGCCTTCGCGGCCTCCTCGGCCCGGCGCGTCGACGCGGCGTCGGGCCCGTCGCACGACAGCACCAGCATGGTCACGGAGTCCCCGGCGGCCCGGTGCGCGGCGAGGGTGCCGCCGATGGCCAGTTCGAGGTCGCCGGGGTGTGCCCCCACGGCCAGCACACTGCGGCTCACGACTGACTCCCGTCCGTACCGTTGGTCTCCCTGGCCCCGGCGACCCCTTCGGCAACCGCCGGTCGTCCCGCCCTGTCGCCCGCGGCGAAGGCGGTGGCCGCCGCCGGGCGACGGGTCAGGAAGGCGACTCCCACCACGATCAGGCTCAGCAGCAGGGCGCCCAGCTGGCCGCCACCCAGCGCGGTGAGCGCGGCGACGGCTCCGGCGGCGGCGACCGCGCCCATCGAGATGAGCACGGCGCGGCCGGTCCGCGACGTGGGGACGCGCAGCATGGGGCTACCTCCGCGGCGTAGAGGGGCGTCGCTCCGGGGGTTCGGCGACGCTGAGTGTCCATCGGTCGCGGGGGCCACCGCTTGAGAACTCGGGAATGTGCTTTTCCCGCCGCGCGGATGTTGCGGGACTGCGGCACGGTGGAGCGCATGGACCTCTCCGACACCGGGACGACCGTCGACCTCATCGCCGGGCTCGCGTTGCTGGCCGGGGTGATCGGCGTCCTCGTGCCGGTCCTGCCCGGGCTGCTCCTCTGCTGGGCGGCGGTCCTCTTCTGGGCGCTGCTCGGCGACGCGGACGGCGGCCGCTGGGCGGTCCTCGTCCTCGCCACGGCGATCGCCGCCGGCGGCACGGTCGTCAAGTACCTGTGGCCCGGCCGGCGGCTGAAGGAGACCGGCGTCCCGACGTCGTCCCTGGTCGCGGGCGGCCTGCTCGGGCTGGCCGGCTTCTTCGTGGTGCCGGTGGTGGGGCTGGTGCTCGGCTTCGTGCTCGGCATCTACCTGGCCGAGGCCCGGCGCCTGGGTGGCAACCGGGCCTGGCCCTCCACCCGGGGCGCCCTGGCCGCGGTCGGCCTCTCGCTGCTCGTCGAGCTCGCCGCGGCCCTGGGCATCGGCGTCCTCTGGCTCTTCGGCCTGCTCTGGACCTGACCGCGCCGGCCCGGAACGACGCGCGCGCCGCCGGGCCGGAACCAGACGGAACGACGCTCGCGCCGCCGGGCCGGAGCCAGACGGAAGACGCTCGGACCGCCGGGTCAGAGCGGGACGGAGTGATGCTCGGACCGCTGGGTCAGGGGCGGGACGGAACGACGCTCGGACCGCCGGGCCGGAGCCCGAGGGCCGGGGAAGCGCGCGGGTCAGGAAGCGACGGCCCGGACCACGGGACGAGCGGCTCCGGTCAGCAGGTCAAGCGGCTCCGGTCAGCGGGTCAGTAGAAGGCCTGCGGGCGGCGGCGGACCCGGCGGCGGCGCTGGGTGAGCAGCAGGAGCAGCGGGGTGGCCGCGAGGACGACGGCGATCGTCGCGGCGAGCGCCAGGGTGACCTTCGTGTCCGAGGAGGCGGGGCGGGCGGCGGCCGGGGCGGGCCGGTCCGTGGCGGCCGGGGCGGGGGAGGCCTTCGTGCCGGCGGCCGTACCCTCGGCGTCCTGGCCGTCCGGGGCGACCAGCTTGCCGACCGACGCGTCCTTGGGCAGCGAGAAGCCCCAGTCGAGCAGCCGCGCGCCCTGCTCGTAGCCGCGCAGCGGGTTGGACTCGGCGCCCAGCAGCGTCGCGACCAGGCGCCGGCCGCCGCGTTCGGCCGCGCCGACATAGGAATGGCGGGCGAGCTGGGTGAAGCCGGTCTTGCCGCCGAGCGCCCCCGGATAGTCGAAGATCAGGCGATTCTCGTTCTGGATCTGGAAACCGCCCTGCTTGAGCTGTTTCTGCGCGGGGATCTGCGTGGCCTTCGTCCGCGCGTACTTGCCGAAGTCGGGGTACGAGAACACCTGCCGCGCGATCAGCGCGAGGTCGTAGGCGCTGGTGAACTGTCCGGGCCCGTCCAGGCCGGAGGGGGTCACCGCATGCGTCTGGTACGCACCCAGCCGTTTCGCCTCCGCATTCATGGCCGCCACTGTGGCTTTGACGCCGCCGGCGCCGCCGCCGAGCCGGGCGAGCGCGTTCGCGGCCTCGTTGCCGGACTGCAGGATCAGCCCGAGCCAGAGCGTGGCAATCGTGTACCGGCCGCCCTTCAGCAGCCCGACGGCGGAGCTTCCGGGCTCGATGTCGAGGTCGCCCTCGGTGACCGTGATGGTCTTCTTCGGGTCGAGTTTCGGCATGACCGTGGCGGCGAGCAGCAGCTTCTGCACGCTCGCCGGCGTCTGGTAGACGTGCGGCCCGCACCCGCCGAGCACCTCGCCGGTGTCCAGGTCGGCGACCAGCCACGTGGTGGCGGTCAGCGCCGGCGGCTTCTTCGCGCCGGCCGGCACGACGAGCCCGTCGGTCGCCAGCGCGTCCCCGCCGACGGCCCGCAGCACCGGGTCGTCCGCCGGCGGCTTCGGCCGTGCGGGGCGCCCGGCCGGCGGCTTGACGTCCGGCTTCGGGCACGGCACGTCCGCCCTGGCCGCAGCGGCCTGAGCCGCGGACAGAGCTCCGACAGGCGCGGCCACGGACAGGGCCCCGGCGGGCGCGGCCACGGACAGGGCCCCGGCGGACGCGGCCGTGGACAGAGCCTGGGCGGGCGCGGCCGCGGACAAGGCCTGGGCGGGCGCGGCCACGGACAGAGCGCCGGCCGGCCCGGAGGCTGCGGCCGGCGCGGGAACGCCGGTGGGCGGGGCGGCCTGAGCTGCGGGCACGGCTCCGCCCAGGGGCGAGATCGCGGTGCTCGTCCCGAGGGCGAGCGCGGAGAGGGCGGCCACGACGCGGCGCCGGGTCGCGGGAAGGGTTCTGCCAAACGTCACTGCCGGACGGCTCCTGCGGTCGGGCGGCGCTCTGGCGGGAACGCCATGGGGATCATCTCGGCGCCGCCGGTGCGCGCGGCCGGCCTGGGGGTGCCGGTCGGCGGGAAGGCGGCGTCCATGGCCCGACCCTAACGGCATCTTCGCGTCGCTGCCCACCTGCTGTGAGCATGATGGCCCGCCCGTAACCATCGGCGGCCCGCGGCTGATGGTCCCTCTCCCGGCCCGGTACGGACGGCCGCCGGCGACGACTCGCCGGAGCGTGCGGCCCGTCCCGCCCGCGCCGGCGCCGCGCCGATTCGGCGCAAAAGGCGGCGGCAATTTCCGGGGCGCCGGGCCACAGCAATTGACCTGGGTCGGCATGATTCTGTGAAATTGGCCGGAACTGTTGCGCCGCCGGCCGTTCACGCGCCAGACTGAGCGCATTCTTCGGATTGAGGGTTATTCGGGGCGACCTCGACCGGTGGGACGCCGGGGCTCACCGCCGCGGTCCGGCCCGCGCTGAATAGCCTCATTGCACTCAGGAGTCGTTATGGCGCGGCAGGTAATCACCACCCTCATCGACGACCTCGATGGAAAGCCGGCCGATCGGACGGTCGAGTTCAGCCTCGACGGCACGGCTTACACCATCGACCTTTCCGAGGCGAATGCCGGAAAGCTGCGCAAGGCGCTGGACCCGTTCATCAGCGCGGGCACCCGGGTCGGCCGGGCCGGCTCGGCACGGCTGTCGCGGCCCGCCCCGGTGCGCACCGCGGGCAGTCGCGACGAGAACAGGCTGATCCGCGAGTGGGCCGTCCAGCACGGGCACCAGATTTCCGAGCGGGGCCGCATCCCGCAGAGCGTGAGCAGCGCCTACCGCGCGGCCCACAGCCGCTGACCTGGGCAGCCGCTCGTCAGGGCGGCTCCCCCGGAAGACATTCTGCCGACGGCCCGGGACCGCCCGGCCCGCCGGCGAAGGAAGCCGCCGCCGGCGAAAGACGCCACCCCCGGCGAAGGGCACCGCCACCGCGGCCACGAAGCCGCGGCAGCCGCCGTCGCGGGCCACAAAAGCCGCGACCACTGCCATCGCCGGCCACAAGAATCACGACCGCGGCGACCGGCGGCGACAAAAGCCACGGCGGCCGGGGAAGGGCGCCGGTCCGAGAGGCGTGGACCGGAGACGCCGGGCCGGCACTCGCGGCCGGAGACGGAAACCCCGGGGGAGAGGCCGCCCCGGGCCGGAAGGGCGATAGCCCCCGCAAACGCTGCGCATCGGACCGAGCGCTATCGGTAAGCGCCGCGCCGTTCCGCGTGATCTTTAGCGCCCGCCCGGAAACGGCGCCCGGAAACGGCGCGGGGCCGGAACGAGCATCCTGGAATGCGCCCGCCCGGTGCCATTGCACGAAGTACTGAACGAAAAGGCTAGGACTCGCGCAGCGCGGGGAGCATCCCCGCGACCGTTTCCAGCACCTCTTCCGAGCCGGCGTACCAGCTCGACGCCCGCGGCCAGTGCGTGACCACGTCGGTGAAGCCGAGCTCCGCCGCCCGGCCGACCGCGTCCTCGAACGCCCCCGCGCTGCTGAGCGAGTAGACGGGCGAGGAGTCCAGGCTCAGGTACCGGTCGGCGCCGGCCCGGCCCGCGTCGGCGAGGGCCGCGTCGAAGCGGGCGGCCGAGTCGGCGACGGACTTCCACCAGGCGGCCTCGTCGTCGGCGTACATCGCGCCCGTGGTGGCCCAGCCGTCGCCGTGCCGGGCGGCCAGCCGCAGCCCGCGCGGCCCGTTGGCGGCCACGATCAGCGGCGGCCGCGGCTGCTGCACCGGTCCGGGCAGCGTGCGCGCGTCCACGGCGGCGTAGTACGCCCCCCGGTGCGACACGTGATCCGACGTGAGCAGCCGGGAGAACAGCCCCAGGAACTCCTCGAACCGGTCGACCCGTTCGCGGGGCGTGAGCTCCGGCGTCCCGAGCACCCCGGCGTCGAAGCCCGTGGCGCCCGCGCCGACGCCGAGCAGCAGCCGGCCGGCGGAGATGTCGTCCAGGGCGAGGGTCTCGCGGGCGAAGTGCACGGGGTGCCGGAAGTTCGGTGACGCCACCCACGTGCCCAGGCGGATCCGGCTGGTCCGGGTGGCGGCCGCGGTCAGGGTCGGCACGGCGTCGAACCACGGGCCGTCGACGAGGTCGCGCCAGCCCAGGTGGTCGTACGTCCAGGCGTGGTCGAAGCCGTACCGCTCCGCCCGCTCCCAGCGCTCGCCCGCCACGGCCCACCGCTGGTCAGGAAGGATCACGATGCCGATGCGCACCGGCCGACCGTACCCGAGCAGTTGATCACGACATGCGGCGGCCAGGGCCGCGGCCGGAAAGCGGGGTCAGGCCGTCCGCAGGCCGGTGCCGGAGGCGGCGGTCGCGGCGGCGTCGAAGGCGGAGAGCGCCCGCACCAGGTCGGCCCGCCGCGCCGGCGGCATGCGCTCGAGGATCTCGGCGAGCGCGGCCCGGCGCCGTTCGCGCAGCTCCTCCAGCAGCTTGCGGGCGGCGGGCGTGGGCAACAGGCGCACCTCGCGGCGGTCGCGCGGGTCGGGGACGCGGCGCAGCAGGCCGGTCGCCTCGAGCCGGTCGCACAGGCGGCTCGCCGACGAGGGGACGACGTCCAGCGCCTCGGCGAGCCGGCTCATGTTGGTGTCGTCGTTGCGCGAGATGATGGTGAGAACGCGCAGTTGCGCCGGGGGCACGGCCGGTGACTGCGCGAGCCGGGCGCTTTCGAAGACGCCCAGCAGCGATTCCACCGCCGGCTCGACGGCCGCGGCGACGTCGGTGACGCGCTCCATGCCAAGTCCTCGGGACGCAGGGACTGAAGAGGGGCTACTGCCGGTGCAGCCGGTACCCGTTCGCCGCCGGTTTGAAGCGTCATCGCCTCCAGTCGAGGCAGACGGTGACCGCGTCGTCGTCGGGTTCCCGGCCCGCGTGATATTCGCGAAGGTCGCGCATCACCGTACCCACTGCCTCGGTGGCGGGCTGCAGCCGCGTCCGGCGCAAGGCGTTCAGCAGGGCTGTTTCCCCGTACGGCGGACGTCCGCCCGGCGTCGCCTCGTGCACTCCGTCACTGACGATCAACAATCGGTCACCGGGCTCGAGGGTGAAGCGCTGCGTCTCGTACCGGGTCTCGCTGAACATGCCGAGGGGCAACTGCTGCTCCAGGCGTACGGGCACGATGTCGCGGTCCCGGGCGACGAGCGCGCGCGGGGATCCGGCGTCGACGGCCTCCACCTGTCCGCTGACGAGGTCCACCTCAAGCAGCAGCGTGGCGGCGTGGGCGGCCCCGCCGTACCGGGCGTAGACCGCGTCGGACGCCAGCTCGGCCTGCTCGACGATGTTCGCGCCGGAGCGCCGGGCGTTGCGCATGGCGTTGACGGCGACGGTCGTCAGCACGGCCGCGTCCAGTCCGTCGCCGTCGCCGTTCAGGACGGTCACGGTGAGCCGGTCGCCGGTGAGGGCCCAGTCGAAATGGTCGCCCAGGACCGCGTACGCGGGCTCGAGCTGCCCCGCGACCAGGAAACGCCCGTCCCCCAGCGACCGGCCGGGCAGCAGCTCCCACTGCAGCTCGGCGGCCATGGTCAGGCGTTGCAGGCGACTGACCCGGCGGTACCGGTCGGTGACGATGTCGGCGGCCCGCAGCGCCAGCGCCAGCTCGTCGGCGACCGGGAGCAACGGCTCGATGTCGTCCGGCGCGGGGGTCTCGACCTCGAGGACGCCCAGGCGCTCGCCCCACACGGTGAGGGGCAGGTAGGCGCTTCTCCCGTCGAGGACCGGCTGCTGGCTGCCGAAGCACCGCTGCGCGAGGGAGTTGCCGACCGGCCCGTCCGCGTCGATCACCGGCTGCAGCCCGGTCAGGGTGAGGTCGCCCAGCAGCACCTCGACCCGGCCGGCGGCATGGTGCCGGCGGAGGTGCTCGGCCGCCGCCTCGGGCAGCCGGTCGGGCGGCGCCGTGCGCAGCAGCGCTCCCACGGACGTCGGACGGTCGGACACGCGGCCCTCGCTCTCCAGATCTTCTGTGAACCACGGCAATATTTGTCGTAGAGCAAAGATGATAGAAGGAGCGCCACGGGACATGGCGCAGGGCCGGGAGCTGTCAGCGCGCTCCGGCGAACGCCTTCTCGAAGTGGATCAAACTGCCCCGGCGCGGGGTCGACTGCATCCGGACGTTCTCGCTGAGCGCCCTGATGAGGAACAGGCCGCGCCCGTTGGCGGCGCCGCTCGCGGGGTCCGGGACGGCGTCGGCGTCGAAGCCCGAGCCGTTGTCGCTGACGTCGATCGAGCACCGGTCCGGGGCCACGTCCAGCCGCACCTCGATGCTGTTGGCGCCGTCCGCGTGGCGCACCACGTTGGCGCACGCCTCGGTGAGCGCGATCTCGAGGTCCTCGCCGGCCTCCCGGTCGACCTCGAACACCGCCAGCGCGCACCGCAGCATCTTGCGTACGGCCGGCACGCTGTCCGCCTCCCGGGGCAGGTTCAGGTTCAGTGAGAAGCGCATCGCCCCGCCCCTTCCGATCTGGTCCGCCGACAGGCCATGGTGTTCCCGCCGGACCCCCTGCCTAATCCCCGCTGTGACGGGCGTCCACCGGACGAAATCTCTGCCGGAAGTTCCTGTTATCCCTGTCCGTCCGCCCCCGTCTCCCTTTCCGCGGTCGGCAAAACCCCGATCGCGAGGCAAGATCGGAGCCCGACGGAGAGGTCTGCACACTGATGGCGTATCAACCGGACACCGCGACGGTGCTCGCCGCCCGGGCCGGCGACGCGGCCGCGATCGACCGCCTGGTCGCCGGCTACCTGCCGCTGGTCTACACGATCGTCGGCCGGGCGCTGGACGGGCACGCGGACGTCGACGACGTCGTGCAGGACACCATGCTCCGGGTCCTGCGCAACCTCGGCGACCTGCGCGATCCCGAGGCGTTCCGGTCGTGGCTCGTCGCGATCACCGTCCGGCAGGTGCGCGAGCGCTACCGGGTGCGCCGGGCGGCCCCGGACGCGCTGCTCCCCGACGACCTGCGCGACCCCGGCGCCGACTTCACCGACCTGGCCATCACCCGGCTCGAGCTCGCCGGCCAGCGCCGGGAGACCGCCGAGGCGACCCGCTGGCTCGACGAGGACAACCGCGAGCTGCTGTCGCTGTGGTGGCTGGAGGCCTCCGGCGAGCTGACCCGCGACGAGATCGTCGACGCGATCGAGGTGACCCGCCAGCACGCCGCCGTGCGGATCCAGCGGATGAAGGGGCAGCTGGAGACCGCGCGGGCCGTCGTCCGGGCGCTCGAGGCGAGCCCGCGCTGTCCCGAGCTGGCCGCGCTCACGGTCGACTGGGACGGCCGGCCCGGCCCCCTGTGGCGCAAGCGCATCGCCCGGCACACCCGCGACTGCCGGCAGTGCTCGCAGGCGTGGTCCGGGCTCGTGGCCGCGGAGAAGCTGCTCGTCGGCATGGCGCTCGTCCCGCTGCCGCACACCCTCTCGCACGGCCTGCCCGCGCTGACCGTCTCCACCGGGGCCCATGCGGCGGGTGCCCACACGGCCGCCCACGCGGCGGGCGGATCCGGCAAGGTGCTCGCGGCCAAGATCGCCGTCAAGGGCACCGTCGGGATCGGCCGGCGGGTGCTGACGGCTGTCCTGGCGACGGGCGCCGTCGCGGGCGGCGGGGCGGCCGTGGTCGCGTACCACCAAGGCGGTGACAAACCGGTCACCACGGCCGCCGTCGTCGCCGCGCCGCCGCGGACAACGCCCCCGGTGGTCACCAAGTCGGCCGCGCCGTCGCCGTCGCCGTCGGCCACCCCCTCGAAGGCGAAGAAGTCCCCGAAGCCCCCCAAGACCTCGAAGGCCGCCGTCGCCGCTCCCGTGACGACGATCTCGGGGAAGAAGGGCGTCGGCACGTGGGAGTTCAGCGGCGTGCAGGGCGCGCTCGAGGACGTCGGCGCGAAGTGGTACTACAACTGGTCGCCGAACAACGACAGCATGCCGGGGCCGGCCGGCGTGGAGTTCGTACCGATGATCTGGGGCAAGGCGAACGTCACCAGCGCGACCCTCGCCGAGGTCAAGCGCGAGGGCGACGGGACGCTGCTCGGCTTCAACGAGCCGGACATGGGCGGGCAGGCCAACATGAGCGTCGAGGACGCGCTCGCCGCCTGGCCGAAGCTGGAGGCGACCGGGATGCGCCTGGGCGCGCCGGCCGTGGCCTACGGCGGCGACACCGAGGACGGGTGGCTCGACCGCTTCATGGACGGCGCGAAGGCCAAGGGGCTCAAGGTCGACTTCATCCCGATCCACTGGTACGGGTCCGACTTCAGCGACGCGGCGGTCGGCCAGTTCCTCGGGTACGTGGACGCCGTGCACAAGAAGTACGGGCTGCCGATCTGGGTCACCGAGTTCGGGCTGATGAACTTCTCGGGCAGCCCGAAGTATCCGACCGCCGCCCAGGAGGTCGCCTTCATCGAGGGCACCACCAAGGGGCTGGAGTCGCGGTCGTACGTCGAGCGCTACGCCTGGTTCGGCCTGCCCGCCGTCGGCGACAGCGTCGACTTCGGGCTCTACCGGGACTCGTCCACTCCGACCGAGGCGGGCAAGGCGTACCGGGCAGCGGGATAGGGTCGATTCATGACTCGGTTCGGCTACAAGGCATCCGCGGAGCAGTTCGCGCCGCGCGAGCTGCTCCGCTACGGCATCGAGGCGGAGCAGCAGGGATTCGACTCCGTCTTCGTGAGCGACCACCTGCAGCCCTGGCGGCACGACGGCGGCCACGCGCCCGCCGCGCTGCCCTGGCTCGGCGCGCTCGCCACCAGCACCGAGCGCGTGCTGATCGGCACCAGCGTGCTCACCCCGACGTTCCGCTACCACCCGGCCGTCGTCGCGCAGGCCTTCGCGACGCTCGGCTGCCTCGCCCCGGGCCGCGTCATCCTCGGCGTCGGCTCCGGCGAGTCGCTCAACGAGGTGCCGCTCGGCCTGACCTGGCCCGAGGGCAAGGAGCGCTTCGCCCGGCTCAAGGAGGCCGTCCAGCTGATCCAGCGGCTGTGGTCCGAGGACAGGGTGACGTTCGAGGGGCAGTTCTACCGCACCGAGACGGCCACGATCTACGACAAGCCGGACACCCCGGTGCCGATCTACATCGGCGCCTCGGGGCCGGCCGCCACGCGCCTGGCCGGCCGCATCGCCGACGGTTTCATCACGACCAGCGGCAAGGGCCACGGGCTCTACACCGACACACTGCTCCCGGCCGTGCGCGAGGGCGCCGAGAAGGGCGGCAAGTCGCTCGACGACCTCGACCTCATGATCGAGGTCAAGGTCTCCTTCGACCCCGACCTGGAGAAGGCGCGCAACGACACGCACTACTGGGGCGCGCTCGCCCTCTCCCCGGAGGAGAAGACCGGCGTCGAGGACCCGATCGAGATGCAGCGCCGCGCGGACGCGCTGCCGGTCGACCGGACGGTGTCGCGCTGGATCGTCTCCTCCGACCCGGACGAGCACGCCGCCAAGGTGGCGGAATACCTCGACATGGGCTTCAAGCACCTGGTGTTCCACGCGCCGGGCCCGGACCAGGAGCGCTTCCTGCAGGTGTACGGCCAGGACATCCTGCCCCGGCTCCGCGACCGGGCCGGCAAGTCCGCCTGAGCCGCGAATACCGCCGGGCCGGGCCGCGCCGCCGTGCCGCCGGGCCGCGCCGCCGCCCGGGGGCGCGTTGCAGCCTCGGGCCGCGTTGCAGCCTGGGCCGCGCAGCATCCTGGGGGCCGCGGCGCGGCCCGGAGCCGCGTGGCGGCGCGGCCCCGGGTCGGCCTCAGCGGTAGTTCTCGCCCGGGACGGCCTGGTAATAGGGTCCCGGGTCGTCCCAGCGGTCGCGCCCGCTCTCCGCGCTGCCGCCGCCCGTGCCCCAGCCGGTGCGGGCGTCGCCCTCGCCGCGGACCACGCGCAGGTCCGTGCGGCGGCGGGGCCGGGGCGGCGGGGGGACCGAGTGGCGGCCGTGGCGGCTCTCGGGCTCCGTGCGGGGGCGGATGATCTGGCTCTCCGGCAACTCGGCGGGCCGGTAGACCGGGCGGCGCGGCTCGCGGCTCCACCGGCGGGCGTACTCGGTGGCGATCGTGCCCCCGGCG
>NZ_JAUQWH010000192.1 GCF_030757795.1 Actinoplanes oryzae
GCCGCCGCCCCTATCGGCTGATGCCGATGGATCCGGAGCCGGTCGCCCCCGGCCCGGCGGAGGCCCGGCAGCGGCCGAGCCTGCTCCTGCTCCCCCGGCACCGGATCGTGCCCTTCAGCGGCCGCGAGGGCGAGCTCGACGAGCTTGGCCGCTGGCTCGACGGGCCGGAGGCGATGTCCGTACGCCTGCTGCACGCGCCTGGCGGCCAGGGCAAGACCCGGCTCGCCCTGCACTTCGCCGGCGCGGCCGCCGCCCGGGGCTGGACGGTCTGGCAGGCCCATCACCGCGCGACCCCGGGCCCGGCCGATCACCTGCCCTGGGACGACCGGCTGCTCGTCGTCGTCGACTACGCCGAGCGCTGGCCCGCCGAGGACCTCTACGCCCTGCTCAACGACCTGAGCAACCTCGGCCTGGGCACGGGCACCACCGTCCGCGTGCTGCTGCTGTCGCGGTCGGCCGGCTTCTGGTGGTCCGCGCTGGTCACCCGGCTCGACTCCGAGCTGACCGTCCCGGCGCACGGACAGGCCCTACGCCCCCTGGGCCACGAGCCGCTGGACCGGGCGGAGCTGTTCCGCACCGCCGCGGAGCGGTTCGCGACGGCACTGGGCCTGCCGGGCACGGCGACCCCGGTGCCCCCGGCCACGCTGGACGCGCCGGACTTCGCGCAGATCCTGAGCGTGCACATGGCCGCTCTCGTGGCGGTGGACGACGGCGGCGAGGCGCCCGGTGAGGTGCACCGGTTGTCCGCCCGGCTGCTGCACCGGGAGGCGGCGTACTGGCACCTGCTCCCGGGCGGCTCGGATCCGTACGACCTCAGCCGCACCGTCTATGTCGCCACCCTGATCGGCGCGATGGACCCGGCAGCCGCCCGCAAGGCGGTGTCGACCGCCGAGATCAGCGACACGTCGCCGGTGACCCTCCTGTCCCGCCATGCGGCCTGCTATCCACCCGAGCGCCCCGGCACCGTCCTCGAGGCCCTGCACCCCGACCGCCTCGGCGAGGACCTGATCGGCCTCATGACCCCGGGCGAAACGACCCCGGGCGAAACGACCCCCGGCGAAACGACCCCCGGCGAAACGACCCCCGGCGGAACGACCCCGCGCGGAACGACCCCCACCACGACGAGCGACTTCGAGCCCGACGTCTGGGCCCCGGCCGCGGTGAGCCGCCTGCTGGGCACCGGCGCCCCGCCCGCATGGACAGCACCGACGATGGCGGTCCTCGTGGAGACCGCTCTCCGCTGGCAGCACATCGCCCAGAGCGTGCTGCTCCCCCTGATCCGCGCCCGGCCCGACCTGCTGCTCGCCGCGGGCGGTGCCACGATCGGCCGCTTCGCCGAGGTCCCGTGGGTGGACCTCGAGACGCTCGAACTCGTCGACCGCCGGATTCCCGTGGGCGTGGCCGACCTGGAGGTGGGCGCCGCTGCCCTCAGCGAACGGCTGACCGCCCTCCGGCTGACCACCGCGAGCAGCGACCTGGACCGCGCCCTGGTTCTCGCCCGGCACGGGGAGCGACTCGACGGTGCCGGTCTGCACGAGCACGCCCGGCAGGCCTGGGAGGAGGCGCTCAACGTCGGCGGCTCGGCCTTGCCCGCCCCGACCCGGATAAGACTCGTCCGCGACATCTCCACGGTGCTGAGCTCCCTGGGCCGGTCCGAGGAGGCGCTGCAGCGCGCCCAGGAGGCGGCCGACCTGCGAAGGTCGCTGATCCGCGCCGAAGGTCTCGCCCCGCACGCGGCCGGGGTGGCAGTGGATCTCCGGGTCCTCGGCAACGCCCTGGCCGCCGTGGGACGCGCGCGGGAGGGCATCGACTTCCTCAAGATGGCCCTGTCCGCCGCGGACGAGCTGGCCACCGCCGACCCGGACCGGCACGCCCTGCTCCGGATCAGCATCCTGCAGGACGTCGGCTCCCACCTCATCGCCCGTGGCCGCCCCGGCGACGCTGTCCTGGCGATCGAAGCCACGATCGACGCGCGCCGGTGGCTGGTCGGCCGGAATCCCGGTGCGCACTCCGCCGGACTGGCCCGGGCTTTGAGCGACCTGGGGACGGCACGTGCCCTCGCGGGGCGAACCCGGGACGCCGTCGCCGCGACAGACGAGGCCGTTGCCCTCTACCGGCGGCTCGTCGAGGCCAATCCGGCCGCCTACCGGCCGATGCTGTCCAACGCCCTGACCAATCACTGCATCGTCCTGGAACTGGTGGGCCGCCTCCGGGAGGCCGCGGAGCCGGGCGGTGAGGCGGCCGACATCCGCCGCGAGCTGGCCGCCGGGAATCCCAGCGCCCACCTTCCCGGCCTGGCCGTCGCGTTGCTCAATTACAGCGCCCGGCTCGCCGCGGCCGGCCGCAGCCGCGAGGCGCTCGGTCCGGCCGAGGAGTGCGTGGCGATCTGCCGGGTGCTGGCGGACGCCCGCCCGGCGGCGCACCGGCCTCGCCTCGCCGAGGCATTGGTGAGCCTCGCCAACGTCCACTTGGGTCTCGGTCGCCCCGCCGAGGGGCTCGCGATGGTCACGGAGGGCGCGGAGCTGTGGCGGCGCCTGGCCGGACAGGACTTCGTGGCACACGGCGCCGACTTCGCCAAGGCCCTGAACAACCTGGCGACGCTGCGGTCGGGCCTCGGCCTGCGCAGCGAGGCGCTCGCCGCGGTCGAGGAGTCCGTGGCGGCCTACCGTCGCCTTGCCGATGCCCAGCCGGAAGCGCACCGTCCGGCGTTGGCCATGGCACTCAACAACCTGGGCACCTACCTGGGCGAGGTGGGCCGGGACGAGGATGCCCTGGCAGCCGCCGAGGAGTCGGTGACCATCCGCCGCTCCTTGGATCCGGCCGCGCTGGCGACGTCGTTGCTCAACCTCGGCCTCCGGCTGAGCAGAGTGGGCCGGGAGGCGGACGCGACGTCGGCGGGACTCGAGGCGGTGGCCATCTTCCGGGAGCTCGCCGAGGCGGACCCGGGCACGCACCTTCCGGCCCTGGCCCTGGCTCTGCACAACGTCGGCATGAGTGAGGAACCGGCCGCACGCGAAGCGGTCGCCATCCGGCGGCGGCTGGCCGGTGCCCTGCCGGAGCGGCACGGCGCGGACCTGGCCGCCTCCCTCTTCCTCCTCGGCATGATCGAGAGCGACAACCGCCGTCCGGCCGAAGCCTTCGCCGCCATCCGAGAGTCCGTGGACCTTTACCGGGAGGCCGCTCGGCTCAATCCCCGCGGCCATGGCGACGGCCTGGCCAACGCTCTCAACGGATACGCCGAACTGTGCGCCACGACAGGACAGGATCTGCCGGCCGGGGTGGACGCCTGCGTCGAGGCGATCGGCATCTGGGAGGAGTATTTCGACGCCCATCCGGATGCCTTCGGCCCCAAGATGCGACTCGTCCACACGACGCTGGGGCGGCTGCTCGATGCGCTGGGCGACCACGAGACGGCGCAAGAGCTGCGCGACTGGATGAATGGGCACGGCCCCGGCGTGCTGCCGGGGCCGCGTCACGAGAAGCGGGCTATCGCACGAAATTCGCCGCGTCGTTGGTGAGGTCGAGCAGGGGTGCCGGGATCACGCCCAGGGCGAAGGTCGCGATCACCCCGATCGCCAGCGCCGCCGAGGTCAGGAAGCCCGGCACCGACACCGCCGGCGTCGTCTCGCCCGGCTCGGACAGCCACATCAGGACGACCACCCGCAGGTACGGGAAGGCCAGCAGCATGCTCGTGATGACGCCCACGATGACGAGCCAGGTCTGCCCGCCGTCGACGGCCGCCCCGAAGACCGCGAACTTGGCCGTGAAGCCGCTGGTCAGCGGGATGCCCGCAAAGGCCAGCAGCAGGAACGAGAACAGGCCGGCGAGGATCGGGCTCCTGCGCCCCAGACCGGCCCAGCGGGACAGGTGTGTCGCCTCGCCCTCGCTGTCGCGGACCAGGCTCACGATGCCGAAGGCGGCGAGCACCGAGAAGCCGTACGCGACCAGGTAGAACATGGTCCCGCTCAGCCCCTCCTTGTTGAGCGCCAGCACGCCCACCAGCAGGTAGCCCGCGTTCGCGATCGACGAGTACGCCAGCAGCCGCTTCATGTCCGTCTGCGTGACCGCCAGGATGGCGCCGACGAGCATGGTGAGCACGGCGACCGCACCGAGCACCGGCTGGAAGTCCCAGCGCACCCCGTCGAAGGCCACGTAGAGCACCCGCAGCAGGGCGCCGAACGCCGCGACCTTCGTACAGGCGGCCATGAGGGCCGTCACCGGGGTCGGCGCGCCCTGGTAGACGTCCGGGGTCCACACGTGGAAGGGCGCCGCCGCGCTCTTGAAGAGCAGGCCGATGGCGACCAGGGCGAGGCCGCCGAAGAGGAGCACCTCGCTGCGGGACGGGTCGGCGACCGCGGTGTGGATGGCCGCGAGGTCGACCGCGCCGCTGTAGCCGTAGAGCAGCGCCACGCCGAAGAGGAAGAAGGCGGACGCGTACGAGCCGAGCAGGAAGTACTTGAGCGCCGCCTCCTGGCTGAGCAGGCGCCGGCGCCGGGCCAGCGCGCAGAGCAGGTAGAGCGGCAGCGAGAGGACTTCGAGCGCGACGAACATGGTGAGCAGGTCGTTGGCCGCGACGAAGAGCAGCATGCCGCCGAGCGAGAAGACGGTCAGCGGGTAGACCTCCGTCGCGCCGCCCGCGCTGCCCACCTGTCGCAGGTCCTTCTGCGAGCCGACGGTGACCGCGGCCTGGGAGACGAAGGCGCCGCCGGCCTCGATCGAACGCTCGCCGATGAGCAGCAGCGAGACGATGCCGAGCAACAGGATCGAGCCCTGCAGGAAGATCGACGGCCCGTCGATGGCGACCGCGCCGCCGATGGTGACGATCCGGGTGTTGCGCTCGACGATGACCACGACCAGCGCGGCGACCAGGGACAGCAGCGCCAGCGTCAGCTGGACGCCGTGCCGCCGGGCCCGGGGCACGATCGCCTCGACGAGGACGCCCAGGCAGGCCGCCCCGAAGAGGATCAACATGGGCGCCAGGGCGCCGTAGTCGATGTCGGGCAGTGTGAGGTCTCCCATGGCTACCGCGCCACCCTTCCGTTCGCGACCGCCGTCGGCGCCGGGTCGGTCGTCCCGACGTCCTGCATGGTCGCCTCGACCGCCGGGTTGATCACATCCGTGACCGGCTTCGGATAGAAGCCGAGGACCAGCAGGAGCAGCACCAGCGGCGCGACGACGATCTTCTCGCGCAGCGTGATGTCCTTGCGCATCTCCGGCGCCTCGGCGAGGGCCGGGTTGAGGGTGCCCTGCGTGGTCCGCTGCACCATCCACAGCACGTACGCGGCGGCGAGGATGATGCCCGCGGTGGCGATCACCGCGTACGCCTTGTGCGTGCTGAAGGTGCCGATGAGCACCAGGAACTCGCTGACGAACGGCGCGGTGCCGGGCAGTGCCAGCGAGGCCAGGCCGGCGAAGAACAACAGCCCGGCGAGTACGGGCACCAGCTTGCCGGCGCCCCCGAAGTCACTGACCAGGGCCGAGCCCCGGCGCGCCACGAACATGCCCACGACCAGGAACAGCAGGCCGGTGGCGAGCCCGTGGTTGACCATGTAGAGCACCGAGCCGGTCCCCGCCTGGGTGGTGAAGGCGAAGATGCCGATGCCGATGAAGCCGAAATGCGCGATCGACGTGTACGACACCAGGCGCTTGAGGTCGTTCTGACCGACGGCGAGCAGGGCGGCGTACAGGATGCCGATCACGCCGAGGATCAGCGCGGCCGGCGCGAACCAGCGGGACGCCTCCGGGAACATCGGCAGGCAGTAGCGCAGGATGCCGAACGTGCCGACCTTGTCCAGGACGCCGACCAGCAGCGCGGAGGCGCCGACCGGGGCGGCCGCACCGGCATCGGGCAGCCAGGTGTGGAACGGGAAGAACGGCGCCTTGATCGCGAACGCGACGAAGAAGCCGAGGAACAGCCAGCGGGCCGTGTCCGTCTCGAAGGAGCCGGACGCCTGCACCAGCGCCTGCCAGTCGAAGGTGTGCCCGCCGACCACCCACAGGCCGATGACCGCGGCCAGCATGAAGAGGCCGCCGACCAGGGAGTAGAGGAAGAACTTCACCGCCGCGTACTGCCGGCGGGGCCCGCCGAACGAGCCGATGAGGAAGTACATCGGCACGAGCATGACCTCGAAGAACACGTAGAACAGGAACACGTCGGCGGCCGCGAAGACGCCGATCATCGTGCTCTCGAGCAGGAGCAGGAGCGCGAAGTACGCGGGCACCGAGCGCTGCGACTCGTCCACGTCGTTCCAGGAGGCGAGCAGCACCACCGGGATGAGGATCGCGATGAGGACGAGCATGACGAGCGCGATGCCGTCGGCCGCGAACGTGAACCGCGCGTCCCAGGTGGGGATCCACTGGTAGGACTCGCGGAACTGGAAGCGCTCGCCGCCGACGTTGAAGGCGACCCACATGACGATGCTGAGCACCAGGACCGCCAGGGAGAAGCCCAGGGCGACGTATTTGGCCTGCCCCGGCCGCGTACGCGGGAGGAACGCCACGACGACGGCGCCCACCAGCGGCAACAGCGTCAGGACGGACAGGAACGGGAAGTCACTCATGACGCCAACCACCCCAGCTGGATCGCGAGGAAGGCGCCGACGACCAGCACGGCACCGGTGAGCATGGACAACGCGTACGAGCGGACGAACCCGGTCTGCAGCCGCCGGATCCGTCCGGAGCTGCCGCCCACCCCGGCCGCGAGCCCGTTGACGATCCCGTCGATGCCCTTGTTGTCGAGGTAGACGAGCGCCCGGGTCAGGTAGATGCCGGGCCGCTCGAACACCGCCTCGTTGATCGCGTCGGTGTAGAGGTTCTTGCGGGCCGCGGTGACCAGCACCCCGGCCGGCTCCGGCGCGGTCGCCGTGCCCCGGCGGAACATCGCCCAGGCGAGGCCGGCACCGAGGACGGTGATCACCAGCGACAGCACCGTGATCAGCCAGTGCGGGATGACGGCGTGGACCTCGGCGGCCTCCGGCCCGAGGACCGGTTCGAGCCAGTGCGCCACCGGCGAGGCCATCAGGCCACCGGCCACGATCGAGCCGAGCGCCAGGAGCATCAACGGCACGGTCATGATGTACGGCGACTCGTGCGGCTCGTGGATGTCGTCGGTCCACCGCTGCGGGCCGTGGAACGTCAGCACGAACAGCCGGGTCATGTAGAACGCGGTGAGCCCGGCGCCCAGCAGCGCGGCCATGCCGAACAGCCACGCCGTCCAGCCCTCGCGCTCGAACGCCGCCGCGATGATCGGCTCCTTCGAGAAGTAGCCGGACAGCGGCGGGATGCCGATGATCGCGAGCCAGCCCATCATGAAGGTGAGCCACGTCCACTTCATGTACTTGCGCAGGCCGCCGAAGCGCCGGATGTCGACCTGGTCGTGCATCCCGTGCATGACCGAGCCGGCGCCCAGGAACATGTTCGCCTTGAAGAAGCCGTGCGCGAGCAGGTGGATGATCGCCAGCGCGTACGCCCCGCCGCCGAGCCCGACGCCGAGGAACATGTAGCCGATCTGGCTGACCGTCGACCACGCCAGGACGCGCTTGATGTCGTCCTTGGCCGCGCCGATGATGCAGCCGATCAGCAGGGTGAGCGCCCCGACGCTGACCACGATCGTCTGCAGCGTGAGGTTCGCCGAGAAGATCGGGTTGGAGCGGGCGATCAGGTAGACGCCGGCGGTGACCATCGTCGCCGCGTGGATGAGCGCCGACACCGGGGTCGGGCCCTCCATGGCGTCCGGCAGCCACGCGTGCAGCGGGAACTGACCGGACTTACCGGCGGCGCCGAGCAGCAGCAGGATGCCCATGATCAGGATCGTCGTGGCGGACAGCGCCCCGACCCCGCTGAACACCGCGTCGTACTGCGTGGTGCCGAGCGTCGTGAACATCAGGAAGATGCCGATGGCCAGGCCGGCGTCGCCGACGCGGTTCATCAGGAACGCCTTCTTGCCCGCCGTGGCGGCCGACGGCCGGGTGTACCAGAAGGAGATCAGCAGGTACGACGCGACGCCCACGCCCTCCCAGCCGAAGTAGAGCATCACGTAGTTGTTGCCGAGGACCAGCAGGAGCATGGCCGCGACGAAGAGGTTGAAGTAGGCGAAGAACTTCCGGCGCCCCTCGTCGTGCGCCATGTAGCCCACCGCGTACAGGTGGATCAGGGACCCGACGCCGGTGATCAGCAGGACGAAGACGCCGGAGAGCGGGTCGAACAGCAGCCCGAAGTCGACGTGCAGCTGACCGACGACCATGAAGTCCCAGAGGCTCTGCTGCGCCGAGCGTGCCTCCTCGTCGAGCCCGGCCAGGCTGAAGAACATCGCCAGACCCAGCACGAAGGGGACGGCCACGGCGAGTACGCCGAGCCAGTGTCCCCACTTGTCGGCCCGCTTGCCGAGCAGCAACAGGACCGCCGCGCTCGCCAGCGGGATGGCGACAAGTAGCCACAAACCACTCAGAAGCCCCGTGGCCTGGGCGTACTCCACTTGTTCCACGGTGACCGCCTAGTACTTGAGGAGGTTGGCGTCGTCGACGCTCGCCGAGCGTCGCGTACGGAAGATCGACATGATGATCGCGAGCCCGACGACGACCTCCGCCGCGGCGACGACCATCACGAAGAACGAGATGATCTGGCCGTCCAGGGTGCCGTTGATCCGGCTGAAGGTGACCAGCGCGAGGTTGGCCGCGTTCAGCATGAGCTCGATGCACATGAACAGCACGATCGCGTTGCGGCGCACCAGCACCCCGGCGGCGCCGATGGTGAAGAGGATGGCCGCGAGTACGAGGTAGTAGTCAGGTGTCACTTCTCTGTCCTCTTCGGTGCGGCCTCGGTGGGCGTCAGCTCACGCCGGGGCAGGATCGGCGACAGCGTGCGCTCGGACTCGCTGCCGTCCGGCAGCTTGCCGGGCGCGGCGACCGACATGGTGTTCGCGTAGACGCCCGGCCCCGCCTTGGCACCGGGGTAGTTGCCGGGCCGGAAGCGGTCGCGCATCCGCGTCGGCTGGTCCACCTTCTCGCCCTTGGCGCGCTCCACGTGGGCGAGCACCATGGCCCCGACCGCCGCGGTGATGAGCAGCGCGGAGGTCACCTCGAAGGCGAAGACGTACTTGGTGAACAGCAGCCGGGCGATGCCCTGCACGTTGCCGCCCGCGTTGGCGTCGGCGAGCCCGACGACCGCGGTGTCCCCCAGCGAGCGGGCCAGGCCGGTGGCGATCAGGACACCGAAGGCGACGCCCAGCAGGATCGCGGCGACGCGCTGGTTGCGCAGCGTCTCGATCAGGGAGTCCGAGGCGTCCCGGCCGACCAGCATGAGCACGAAGAGGAACAGCATCATGATCGCGCCGGTGTAGACGATGATCTGCACCGCGCCGAGGAAGGGCGCCGCGTTGACCACGTAGAGGAAGCCCAGGCAGAGCATGGTGACCACGAGCCAGAGGGCCGAGTGCACCGCGTTGCGCGCGAGCACCATGCCCAGGCCGCCGATCACGGCCAGCGTGCCGAGGATCCAGAACGCCCAGGCCTCGCCCGTCGACACCTTCGCGGCCGCGTCGGCTGCCAGGAGAACGACGTCGCCGGTCATCGCGCGGCCTCCGTCCGCTGACCCGGCACCATCTCGCCCGCGGCATCCTGCGTGCCGGTCTCCGACCAGGGCGCCCGCTCCGCGCCGGCCGACGTGCCCGGGTTCTGCAGCGCACCGACGTAGTAGTCCTTGTCGGTGTCACCCAGGCGCATCGGGTGCGGCGGCTGCTCCATCCCGGGCAGCAGCGGCGCCAGCAGCTCCTTCTTCGTGAAGATGAGGTCCTGCCGGTTGTCGCGGGCCAGCTCGTACTCGTTGCTCATGGTCAGCGAGCGCGTCGGGCAGGCCTCGATGCACAGCCCGCAGAAGATGCAGCGGGCGTAGTTGATCTGGTAGATGCTGGCGTACCGCTCGCCCGGCGAGAAGCGCTGCTCGTCGGTGTTGTCGCCGCCCTCGACGTAGATCGCGTCGGCCGGGCAGGCCCAGGCGCACAGCTCGCAGCCGATGCACTTCTCCAGGCCGTCCGGGTGCCGGTTGAGGATGTGCCGCCCGTGGTAGCGCGGCGCCGGCGTGGGCGGGGAGAACGGGTAGTCGGTGGTGATGACCTTGCGGAACATGTGCGCGAAGGTCACGCCGAAACCCTTGAAGGAGCCGGTGAAGGTGCCCACGTCACACCTCCTCGTCTGACGTCTGCGTGTCGTTCCCGCCGACCGTGGCGGGCTGCCGCTCGGCGACCGCCCGTCGCGCTCGTGGGCTGGGTGGGACCTGGAGGTCCATCGGCGGAACCGGGAAGCTGCCCGGGGGCCGGGCCGCCAGCTGCTCCTCGAGGGAGTACTCGCGCTCCTTGCGGCTCGCCGGCCACAGCCAGGCGATGACCAGCACCACCACGGCCGCCGCGAGGTAGACCAGGTAGCGGGCGCCGCCGTCGACCCGGTCGTTGGTGACCCGGACGCCGGCCAGGAAGAGGATCCAGACCAGGTTGATCGGGATGAGGACCTTCCAGCCGAAGCGCATGAACTGGTCGTAGCGCATGCGGGGCAGGGTCGCCCGCAGCCAGATGAAGCCGAAGAGCAGGATCAGCACCTTCGCCAGCCACCAGACCAGCGGCCACCAGCCCGAGTTCGCGCCCTCCCAGAAGCTGGTGATGGGCGCGGGCGCCCGCCAGCCGCCGAGGAACAGCGTCGTCGCGAAGGCCGAGACCGTGATCATGTTGATGTACTCGGCGAGGAAGAACAGCGCGAACTTGAACGACGAGTACTCGGTGTGGAAGCCGCCGACCAGCTCCGACTCCGCCTCGGGCAGGTCGAAGGGCGCCCGGTTGGTCTCACCGACCGCCGCGATGCAGTAGATGATGAAGCTGGGCAGCAGCATGACCGCGTACCAGCTCGGGGCCGTCGGGTTCCAGCCGAGGATGTCGAAGGACGCCTCGCCGTTGCCCGCCTGCGCCTTCACGATCTGCGAGGTGCTCATCGTGCCCGCGGTCATGAAGACCGCCACGATGGACAGGCCCATCGCCACCTCGTACGAGATCATCTGCGCACTTGATCGCAGACCGCCGAGCAGCGGGTAGGTCGACCCGGACGCCCAGCCCGCGAGGACGACGCCGTAGACGCTCATCGACGAGCAGGCGAGCAGGACCAGCACCGACACCGGGACGTCAGTGAGCTGCAGGGCCGTGTGGTGCCCGAAGATCGACACCACCGGCCCGAACGGGATCACCGAGAACGCGGTGAACGCGCAGGTCGCCGAGATCACCGGGGCGATGAAGTAGACCACCTTGTCCGCGGTCTTCGGGATGATCTCTTCCTTGAACGGCAGCTTGAGGCCGTCGGTCAGGCTCTGCAACCAACCCTTGGGGCCGACCTGGTTGGGGCCCGGCCGGACCGCCATCCGGGCCACGACCTTGCGCTCGTAGTTGATGGTGAACAGGGTCAGCAGCAGCAGGATGACGAAGACGCCGAAGAGCTTGATCAGCGTGATCCACCAGACGTCCTCTTCGAACGTCTGCAGCGTCGGGTCCTGCGCCGCGGCGAGGAAGTTCATCGGTCGGCCCCTTGTGCGAGGATCGGGCCCGGCTTGCCGGCGGTCAGCCGGACCACCGCGCCCGAGGTGACGCCCAGGCTGCGGCGAGTCGTCGCGCCCGGCGAGTTCGTGGGCAGCCACACCACCTGCGGCGGCAGGTCGGTGATCGCCACCGGCAGCGTGATCGCGCCGCGGTCGGTGCCGACGGTCACCGCGTCGCCGTCGGCCACGCCGAGCGACTCCGCGAGCGCCTTGCCGATCCGCACCAGCGGCGGCCGGGCGGTCCCGGCCAGCACCTCGTCCCCGTCGAGCAGCGAGCCGAGGTCGATCAGGTGGTGCCAGGTGGCGAGCACGGCCTCGTCCTTGCCGGGCTTCGGCAGCTCCTTGGCGGCGACCGTCGGGGCGGCGGGCCGCGCCGACCGGCTGGCCGGCATGATCCCGAGCTCCCGCCGGACCTCGTCCACGTCGCCGGTGGCGAGCGTGACGTCCAGCAGCGCGGCGATCGCCTCGAGCACCCGGCCGTCGGTCATGGCCCCGGTCGGCAGGACCGTCCCGAAGGTCCGCAGCCGGCCCTCCCAGTCCATGAACGTGCCGGACTTCTCGGCAGCCGGGGCGATCGGCAGCACCACGTCGGCGCGCCGGGTCACAGCACTCTGCCGCAGCTCGACGCTGACCAGGAACGGCACCGCGTCCAGCGCCTGCTCGGCCAGGCGTACGTCGGCCAGGTCGGCCGGGTCGACGCCGGCGACCAGGAGGCCACCGAGCGCGCCGTCGGCGGCCGCCGCGATGATCGCGTCCGTGTCCCGGCCGGCCGCGGTGGGCAGGCTGGTCACGTCGACGTCCCAGGCCGCGGCGATCTCGGCCCGGGCCGCCTCGTCGGCGACCAGCCGGCCACCGGGCAGGAGGTTGGGCAGGCAGCCCGCGTCCACCGCGCCCCGGTCACCCGCGCGGCGCGGGACCCAGGCGAGGCGGGCACCCGTACGCTCCGCCAGCGCCGCGGCCGCCGAGAGTCCGCCCGGAACACTCGCCAGCCGCTCGCCCACGATGAGCAGTGCACCCGGCATGGCCAGGGCCGCCGCGACCGTGGCGTCGGTGTTGAGCAGCCGCGCCTCGTCGCCCGGCACCGCGGTGACCACCGTCGCGCCGAGCTTCTCGAAGCCCCGGCTCAGGAACGGCGCCACGGCCGTCACCTTCAGCTTGTTCTTCCGCGAGCCCTTGCGCAGGCGCAGGAAGAGGATCGGGCACTCCTCCTCCGGCTCCAGCCCGACGACCACCGCCGAGGGGGCGTTCTCGACGTCGTCGTACGTGACGTCGCTGACCCCGGCGACCGTGGCGGCCAGGAAGTCGGCCTCCTCGGTGGACAGCGGGCGGGCGCGGAAGTCGATGTCGTTCGTGCCGAGGACCGTGCGGGCGAATTTCGCGTACGCGTACGCGTCCTCCACCGTCAGCCGGCCGCCGGTGAGCACGCCGACGCCGCGCTCCTTCGCCGCCGCGAGCCCCTCGGCGGCCGCGAGCAGGGCCTCCGACCAGGACGCTTCGCGCAGTTCCCCGGTACGGGCGTCGCGCACGAGCGGCGTCGTGATGCGGTCGTACCCGGTGGCGTAGCGGAAGCCCCACCGGCCCTTGTCGCAGTTCCACTCCTCGTTGACCGCGGCGTCGTCCCCGGCCAGGCGGCGCAGCACCTTGCCGCGACGGTGGTCGGCGCGCATCGAGCAGCCGGCCGAGCAGTGCTCGCACGTCGTGGGAGTGGAGACGAGGTCGAACGGGCGGGCACGGAACCTGTACTGCTCGCCCGTGAGCGCCCCGACGGGACAGATCTGGATCGTGTTGCCGGAGAAGTACGAGTTGAAGGCCACGTCGCCGTCGCCCTCGCCGACCTGGCCGTCCCCGGTGCCCGTACCTCCGAAGAAGTCGTCTCTGTAGACATTGATCTGCTCGCCGGACGAGCGGTCCATCAGGTCGATGAACTTGTCGCCCGCGATCTCCTCCGAGAACCGCGTGCAGCGCTGGCAGAGGATGCACCGCTCGCGGTCCAGCAGCACCTGGCTGGAGATGTGGATCGGCTTCTCGTACTCGCGCTTGTGCTCGTGGAAGCGCGAATCGGTGCGGCCGCTGCTCATCGCCTGGTTCTGCAGCGGGCACTCGCCGCCCTTGTCACAGGTCGGGCAGTCGAGCGGATGGTTGGCGAGCAGCAGCTCCATGATGCCGCCCTGGGCCTTCGCTGCCACCGGCGAGCTGAGCTGCGTCTTGACGACCATGCCCTCGGCGACGGTCTGGGTGCAGGAGGCGACCGGCTTGCGCTGGCCCTCCACCTCGACCAGGCACTGCCGGCAGGCGCCCGCCGGGGCGAGCAGCGGGTGGTCGCAGAAGCGCGGGATGGCGATGCCCATCCGCTCGGCGACCCGGATCACCAGCTCGCCCTTGGCGGCCTGGACCTCGATGCCGTCGATGGTGAGGGTGACCTGGTCTGTCTTCTTGGCTACGTCGGTCATCAGTGCGCTCCCACCAGGGTCTTCGCGGACAGGCGGGGAGCCGTCCGACCCTCGATGTAGTCCAGGTAGTCCTGCCGGAACCACTTGAGCGTCGACACGACCGGGGTGGCCGCGCCGTCGCCGAGACCGCAGAACGCGCGGCCGAAGATGTTGTCCGCGGTGTCCTGCAGCGTGTCCAGGTCCTGGTAGGTGCCCTCGCCGGAGAGGATCCGCCGGTAGGTGCGCACCATCCAGTAGTTGCCCTCGCGGCACGGGGTGCACTTGCCGCACGACTCGTGGTGGTAGAACTCCAGCCAGCGCCAGGTCGCGTACACCGGGCAGTCCTGGTCGCTGAAGATCTGCATCGCCGTCGTGCCGAGGATCGAGCCGGCCGCCGCGACGCCCTCGAAGTCCATCGGGGTGTCGATGTGCTCGGCGGTCAGCAGCGGGGTCGACGAGCCGCCCGGCGTCCAGAACTTCAGGTTGTGGCCGGGCTTCATGCCGCCCGCGAGTTCGAGCAGCTCGCGGAGGGTGATGCCGAGGCCGCACTCGTACTGGCCGGGGTTGGCCACGCGGCCCGACAGCGAGTAGATCATCGGGCCGGCCGACTTCTCGGTGCCCATGCTCTTCCACCAGTCGGCGCCGCCGAGCACGATGTACGGCACGCTGGCGATCGTGCCGACATTGTTGACGACCGTCGGGCTCGCGTAGAGGCCGGCGACCGCGGGGAACGGCGGCCTCAGCCGGGGCTGGCCGCGGAAGCCCTCCAGCGAGTCGAGCAGCGCCGTCTCCTCGCCGCAGATGTACGCCCCGGCGCCGCTGTGCACGACCAGGTCGAGGTCGAACCCGGAGCCGAGGATGTTCTCGCCCAGGTAGCCCTTGGCGTACGCCTCCTTGACGGCGTTGCGGAGGCGGCGGGCCGCGTGGACGGCCTCGCCACGGATGTAGATGTAGGCGCGGGCGGCGCGGATGGCGTACGCGGCGATGATCGCGCCCTCGATCAGCGAGTGCGGGTCCCACGTCATCAGCGGCAGGTCCTTGCAGGTGCCCGGCTCGCCCTCGTCGGCGTTGATGACCAGGTAGTGCGGCTTGCCGTCGCCCTGCGGGATGAAGCCCCACTTGAGGCCGGTCGGGAAGCCGGCGCCGCCGCGGCCGCGCAGGCCCGAGTCCTTGATGAGCTGGATGAGGTCGTCGGGGTGGACCTCGAGGGCCTTCTTGACGGCGAGGTAGCCGTCGAGGCGCTCGTACGTGTCGATCTTCCAGGCGTCCGGCGAGAGCCAGCGCTTGGTGAGGACAGGGGTCAGTTTCTCCAGGACCTCACGACGGGGCTGAGTCACTTCGTCTCCTCGGTACCCACGCTGTCACCGGCGGGCTTTCCGTCGCCGGCGGGCTGGTTTTTCGCCACGCCGGCTGCTTCGGCGGCGTTCTCCGGTTGCGGTGCCGGCTGCTGGCTGCCCGGGCCGGGCGTCTTCGCGTCGGGGTTGCGCTGTTCGGCCGTACGCGATTCCGGGTCCTTGACGTCGCCGGGCCTGTGCACTCTTTCCTTCACCGCGGCCACGGCCTTTGTCAGGAAGCCCTGCTTCTCCGGCGCCGGGCGCTGCACCTTGCCGTCGGGCACGGCCTTGGCCGACTCGTCGCGGGCCGGCTTGGTCGTGGCGATCGGGGTGTCGGTGTTGAAGCCGGCCACCGCGATCCCGTG